>CAKPCM010000001.1 GCA_934141615.1 uncultured Bacilli bacterium
GGATAACCGCTGAAAGCATCTAAGTGGGAAGCCAACTTCAAGATGAATTTTCCTGTTTTTTAAAAACTAAGATCCCAGAAAGACTATCTGGTTGATAGGCTAGACGTGGAAGCATAGTGATATGTTGAGCTGACTAGTACTAATAGATCGAGAGTTTAACCCTATTAATTTGATTAAAACCGTATTATCATGTTTTCAGAGAATTATTTCTCTATATTTAATCGGTGACGATAGCGAAGTGGACACACCTGTTCCCATCTCGAACACAGCAGTTAAGCACTTCAGCGCTGACGATAGTGTAAGCGAAAATAAGACGTTGCCGGTTTTTTTATGCAATAAAAAGGACCTACACGAGTAAGTCCTTTTACTATACATCTAATGAAAAATAATATAAAAATAACTTAATAATCATATTATTATTTAAAAAAACAGCGTTTATTTTTTTTCTAAACACTGCTCAATCATAGAAATAATTACATTATTAAAGGAAGTATTGTTTTCTTTTGCTATCTTTTCAATTTCTTTTATTAATTTTTCTTTTATGTATAGTGATTTATAGCCGGCTGGCTCCTTTTCTTTAGTCCTTTTTGGAATAAACGCCATAATATCACCCCTCATATAAATTTTAATATAATAATCTGATACTTGATATATCAGAAATTTCTCATACTATTCTTTGATTTTTATATAATTTATAATTTATTATATAGAAGGTGGTTAAAATAATATTTAAAGCTAGCAAGTTATATTGCAAATATGTTATTAACATTATTAGTAATAGTATGAAAAAATTAAAAAGAAATACTGATACATATAATGAATTAGATGAAAAATTATATGAATCATATTTAAAATTAGAAGAAATTATTAATACGGAATTTCCTAATTACTAAAATATTATATTTTATTTAATTTACGTTTTTTGTAACATTTTGTAAAATGAAACTTTTTTATTGTAATAAAGTTTTTTTTTTACTATAATATTTATGGTGATTAAAATGGAATATAAAATAACTACAAACTCAGAAGAAGATACAATAGTTTTGGCTCAAAACTTTGAATCAGAAAAATTTAATAATATGGTTATTTGCTTAATAGGTGAATTAGGTAGTGGTAAAACCGTTTTCACTAAAGGTTTTGCAGGCGCATTAGGTATTGAAGAAAACATTACTTCTCCAACGTTTAACATAATAAAGGAGTATACATCTGGAGAAATGAACTTGTATCATATGGATGTATATCGTCTAGAAGGAGATATTACTGATCTTGGGTTAGAAGAATATCTAAAAAAAGATGGTGTTGTAATAATTGAATGGGCAGATATGATAGAATCTGAATTACCAGAAGAACGTTTGGAAATTAAATTCAAAATTACCGGAGAAGAAAAAAGAACTTTAACTATTACTCCATATGGTAGTAAATATGAAGATTTATGTGAGGATGTACTTTGAAAACTTTATTTGTAGATTCATCTAGAAAAAGCTTATCTGTTGCACTCGCCTTAAATGATGAGCTTCTTTTAGTATCAAACGTTGATTCATATAGCAAGCACTCAAATTACCTTATGAACGAAATTAAAAGTATTTTAGAAAAATTTAACCTAAAACCAAATGACATAGACAATTATGTTGTTTTAAATGGACCAGGCAGTTTTACAGGGATTAGGGTAGGTGTTACCGTTTGTAAAACTCTTGCATGGACCTTGAGCAAAAAAATATATAAATTAAATAATTTGGAAGCATTAAGAGTAGGAATAGATGATGATGTTGTAATAAGTGTTATTCCAGACAAGAAAAATGCATCCTATGTTGGTATTTATTCTGATAATTATACATGTGAAGATTATTTAGAACTTTCAAGTGATAAATTAAAATTTAATAGCAAAAATATTACATTAGTAAGCATGGAAGATAATGAATATTTACAAAGCTTAAAAGATATGTTACAAACTAGTAACAAGGTTAATGTAAAAATAATAAATGATTATGATTACTTAAAGGTAATAAATTATGCACTATCAAAACAATGTATAAATCCACATTCTTTGGTTCCTATTTACTTGAAAAAGATAGATGCGGAAAAGAAGAAAAATGAAAATTAGAAATTATAAAAAAGAAGATATACCAGATATAGAAAAACTAGGATTACACCTTCACGATAACTATAAGTTTTTGCTGGATGACTTTTCAGATGCATTAGTAATTATAGAAGAAGAAAAAATTATTGGTTTTATAGTTTATAGCATAATTTATGAAAGAGCAGAAATAATTGATATCGCAGTTGATCCTAAAAGTAGAAATAAAGGCTATGCTAAAGCCTTACTAAATTATCTTATTAATGATATAATAAGTGAAAGGTGCGATAACATAACCTTGGAAGTAAATAAAACAAACAAAATTGCAATAGGTCTTTATAAAAGCATCGGTTTTTCTGTTGTTGCAACAAGAAAAGGATATTATGAAGGCTCTGATGGATATTTAATGAAAATGGATTTGAGGTGATAAAATGAAAGATGTTTATATATTTGCAATTGAAACTAGTTGTGATGAAACAAGTGCAAGTATAATAAAAAATGGTAATACTGAAATAGCTACCGTCGTTTTATCACAAATTGATATACACAAAAAATTTGGAGGCGTAGTTCCAGAAATAGCAAGCCGTAATCATACTGGTGCAATTACTATGGTATTTGAAGAATGTTTAAAAAAGGCTAATATGACGTTTAATGATATAGATGCAATTGCGGTAACTTATGGACCAGGATTAAATGGAGCTTTATTAATTGGAATAGAAGCTGCTAAGGCACTTTCTTTTGCAACTGGAAAACCACTTGTTAAGGTAAATCATATGGCGGGACATATATATGCAAATAAGTTTGTTGGAGATTTTAAGTTTCCTTTACTATGCCTAGTTGTATCAGGAGGACACACCGAAATAGTTTATATGGATAAAGAATTTTCATTTAAGAAAATAGGAAGTACTTTAGATGATTCAGTAGGCGAGGCTTATGATAAGGTGGCAAGAGTAGTTGGTATTCCATATCCAGGCGGACCTTTAATGGATAAAATGGCAAGTTTAGGTAAACACACGTATAACCTTCCAGCCCCTAAAGATGATTCATCATATGACTTTAGTTTTAGTGGTATTAAAAGTGCTGTTATTAACCTAGTTCATAATGAAAGACAAAGAGGTCGTGAAATAAACAAGGAGGATCTTGCAACATCATTCCAAGAAACGGCAGTAGGTATATTAGTTAAGAAGACCAAACGTGCATTAAAAGAATATGGTGTTAAACAGCTATTGGTTGCAGGTGGAGTTTCTGCTAACAGCGGTCTAAGAAAAGCTTTAGAAGAAGTATGCAAAGAGCTTGATGTAGAGCTTTTAAAACCTGAAATAAAGTATTGTACTGATAATGCTGCAATGATTGGTGCAGCGGGTTATTATGCCTATTTAAGAGGCGATATAGCAGACTTTAGTTTAAATCCTGAACCAGGATTAGATTTAGAATAGAAAGTGGTGGTGCATAATGAAGAATAATTATGGTTTCACATTAATAGAATTACTTGCAATAGTAGTCATTTTGGGTGTTATAATTGCGGTTGCAGCACCAAATATGACTAAGCAAATTAATAAAAAAGAAGAAACAGACCAAACTATTTTAGATGAAAAAATATCAAATGCAGCTCATATGTACATAGCAAAGTATTATTCTGATAAGGTAGTTGGTGGTACTTGTGATAGTAGTACTTGTCGGTTTACTCTTAATGATTTAGAACAAGATGGCCTAATTAATTTAAATGGTAAAAATTGTACTGGTGTTATGAATAAAGATATGTTCTATTTATCAAGTAATAATTCCTATGATTTTAGTAATATAAAATCATCAGATTGTGCATCAGATAAGATTGAAAAATAAAAGACCTAAAATGCTATTAACGTTTTAAGTCTTTTTTGTTTTATATCTGTATGCAAAACTTTATGTACCTTATTATTCTAAAAAATTGGTACTTTAATGACTTTTTGAATAAAATTTGGTACTATTATAATGGTGAGCGTTATGAATTTTGATAAAAGTAAAGTCGATGATGATAATTTAGAACTTTTAATTACTATTTTATTTGGCGGTTTGGGTGTTCATAAATTTATGCAAAATGAAACTGGGCTTGGTGTATTATACTTATTTACATTTGGTTTGTTTGGTATAGGATGGATTTATGATATTTATACGTGTTTTTATTATAAAACTACGAAGTTTAAGGAAATTAAAAAAAGTATAAAAAATAATACGGATAAATGTAATGAGTTGAATGAGCATATTGAGAGTTTAAAAAATTCTTATGTCGATATAAAAAAGATTGATTATGGTACTGCAAATTATTCTGACAATAGTATTTGGAATTATAAAAGGCCAGCTATTCAAAAATTCAAAGCAGCAAATAATATCCACAATTGCTCTAGAACTGTTGTAAGTAATGCAATGAATCAACCTTTTAAGTATATTTGTAAATATTTTAATATAAAACCAAATGAAGAAAATTTGGAAAAATTTGAAAAAATTCTTAATGATTTTTCTGCGGCAGAACAAGGTAAAATTTTATTAAAAAATGAAAGAGATGAAATTGTTGAAGAAATTAGTGATAAGATTCCACTTATAATAAGAATATTTAATAAAAAAAGGATGGTAAAAAAGTTAGGATTTAATGACATAGATTTTAGTCGATTATATTTCCCGAAATATTCATTTAATTATGTCAGTTCAGGAGGATATAGTGGTATGCATTGCGATGTCGTTTTTGATATTTCAAATTTAGATAAATTTATAAATTATTTATCAAGTATAATTAAATTTAGAAAAAGTATTGCTGGGCAAAGAGCGCTAATGACATCAAATTTAAGAGAAAAAATAAAAAAGAGGGATTGTTATACTTGTCAAATTTGTAAAAATTCAACTGAAAAAGAACCTAATTTGTTACTAGAAATAGACCATATCGTTCCGGTATCAAAAGGTGGCATGACCACAGAAGATAATCTTCAAACCTTATGTTGGAAATGTAATAGAACGAAAGGATCTAAAATTACTGAATGTATCGAGAAAAAAGATAATGATGATATTAAAATAGAAAATGATGATGTTGATAATATTAATGAGAGTAAATATGATAGAATTATTGAATATAAAAAATTACTTGATGATGGAACTTTAACAAATGAGGAGTTTGAAGCTTTGAAGAAAAAAGAGTTAATGAAATAGGAGTATTAACATGATTGAAATAGAAGAAATAAAAAAATTAAAGAAATTATTTGACCAAGGAATTATTAATGATGTTGAATTTAAGATGGAAAAGGCCAAAATATTAGGATTAGATATTCCTGTTGAGAATGGAGTTAATGATTTATCAGATGAAATGAAAAAATTTAAAAAAAATAAAATTAGTGAAAAAATTATGCATAGAGAACATTATTCTGAGAAAAAAGATAAAATTACAGATGAAATGACATTTCAAAGAAACATAAAACAGAAAAAAACGATATATTCAAAGGAAAAAAAGAAATATCAGGTAAAAAAAATCGTGGAGAAGTTAAAAAAGATTATTCTATGGGCATTATCTATTATTTTATGTTTATTTGGAATTGTTAGTATAGGATTGTTTTTTGATAACGGTTTAATATATTTACTTCTTGGAATAATTATGTTTGTTCAAGGCTGTATGATTTGCCCAAGAATTACAAAGTATGCTGAAAAATATAATTTTTATAAAAAGAATAGAATAATAATTATTGGTTTAACTATTTTGTTATTTGTTATTATTTGTTGTATTTTTCCTGTGAGTAAGTAGTTATATAAAATAAAAGACCTAAAACGCTACTAACGTTTTAAGTCTTTTTTGTTTACCATTCTTTTTTAAACCTTTTCTCTATAAATAATATTATGAAATAAAGTATGCTAGTTAATATTCCAAGCATTATAACTCCTGCAATTACTAAATTAGTGTTAAATACCTGTGAACCATAATTTATTAAATACCCTAATCCTTCTTTAGACACCAATAATTCACCCATTATGACACCAACAAACGTCATTGATAGATTTATCTTAAGAGAACTAATTATTGTGTTTATATTAGCGGGAAATACGACTTTTGTAAATATTTGAAATTTATTTGCCTTAAAACTTTGCATTAGTCTTATACTTGTTTTATTAGTATGTCTAAATCCTACGTACACGCTTATTATTGTTGAAATGGTTGATATTAAAAGAGCCATTAATATTATTGAGTTTTGATTAGCTCCTGCCCATATTATTATGATTGGACCTAAAGATACTTTTGGAAGACTATTTAGTATCGTAAGATATGGGTCTAATACCTTGGAAGCAAACGGACTATACCAAAGAAAGGCCGCAAATACTATTCCAATTAATGAGCCTAAGCCAAAACTTATTAATATCTCTTTTAAGGTTACCCATACGTGCACAAATAAATCATTAGATTTATACAAATTAATTATTGTTGTTACTACTTTTTTAGGGCTTGAACATAAAAACGAATTTATTATTCCTTTATCTGATAGAATTTGCCATAGACTTATAAACAGTATAAGTATAAATATTTGACAGAATATGACTTTTACTGTGGATAATATTTTTTGTTTCATATATTTTTTATATTCCGCTTTAGCTTCCATCATCCATCAAATCCTTCCATATAGCATTATGGTAATAATTAAACTTTTCGTTTTTTCTGTTAGCGCTTGGCATGCCCTTATCTTCCATTTCTATATTGTATACGTTTTTAACTGTCGCAGGTCTTTTGCTTAACACAATAACTCTATCAGCTAAACTAACGGATTCAGAAATATCATGTGAAACCATAATAGCGGTTTTCTTTTCTTCTTTTATTATTTTAAATACGTCATCTGATACATTTATTCTAGTTTGATAATCAAGCGCTGAAAAAGGCTCATCAAGAAGTAAAATATCAGGTCTTATGGCAAGTGTTCTAATTAAAGCAACACGTTGTCTCATTCCACCAGAAAGTTGTTTTGGGTAACTCTTTTCAAATGATGATAAACCATATTTCTTAAGCAAATTTTTAACGTATAACTTGTTTTCTTTGGAAAGATCACCTTTTATTTTAAGTCCGATAAGACAGTTTTCTAGTACGGTTAACCACGGAAATAATGCATCTTCTTGAAACATATAACCAACTTTTAAACCGGGTTTAACTTCTATTTTTCCACCACTTTTTTCTTCTAGATTGCCTATTAGTGATAAAATGGTTGATTTCCCACATCCACTAGGACCAACTATTACTAAAAACTCATTTTCAAAAACGGTTAAATTAATGTCTTTAAGTGCACATATAACTTGTTTTTCATTTATGTAATTTTTCTTTAACCCCTTAATTTTTAAGAGTTCCATTTACTATTTTCCTTGGTATATTAATTTTTCAAAAGGTGCTTTTTTATCTAGTTCTCCAGCACTTATTATTTCTTGTAAGTGGTCAAAGTCTTTTTTTGTTATTTCTGGTGAACTAGCCCATGCATCATTAGTTTTATATCTTTCAATGATTGCGGTTAAATCATTTAATGATAATTCAGGAAAGTATTCATATATATCTTTAGCAACTACGCTAGAGTCTGTTTCCTTAACGTATTTTAATCCCTTATCTACTGCTTTGGTAAATCCATCTATTATGTCTTTATTCTTCTCTATATAGCTTTTTTTAGCGTTATAAGCGGTATAAGGAACTTCGCCACCAAAGCTTCCTACATAACCTACAACGTATCCTAAACCTTGTTTTTCTACGCTTGTAGCATTTGGTTCAAATAAAGTAACAAAATCAGCATTGCCACCTATAAATGCACCTTCCATTGCAGGAAAAGCAACACTTGTGTCTATTGTAAGATCACTTTTAGGATCTATGTTATTTTGTTTTAAAGCCCATTCGAACGTCATTTCAGGCATTCCACCTTTTCTTCCACCGATTACCGTTTTTCCTTTTAAATCTTCTAGTTTGAAGTTGTCATATTTTTTTCTTGATACTAAAAATGAACCATCTTTCTTAGTTAATCTAGCAAAGTTTACTAAGTAATCTTTTTCTCCGCTGTTATATACGTATATTGTAGCTTCACTTCCACAAAAACCAACGTCTACGTCACCCGATAAAACGGCAGCGGTAACTTTATCAGCTCCAGCAGTTAGTGTTAAGTCTATTTTTATTCCTTCATCTTCAAAATATCCTTTACTTATTGCAGCATAAGCTGGCGCATAAAATATGGTATGTGCAACTTCTGCAACCTTAACTTCTTTTAGCGTGTTTTTATCGTTTTTATTCTCGGAATTTTTATTTATTATAAAAAATAAAACTCCTGCTAAAACAATAATAAAGCATACTAAAATAATAATTTTCTTTTTCATCAAATCCTCCTTTTTACAATAGTAGTATATTCTTTTTGCAAATATGGGTGATGTATTTACAATTTATAATTTTTCATTTATAATTCTATTATGGTAAATATGGGGGTGCAAAAGCATAGTTTAATTGCGAAGCATAGTTTAGTTGTGAAGCATATTTTAGTTGCGAAGCATAGTTGGGGTGCATAAGTATGGAAAATAAAATTACAAATTTAGATGATAGTCAAAAAATAAATTATGTTAAAAACCTGCTTTTTAATAGTAATTTAAACGATGCTTTAGATAGTATATTAAAGGATGAGAAAAAGGATTTAAAGTGGATAAAGATAATAAAAGACGTATTAGATGAAGAACTTATGATAAACAGGATAAAAGAGCAGTGTAACTTAAATGACAATTTAAGTGCTAAGGCATACGTTTATTCAAGGATACTAGCTATCTTAGATTTTTATAAGAAAACAGTTATTTTAAATGCTTTTTTTAAAAACCTAAGTGAAGATGAAATAAAAATGGTTGCTAATTACGAATACCAAAATAAAACTAACGTATCATTTACTAATAAAACTTTTAACAAGTATTGTGCTAAATATAAAGAAAGTGCAATAAATGAAATAAAGGTAGATGATGCCAAAATAAAAAAACTTGATATTGAAAAAGAAAGATATAATGCCTTATCTGATAAGAAGATAAAAAAGAAAATAAAAATTGTACCTATTCTTGTAGCATTTGTTTTTATATTAATTTTGCTTGGTGTATGCTACAAGTTATATGGTTATAATAAGCTTATCAAAAAATATGATGGACTTATTTATCCGGGTACTTACCTTAATAACATAGATTTATCAGGAAGTAAGGAAAGTGAACTTTCTGGTATTATAAAGTATGAGAAAGAAAGAATAGAAAATGGTACCATAACGGTTACGTCACCTAATGGAGATCATAAATTTACGTATAAAGAACTTGGGATTATAGTGGATGATTCTAATTTAGAGGGCAGGATAAAAAAGTATAATGATAACTTATCTTATTTTAAGAAAATAAAATTAATAAAAAAGAATAATAAGAAAATGGTTTTTAATTTAAAGGCTTCTTATGATAATAATACGGTAGATACCTTTATGAACGTTTTGGAAAATAAGGTTAATTCCGAGGCTAGAGGTGACGGCATCGTAGTAGATGAAAATCACAATGTTTATTATGATAAAGGTTCTAAAGGATTTACTTTGGACACTCAAAAAACAAGAGAAAAAGTTGTTGAAGCACTTTTAAATTTAACTTATGAAACCGTTATAGAAGCAAGTGGAAAAACAATTAATAACGAAGTTAAGTACGAAGCATTATCGGGTATAAATCAAAAGATATCTTCTTATACAACTTACTTTCAAAACGCAGGTAACAGAGGTCACAACATAAATTTAGCGGTGGGGAAACTTAATAATACTGTTTTAATGCCAGGAGAAACCTTTTCTTACCTTAAGGTAGTAGGACCATATGGTGCTTCTAATGGATATTTACCTGCTCCTATATATTTGAATAGTGAGGTTTCAACAGCAAATGGTGGCGGGGTTTGTCAACTTGCATCGACCTTATATATGGCTCAGTTATTAGCGGGATTACAAACGGTGTCAAGAAGAGGGCATACGTTTGCACCTAATTATGTTCCAAAAGGATTAGATGCAACCGTTTATTCAACAACAACAGACTATAAATTTAAAAACGAGTATAGTTATCCTGTGTATATAGTCTCTTATGTTAAAGGTAATTATTTAACAGTTGATATATGGTCTAATTCAAACGCACTAGATGGGAAAACATTCGAACCATATTCGGTAGCATCTAATGGTGGATGGTTAGCTTACCTAAGAATAAAGAAAGATGGAAAGGTAATTGAAACAAAATACTTAGACAGAACTGTTTATAAAACACATTAAAAATACTTAATGAAATATTTAAGTATTTTTTAATTTATAATAAAATTCCCTTGCATATTATAACCCATCAGGTTATAATATATTTAGATTAAAAGGAGGGCGATATTTTGCAAATTATTAAAACATCTAAGTACAAACAAGATTTGAAAAAGAAGATAGAATCTAAGCATCTAGTTAAGGAACTTCATAAATTACAAAAAATAGAAGATCTTATTTTATCAGTTAATAATTTGCAAGAGTTAATGCATCATCCTTTTAAAAGTGTATATCACATAGAAAAAAAGAGTTTTAATTTAAAGGAATATTATACGGCACATGTAAATAAAAAAATAAGGCTTCATATGAAACCAGTAGGTGATTATCCGTATAAATTAATAGAAATAACTGAGATTTGTTTTGTCAAGATAGATGATAAACATTATGGGGAGGGATAGTTATGTTTGGATTTGGAAGCATGTTAAAAGATTATTTAGAGTACCATAGAATTTCTCAAAGTGATTTTGCAGAGAGGTTAGGCGTTACTAAAAAACACATAAATAATATACTAAATGAAAATGCTGATATTTCAGAAGATTTAATGATTGCAATTAGTCTTGTTACTGATATTGATATTAACCTTATAGCGTTAGTTGAAACTAAGAAGAAACTATATAATTATCTGAATGAAAGATTTAAAAGTGAAAAAGAAATAAATGACTTTCTAAATTCTTTTTACATAAAAGAGATGTCTAAGAAAAATTGGATAACACTAAATGATAAAACGTCTTATCTTCAAAACGCATATGATTTGCTTAAGTATTTAAACGTTAGAGATTTTAATATATTTGATAAATATTCGAAAGAAAAGATTTTCTTTAAAAAGTATGATAATTCTAACTTAAAGAAGGTTTTCTTATGGATTAAAAGATGTGATAATTTAATAGAAGATCAAAACCCAGCAGGTTATAGTGCTCTTAGTATAAATAAACTTCTAGCGGAACTTGAAAAAGAAAGAAATAAACCATTTAATAAAAAAAGTTTGGTAGAAATATTTAATAAATATGGTTTTTATCTTGTGATTGAAGATGCTTTAGTTGGAACCAAAGTAAGAGGATGTACAAAGGTTATTGGAAATAATCCCGCTATTTACATGACATGTCATTTAAAGGAAAAATCATCATTTTACTTTGCACTATACCATGAAATCGGTCACGTTAAAAGCGATTATAACAGAGCTAAAAGTAAAGCAATAATAGATGGAGATGATGCTTTGGAAAAAAGAGCTGATTTGTTCGCAACTAAAAAAATGATTGATGATGAAACTTATAAGATGATACTAAATGATTTAAAGAATAGAGATAAAATATGCAAAGAAAAAAATATTCCATTATGTTTTTTATATTCTAGGTTAGCATATGATGGAATAATTAAGTATAACAATAAAGACTATCTTAAGAATAGAGAAAGCCTTAATTATGATAATTAAAAAAAGTGTGTAAAGTTAATTTATTATTATATTTATTATTTTTCTTATGTGTTAAAATATAACTTATGGAAGTTGGTGTAATTATGAATTTAGATTATTTAAACGATAGACAAAAAGAAGCTGTTTTATATGGAGATGGCCCACTTTTAATACTTGCAGGGGCAGGTTCAGGTAAAACAAGTGTTTTAACTAAGAGAGTGGCCTACTTAATAAAGGAAAGAGCGGTGAGTCCAAAGAATATAGTAGCAATTACATTTACTAATAAGGCTGCTAAAGAAATGAAAGAAAGAATTATAAAGGAAGTAGGAAAAGAAGGATATGATATTCAAATATCAACTTTTCACTCATTTGGCCTTAGAATAATAAGGGAAAATTATGAAAAATTAGGTTACGAAAAAAACTTTACAATAATTGATAGTGATGATTCTTTAACGGTTGTAAAAAAAATATTAAAAGACATGGGAATAGATACTACAAGATTTAATCCAAAGTTTATAAAAAACCAGATAAGTTCTTGTAAAAATGAAATGGTAACACCAGAAAAATATCAAAATTTGGTAAATGATGAACTAAGTGATATCACGTATAAAGTATATAAAAAATATCAAGATACACTTTTAAGAAATAATTCACTTGATTTTGATGACTTGCTTATAAAACCAATAGAGTTGTTTAATAAATATAAAGAAGTTTTAGAAAATTACCAAGAGTTATTTAAATATGTATTTATAGATGAGTATCAGGATACTAATGAATCCCAGTACGTACTTTCAAAAATGATAAGTGCTAAATATAAAAACATTTGTGTGGTAGGAGATGATGCGCAAAGCATCTATTCTTGGAGAGGGGCAAACTTTAAAAACATATTAAACTTCGAAAAGGATTATAAAAATGCAAAGGTAATTTTACTTGAGCAAAACTATCGTTCTACCAAAACGATATTAAATGCCGCAAACTCTGTTATTAAAAATAACATAAATAAAAAAGATAAAAACTTGTGGACTGATAACGAGACTGGTGAAAAAATAAAGTATGTAAGAACAAACGACGAAAAAGATGAAGCATCATATGTAACTCGTGAGATAAGAAATCTTGTAAATAACGGCATAAGTTTAGATGATATAGCGGTTTTATATCGTACTAACGCTCAATCAAGGACGATAGAAGAAGGATTTTTAAATAGCAATATACCATACCGAATCGTTGGTGCCTTTGCTTTCTATTCTAGAAAAGAAATTAAGGATTTACTTGCGTATTTAAAACTTATTTACAATACGAAAGATGACGTTTCTTTAATGCGTATAATAAATTATCCAAAAAGAAAAATAGGTGCTAAAACAATTGAAAATTTAAGTATGGATGCCGTTCTTAACGGAACATCTATGTTTGACGTAATTAGTAGCGGAAAAGAATTAGAATTTAAAAAGCTTATTTTAGAGATGAAAGAAAAAAGTGAAGTTTTATCTTTAACGGAAACAATTGATATGGTACTTGATAAGTCTGGAATAAAAAGTGAACTTGAAAGTGAGCATACGCTAGAGGCTGATATAAGATTAGAAAACTTAAATGAGTTTAAGTCAATTACCAAAACTTTTGAAGAAGAAAGTGGAATAGCATCGCTAGAGGATTTTCTAAATGAGGTAAGTTTAGTAAGCGATGTTAATGATCAGAAAAATGACAATTCGCCTAAGGTAACTTTAATGACAATTCACGCGGTTAAAGGACTTGAATATAAGTACGTATTTGTAATAGGCATGGAAGAAAATATATTCCCTCATGTCAACTCTTGCGAAGAGGATGGCGGAATAGAAGAAGAGCGAAGACTATGTTATGTTGCAATAACCCGCGCTAAAGAAAAACTTTATTTGGTAAATGCCTTAAGAAGAATGCTTTATGGAAAAACAAGCGTTAATATGCCAAGTAGATTTATAAACGAAATAGATAAAGACCTAATAGATGCACCAGAAAAGAAAATGGTTAATATGAAATTTAATAAAAAGGAAGCATTTAACGATGATAACGGACTAAAAACTGGTGATAATGTTATTCATGATATATATGGACCAGGTGTTGTTGTAAACGTAGATAAATCCATTGCGACAATTGCGTTTAAGGGTCAAGGAATAAAAAAACTAATGAAAAATCACAAAAGTATAAAGAAGGTGTCTTAATGGAAAGATTACAAAAATTAATCGCGGAAGCAGGTTACTGTTCTAGAAGAAAAGCAGAAGAATTAATCAAAGCAGGTAAAGTTACTTTAAATGGAAAAAAAGTAACGGAACTAGGAGTTAAAGCAACGTTTGGTGATGAGATATTAGTAGAAGGAAACCTAATTGAATATCAAGAAAAAGAATACTACTTATTTTATAAACCAAGATACGTAGTATGTACAACTAAAGATGATAAGGGAAGAAAAACGGTTTTAGATTTCTTTGATGATGTAACAAAAAGAATATATCCGGTTGGAAGATTGGATTATGATGCATCAGGACTTCTTTTGCTTACTAATGATGGAGAGTTTGCTAATTTAATGATGCATCCATCAAGCAAGATTGATAAGTTTTACGTTGCAAAAGTAGAAGGAATAGTAACAAAAGATGAAGTAAAACGTCTTAAAAAAGGTGTTGTTTTAGATGGTAAGAAGATATATCCTTCAAGGGTAAAACTTAAGAGATTAGATAAGAAAAACCTAACTTCAATAGTTGAAATAACAATTCACGACGGAGTAAACCACGAAGTAAAAAGAATCATGGAAAGTATAGGACATAACGTTATAAAATTAAAAAGAGAAGCTTTTGGATTTCTTAATTTAGGAACATTAAAAAGCGGAGAAAAAAGAAGCCTAACTAGCAAGGAAGTAAAACAGTTATATAACGCTGCAGTAAACAATGGAAGATAAAGAAAGATTAATAGAAGACATAAGACTAATCAAAGATAAAAAGTTAGAAGAAACTCTTTTCTTAAAAGATATAAAAGATGATTTATCATTAATAAAACTTGGTATTAATATGGATAATCATGCCACGTGCTTTTATGGATTTGATGACGTATGTGTTATGGCAACGTGTCTTAGTTTAGCTACAAAAACTTATGGTATTTTTCTAGATGATGAGTTTATTGGTATAACAAGTTTTGGGTGCCACCATCCTAAAGATTTAACCAGGCAAGAAATATGTTTATGCTTAAGCGAAGATTATAGATCCTTAGGAATAGGAAGCATTTGCATGCAAAAAATGGTAGATGAGTGCTTTAAGGAGCAACATGCTAAATCAATTCACTTAAGTATAAGAGAAGATAATATAGCATCAAGAAAGGTAGCAACCAAACTAGGATTTACAGAATATACTGGATATAAGAAGGACTCATGCTATGTGGATTTAAATGGAAACGTACATAAAAACATCCAGTACATACTAAAAAAGAAGACTAATAGTTAAAAATTAGTCTTCTTTTACATCTTCATCTTTCACTTCGCTAATTGCACTTGTTGGGCAACCTTCCAATGCGGAAATTGCATTTTCTTTTACATCTTCATCTTTTACTTCAACATCTTTAGCGGTAGCATACCCATCATCAGTTATTTCAAATACTTCTTCGCATATAGCTTGGCATGCACCACAGCCAATGCAAGCGTCTTTATCTACTTTAAATTTCATATTATTTCCTCCCTTGTAAGATAATTATATAACAAGTTTTAAAAAAATCAATAACACTTTAAAAAAAACTTAAAGTATGATATTATTATCTATAGATGGTAGGAGGTGTTTTATGCAATCTAGAATGGATAAATATCAAACAAAAGATAATAAAAAATTTGAACGTTCAAGAAAAAACACCAAGTTGTATGAAGAAGTATATGATGATATGTATAGGGATACAACTTATACTAACATGGAAGTTATTGATTCTGCTAAAGAAATAAATCTAAATAAATTAAAAAATATGCTTGATGATAAGTATGATACAAGGCAGTATAGAACCTTAAAAAATTATTCCATAGAGGATATAGATACGGACTTTGATAAACCAAGTATTATGCAACCAAGACAAAAAGTTCATGATATTAACGAAATACTAAGTGAAGCTAAAAATAAACGTGCTTTTATAGAAGAGGCAAGGGAAAAACAAAAGTACATGGAATTTACTAAGGGAAGAAATAGTAAATATGATAAACGTTATGATGAAATGGAAAACGAAGAAAAAGAATTAGAAGAATTAATCAATACTATGGCAATGCCTGCGGTAGATAACGAAACAAAAGATGCTCTTGATATGTTTTCAGATCTTAAAGGTTCTGATGATACCATTGTAACTAATCCTATTGAGGCATCATTTGATGTTACTAAAACAAAAGAAGCAAGCTCTTTAGAAGAAAACAAAGAAGAAACTAGCACCGATGACTTAAGAGGAGATTTAAAGAAAACACTAGTTAAAGCTGATAGAAACTTTTATACCGATTCAAATATGTTTACTAAAAATGACTTTGAGGACTTTAGTACGTTAACTAAGGAACTTAAAAGATCTAAAAGGACTAAACGAATAGTTATAATTTTAATAATATTAGTAATTATTGGAGCATTAGCATACTTTGGTATAACTAAGTTTTTAATTAAATAAACGAAGATATTTTATCTTTGTTTTTTTCATATATTATTATGTGATATTATGGGTAAAATAAAAATGCTATTTAAAAATGTTTACGTCTTAATTTTTATGTTTGTTTTTGCATCAACTTTTATTTTTCTAATTATTTTAAATAAAAAAGCGATGCCCGCTATTATGAATTATGCAAGTGTGCAAACTAAAAGAGTTGGAATAGAGGTATTAAGAAGTACTGGAACAAAAGAGGTTAATAAACTTTTAAATGATTCTAATTTGTTTATTACAAATAAAAATGAATCAGGTGAAATAGAGACCATTGATTTTAATACTGGCGTTATAAACGAGGCTTTAATTATAGTTAGTAAAAACGTAAGAAAAAGATTAAAGGAAGTAGAAGAAGGGAAAAATTTGCCTGATGAGTTATATGAAGATGTGCTTGATAAAAGTATGCGAAAAGGTATTATTTATGAAATTCCATCTGGAGTTGTTTTTAACAATGCGTTTTTATCAAACGTTGGACCTAAAGTACCTGTTAAAATAAAATATTCTGGAAACGTTGGGTTAGACGTTAAAACAAAGGTAAAGAAATACGGAATCAATAGTGCATTAGTTGAAGTTTATATCTATGTTGAAGTAACGCAGCGAACAATTCTTCCCTTTCAGTCTAAAGATATTAAGCTTACATCTGAAATACCAGTAATTATGAAAGTAATAAAAGGAAATGCACCGTATTATTTATCTGGTACAAATGGATCATATAATTTGCCAATGGAGTAAAAATTGTGTTATACTTCTTATAGTGCGGAGGCAGCGATATGGAAAAAATAAATGTAGAAGGTAATACATATGAAATAATTAAAGATTATAAAAATGGTTATAATAAAGAAGAGCTTGAAAAGAAATATACCGACTATTTTGAAAATTATGATTATATAGTTGGGGATTGGGCTTATGGGAAGTTAAGACTAAAAGGATTTTACGAAAAATCAAATAAAAAATGTAATGAGATTAATAATATTGATAATTTAGATGAATATTTAGACAAAAATTGTGCTTTTGGGTGTGCATATTTTGTTGCAAAACGAAAATAAGTATGTTAAAATAAAGTATATAGAATAAAAGAGGTGTTTGTATGGTAACTACAAGTAGCATTGGAAGTGGAAAGAAAGTTAATGTTGGTCAAAGTTTTGCAAGTGGAATGTCAGCACTTCAAACCGTTCAAAAAGAAAAGTTTGTTATAGTTGATGAATCCGGTGAAAAAAAAGATGCAGAGCGTTTATCATTATTTAAATTAAAGGATACTGATAAAACTTATATTGTATATACTTTTAACGAAACAGATGAAAATGATATGATCAAATTATATGTTGCTATATTAAATGAAAAAGATGGTGTATACTCACTAGAAAACATAACTGATAGTGATGAATGGACGAATGTTAAAGACGCAATGAGGAAAATTGCAAAAGATGGACAACAAGTATTAAATGATAAGGAAGATTAGGTAAGTAGGAGGTTTTTGTTATGGCAAAAAAAGAAGATATTAAAAATGGAAACGATATAACATTAGACGATGGTAATATAACTGTACTTCAGGGAACTGAATTTTCTAAAGAAAAGGAAGTAGAAAAAGCAGAAACTGCCGTAGAGACACCAGTTTCTGAAGAAATTACTCCAGATGTAAAGGTTGATGATAATGAAGAATCTCAACAAGCTATAGATGTTACTAAACTAGAAGAACCTCAAAATAAAGTACCTGATGTACCTAAAATAGATCTTGGTAGTATAGATTTAGATGCTTTGTCTAGTTCGCTAAAAACACCAGTTTCAGAAGCTCCTTCAATTGATAATGATATACCAACACCAATTTCAACTAATAAAGACTTTAATACACCAACGTTCAATGAATCTCCAACTTTTGGTATGCCACAGCAACCTTCCTATGATAATGCAAGTGATCATAGTTCTGAGTTGGCGTATCAACCATCATCTAATGTTACTGATGATATAGAAGGAAATAGTATTTTTAAAACCACGCAAGAAGTAGATAAAGCTATGGATTCAATTATGGATGATATAAAAAAATCTTATAGTGACAAAATTGCAGAACCAACTAAAACTTTAGTTGACTTTGTTAACAAATTTGTGAAATGGGGAAATGAAGTTACTGCAAATGGATTAAACAGAAGATTATTTGATGAATATGATGAATTAATCGCCATGTTAAATAAGAAAAAATCAACAGATAATAATTTAAATGGTATAAATACTACCCTTGGCAATCAAAATACTACTGGTATAGATTCTACAAATGAATATGGAGATTTAAATGGAATAAATTTTAATCGAAATAGTTATTCACAAGCTCCAGATAATTCAACAAATTTTAGTATGTAATTACAAAATAAACGCAAAATAAAGATATACAGGTAAAAGTATATCTTTTTTAAATTTTATTTAAAAAATTTACAAAAATTACCAAGATAAAAATTGTATGAAATTCCAAAATTTTCACATTCTATTAGTGTACAGGAGGTGAAAACACATGAAATCAAGTAACAGTAAATTAGTTGCTCCACAAGCTAAACAAGCTATAGAACAAATGAAATACGAAATCGCTAATGAACTTGGTGTTAATTTAGGTGCTGATGCTACTGCAAGAGCTAATGGTTCAGTTGGTGGTGAAATCACAAAACGTTTAGTAAAAATGGGTGAATCTCAATTAGGTGGTTCTTATAACGTTCAAAAGTAATTAAATTTCACATATAAATAATTAAGGCAAGCGTAATTTTCGCTGCCTTTTTTGTTTTAAAAAAACACTTTTTGTTGTATAATTATTAACAGGAGTGTGATTAATTTGAAAATATTATCTGTAAATGCTGGTTCTTCATCACTTAAGTTCCAGTTATATGAAATGCCAGAAGAAAAAGTACTAATTTCTGGACTTATGGAAAGAATAGGTGTAGGAAATAGTTTTTACACAATAAAAGTAAATGGTGAGAAAATAAAAAAGGAAGTAGAACTAAATAACCACGAAGAAGCATTTGAAACTCTAGTAAAAGAGTTAGAGGAAAATAAAGTGGTTGAATCATTAGATGAAATAGAAGGAATTGGACACCGTGTTGTTCAAGGTGGAGATTATTTTGATAAAACAGTAGTAATTGATGATGAAGTTTTAGCAAAAATAGAAGAGTTATCATCTCTTGCACCACTTCATAATCCAGCAGCTGTAACTGGTATTAAAGCTGCAAAAGACGTATTTCCAAATGCTGTTCAAACCGCTGTATTTGATACTGCATTTCATCAAACTATGCCAAAGGAGAACTTCTTATATGCTCTTCCAATTAGTTGGTATACTGATCTAAAAGTAAGAAGATATGGTGCTCATGGTACATCTCATAAGTTTGTATCACAAAGAATGAATGAGATACTAGGAAGGGATGATACTAAAATAATTACTTGCCATATAGGTAATGGTGCATCTGTTAGTGCTGTTGTTAATGGTAAATGCGTTAATACTAGTATGGGACTTACACCAAATGCTGGTTTAATAATGGGAACAAGATGTGGTGATATAGACGCAAGTATCATTCCATACGTAATGGAAAAAACTAACATGAGTGCTAAAGAAATTGATAACGCAATAAATAAAGAAAGTGGTCTTTTAGCATTAAGTAGAAAATCAAGTGATTCAAGAGACATTGAAGATGGTATAGCAAGTGGTGATGAAAACTGCATTTTAGCACAAAAAATGTACGTTAGAAGAATAGTTGATTATATTGCAAAATACTACGTAGAAATGAAAGGATGCGACGCTATTGTATTTACTGCAGGTATTGGTGAAAAAGCAGTTGATACAAGACGTGACATACTAAATGAACTTGATGTTTTAGGAATTTATCTAGATGAAGAAGCTAATAACTCTAGGGGAAAAGAATGTATGATATCTACGAAAGATTCAAAAGTAGAATGCTGGGTAATTCCAACTGATGAAGAATTAATGATTGCAAGAGATACGATGAACTTAATATAGTAAGGAATACTAAATGGAAGAAAAGATACTAGAATTAATAAAAAAATATAAAAAAATAATTATAGCAAGACACATTGGAGGAGATCCTGATGCGTTAGGTTCTACCTTTGCTTTAAAAGAAATTATTTTAGAGAATTTTAAGGATAAAGAAGTTCACGTTGTAGGTGCCTCAATTTCAAGATTTAAATTCTTTGGAACACATGAAAAAATGACTGATGAAATGTATCAAGATGCGCTTTTAATAGCACTTGATATACCAGATATTAAAAGAATAGATGGAGCAGACTTTTATAGATTTAAAGATGTTATTAAGATAGATCATCATCCTGAAATTGATAAGTTTTCTCAATATGAAATTATAGATATAGACGCATCAAGTGCTAGTGAACTAGTTGCTAAATGGTGTTATAAATGTAATTTAAAAATGCCAAAGCATGCTGCGGAAAACATATTTATGGGTATAATTGCAGACACTAATAGATTCTTATTTGGCGCAAATAAGGCTGAAACTTATAAAGTAGTATTAGAGTTAGTAGAAAAAGAAAAAGTTAAACCTAACGAGTTATACGAAATATTATATAAAAGATCAATATCAGAGGTTAGATTAGAAGGTTTTGTTTCACTTAATATGAAGGTTACAAAAAATGGATTGGGTTATGTAAAAATAACAAATGATGACCTAAAAAAGTATGGTGTTGATTCTGCAAGCGTTGGAAGCATAATGAATAATTATAATTTTATACACGGATTAATATGTTGGGTTGTTTTTAGTGAGGATGTTAAAAATAACGTAATTAGAACATCAGCTAGAAGTCGTGGTGTTAAAATAAATAAATTATTTGAACAGTATAATGGTGGTGGCCACGTATATGCTTGTGGGGCTAAACTTCAAAGTTTTAGTGAAGCAGATGAAATAATAGATAAATTAGATGATTTATGTAAAGAATATAAAGAAGGTTTTCTTGGATAACCTTTTTTTGTTTGCAAAAATATGGTATCATTTAGATAGTATTAAGGAGTTTTAAGTATGAAGAAGTTATTAGAGTTAACAGCAATAAAAATGGTTCCACCAAAACCTTATGGATTGTTTCACATATCATTTTTTTTATTAAGCATAATATTATCTTGTTTAATTGCAAACAAACTAAAGGGCGCAAGCGATAGGAAAAATAAAAAGATATTGTTTTTTACCGGACTTTTCTTGCTGGTAATAGAAATTTATAAAGAATTATTTTATTATTTTATAGTTAATAATGGTAGTTATGACTTTAGTATTTTTCCATTTCAGCTATGTGATGTTCCAATGTACATATGCTTAATAATTCCATTTGTAAAAAATAAAAAGATAGAAGAAGGAATGTATAATTTTATGGCATCTTATAACTTACTCGGTGCATCAATTACCTTTTTTGAACCATCATCACTTTTAAGACCTTATCTTTTAATGACTCTTCATGGCTTTTTATGGCATGCTATTTTAATGTTCCTTGGTATTTATATAGCATTATCAGGTAGGTGTTTAAAAAACAAAAAAGATTTTATAACATCAACTAAAGTTTACGCAACACTTTGTTCTATTGCACTTGTTCTTAACGTGTCTTTAAAAAACGTATCAGGCGGGATGATGAACGCATTTTATCTAGGACCTAAGGTAAGTCCAGTAATTATATTTAGAGATATATCAGAAAGGTTTGGATGGTTTACAAATCTTTTGGTGTTTGTATGT
Source organism: uncultured Bacilli bacterium (assembly GCA_934141615.1). Lineage (GTDB taxonomy): Bacteria > Bacillota_I > Bacilli_A > RF39 > UBA660 > Aphodocola. Next base: position 22,174 of record CAKPCM010000001.1, read on the forward strand.
GCTATGACGCTTGGAGCATACTTAGTATATATGTTTTTCTATAATTTAGAAAATATAAAATCATTTGCAAAAGATAAAATTTTAAGGAGAGTCTAATGAAAATAAAAGGAGAAGACGTAGATATAAACAAACTTATAAATAACGTGTATGATGATAAAAACATGATAAAAATGAGAGGTAATGGTATCTATTTAAGTGATAACCAAATTGAAGTATTAAAAAGGTATGATATAGATTATAAAAGGTATTCTTCTTTAAACAGTTTGATATTTGAAATAGAAGAGATTTTAAATAATGATGTAGACGCAAACGACTTAGAAGAAGTATCATCAAGGCTTTCAGAGTTAAATTACTATAACAATACTAATAAATAGGAAAGAAGCGGATAATATGAAAAAAATTACACTTAAAAACATAAATGGACGTAATGTAAAAATAAAAATAGTTGATGATGAAAAAAAGGCTAATTTTATAACTCACAGTGGAACTTTTCACGCTGATGAAATAATGGCAAGTGTTATTTTGTTAAACAAGTTTGGAGATATGAATATATATAGGACAAATAAAGTTACAAATGAAAAAGCTTTTGTTTACGATGTTGGTTTTGGAAAGTTTGATCATCATGCACTTTCATTTGACCTTGCAAGACCAAACGGAATAAAGTATGCTTCAGCAGGTTTAGTATGGAAAACATTTGGAATGGATATAATAAATGATTTTGATATAAAAGATAAAACATCTTTCTTTGAATCTATTGATAAAAATTTAATTATGGATATTGATAGAGATGATAACGGACAAGCACTACAAAACGAACCAGAAGTAAAAGCACAAACCATTCCTAGTTTAATAGGAAGTTTTAATCCTGCTTGGAATGAAGATAACAAAGATGAAGAACGTTTCTTAGAAGCATTATCATTTTTGAATACAATTTTTAATAATATGATAAGAAAAATGCTTGCAAAAGAAGACGCTAGAAGTATAGTTGAAGAAAAAATAGATGAAAGTTCTGATGGAATTTTAATACTTGATAAGTACATGCCATGGAAAGACATTGTTTTAACATCTAATAATCCTAAGGCAAAGGATATATTATATGCTGTTTTTCCTTCTAAAAGAGGAGGATATAACGTGGTTGCAGTGCCAATTGCTAAAGGAAGTTTCGAGGTCAAAAAGCCTTTTAATGCATCTTGGGCAGGATTAGAAAACGAAGAGTTACAAAAAATAAGCGGAGTTAAAACAATTACGTTTTGCCATAAAAACTTATTTATATGTGCATGTGGCTCGTATGAGGATGCAATTAAGGTAGCCAAGATGAGCGTAAATAATAAATAATTTGCATTTTATATGCAACTTTGCTATAATAACGTACGCAATTTGGAGTTTTTGCTCTAATTTGGTATAATTAAATTACGTAGGTGATAAAAAATGAAAATAAATGATGTAGAAGAGCCCATTATAGCGGTTAGAAGAAGTCAGTATCCTACTGATAATAAACCAGAGTTTTTACTTTTAGGTAGAAGTAACGTAGGTAAGTCAAGCTTTACTAACTCAATAATGGAAAGAAGAAATTTAGCTAGAATATCTAGTAAACCAGGTAAAACACAAACAATTAATTTTTATAAAGTAAATGATGATTTTTACTTAGTTGATGTACCGGGATATGGTTACACATCATCTGGTAAACAAGATCAAAAGAAGTTTGGAATGATGATAGAAGAATACTTATCAGAAAGACCAAACTTAAACCAAGTATTTATGCTAATAGACTTTAGACATAAACCAACTGAAGATGACCTTTTAATGTATAATTTCTTAAAGTTTCATGGAGTTAAAGTAACTTTAATTGCAACTAAGGTTGATAAAATTGGTTCAACACAAAGAGAAAAATACAAAAAGCAAATAACTGATAACATAGATTTAGCAATTGGGGATGAATTAGTATTATTTTCAGCTAAAACTAAGTTAGGTAAAAAGGAAATTCAAGGTATAATAGCAAAAGAAGTTTATGGGGAGGATACTTTATAAACTTCTTTTTTTATGTTATAATTTAATGAAAGAAAAAGAGGTGATATATATGAAATTACCAACCATCGCACTTGTTGGAAGACCAAACGTGGGTAAATCTACCATATTTAATAGATTGGTAGGAAAAAAACAAGCGATAATAGAAGATACTCCAGGTGTAACAAGAGATAGAATTTATGGAACCGGATCTTATTATGATTATAAGTTTAACGTAATAGATACTGGTGGTATTGATATCGGTGATGATGCTTTTAATAAGGAAATTAAAATGCAGGCTGAAATAGCAATAGAAGAAGCAGACGTAGTTATTTTTATAGTTGATGGAAAAGAAGGAATTACCACTAATGATTTAGTTGTAAGAGATATATTAAGACGAAGTAATAAAAAAGTTATTGTTGCAATTAATAAAGTTGATAATAAAAAGACAATGGAAAACATATATGATTTTTATGAATTAGGTTTTGATTATTATATACCAGTATCAGGTTCACATAACATTGGTATGGATGATTTAATGGATGAAGCAACTAGTGGATTTAAGAAATCATATGATGAGGAATATTCATCTGACGTTGTTAAGTTTTGTGTTATAGGAAGACCAAACGTAGGTAAATCATCTCTTGTTAATGCCATATTAAACGAGGAAAGAGTAATAGTAAGTGATGTTGCAGGTACAACGCGTGATACCGTTGATACGGAGTTTAATTATGAAAAAAGACCTTTTGTTGTAATTGATACGGCTGGTATGAGAAAAAAAGGTAAGGTATATGAATCAATTGAAAAGTATAGCTTGTTAAGAAGTATGAAGGCAATTGATAGATCTGATGTTTGCCTAGTTGTAATAAATGCAGAAGAAGGAATTATAGAGCATGATAAACATATTGCAAGTTATGCGCTAGAAGCTGGAAAAGCTCTTATTTTAGTAGTTAATAAATGGGATACCATTGATGATAAGGATCTAGGAATAAAAGAGTTTACTAAAAAGGTAAGAGCAGAATTTCAATTTTTAAGTTATGTTCCAATCGTATTTTTATCCGCTAAGACAAAGAAAAGAATGCATACGCTTATGCCTTGTGTCATAAAGGCGTTTGATAATTCTCATAGAGAAATTAAAACTAGTCTTTTAAATGATGTTATAACGGATGCTGTATCAGTTCAGGCTCCACCTTCATATAAAGGTAAAAGACTTAAAATATACTTTACATCACAAACTGGTATTACGCCACCTAAGTTTACTTTCCATGTAAATAATAAGGGATTGGTGCATTTTTCATACGAAAGATATTTGGAAAACAAGATAAGAGAAAACTTTGATTTTGAGGGAACACCAATAATATTTCAATTTAAAAACAGAAATGAATAACAAAATAAAAACAGATATTTTTGTAAAAAAATATTTGTTTTTTTTATTTGATACTATATTTCTACAATTTTTTTAAAAATAATTCATATAATAGATGGCTAAACGAAAGAAAGGAAAAACATATGAATTATTATAAGAAAATAAAAAACGAATTAATAAATAATGAAGTATATAAAAAAGTAAAGGATTATTCGAAAAATAGAAATGATTTAAATACGTATTATAAAGTTGGAAAATTATTAAATGACGCTGGAAAAAGTTATGGTGAAGGAATTATAAAAAAATATTCTGATAAGTTGACCAAAGAATTTGGAAGAAAATATAATTATAGAAATCTATTTATAATGAGAAAATTTTATATTATTTTTAAAGATGAAAATGTGAACGCAATGCGTTCACAATTAAGCTGGACTCATTACAGAGAACTACTAACGCTTAATAATATAAATGAAATAAAATATTATATAAGAATATCAGAAACACAAAATTTATCTTATAGAAAGTTAAGAGAACGAATAAATTCTCGTGAGTATGAAAGACTAGACGATAAAACAAAAGAAAAACTAATTAATAAAGAAGAGATTAATGCTGGTGATTTAATAAAGGATCCAATACTTATAAGAAATAGGTTTGATACTAATAAGATATCAGAGAAAATGCTAATGTCATTTATACTAGAAGATATACCAAGCTTTCTAAAACAACTGGGAGAAGGTTTTACTTTTATAGAAAATGAATACCCAATAAAAATAGGAGATAGATATAACTACATATATATGCTTTTATATAACATTTATGATAATTGTTATGTTGTAATAGAACTTAAGATAAATGAAATAAAAAAAGAACATATAGGACAAGTAGAAACGTACATGAATTTTATAGATAAAAATTTAAGAACGCTTAATCAAGGCCCAACCATTGGTATTATCGTGTGTAAAAAGAAAAATGGTTACCTATTTAAATACGTAACTAACGAAAATATTTATGAAAGAGAATACAAATTAGTATAAATTTAATTAACACTCAAAAAAATTAAGCATATATTATTCTAGGAGTGATAATGTATGGGAATAACCGATAGTTTTTTAAACAAGGTGGAAAAAAAGACCAACGTAAGTAAACAAACAATTTTAGATTTAGCTGACAGATTAAAAGGCGGTAATTTAAAAGATGAGTCTACAATTAGAGGAGTAATAGATGAACTTGCTAAATTAACCGGTAAAAACGTTAGTAAAGAACAGTCTGATAAAATAGTTAAAGCGGTAGTTGGAGATCAAATACCTAATAATTTAGAAAGTATGATAGATTAAGAAGATTTATTTCTTCTTTTTTTCATATTTACATATATCTTACATAATATTTAATGAGATTGAAAAGAAAGTAGGGATTATATGGAAAAATACGATATCATAAAAGATATATCAAAAAGAACAGGTGGCGACATATATCTAGGTGTAGTAGGAGCGGTTAGAACGGGTAAGTCTACTTTTATAAAAAAATGTATAGAAAACTTAGTTGTTCCAAATATTAAAGATGAATACGAAAGAAAAAGGTGTTTAGATGAAATACCTCAAACAGCTCAAGGTAAAACAATCATGACGATAGAACCTAAGTTTGTTCCTTCTAATGCCGCAACTATTGCAATAGATGATTTTACCGCAAACATAAGGTTAATTGACTGTGTTGGATATGTTATTGATGCTGCAAAAGGATACGAAGATGATAATGGTCCTCGTATGGTTAGAACTCCTTGGTATGATGAAGAAATACCTTTTGTTGAAGCAGCAGAAATAGGAACTGAAAAGGTTATTAGAGATCATTCTACAATTGGTATAGTAGTTACAACTGATGGTAGTTTTGGTGAAATAAAAAGAGAAGATTACGTGCCTGCTGAAAAACAGGTTATAGATGAACTTAAAGAAATAGGAAAACCTTTCATAGTAGTTTTAAACTCTGCTCATCCAACACATCCTGATACTGAAAAATTAGCAGAAAGCTTAAGAGATGAGTATAAAGTTCCTGTTTTGCCAGTTAGTGTTGAGGCTATGGGAGAAAAGGAAATATATAACATATTAAAAGAGGCATTATTTGAATTTCCTGTATTAGGTGTAAATGTTAATATACCAGATTGGATAGCTTGTTTATCTTATAAGCATCCTGTTAAAAAAGAATATATCGAAAGAATTAAAGAAAGTGTAACTGAAGTTGATAAAGTAAGAGATGTTGATACAATAATAGAACACTTTAATGGGTGTGAGGTAATTAGTAAGGCTTATTTATCTTCGGTTGATACTGCAGAAGGTGAAATAACGATAAATCTTGAGGCTCCAGACGGATTATATAACGAGGTTTTAAACGAAATAATTGGAACTGAAATAGATTCTAAGGCTAAATTAATTAGTTTGTTTACAGAACTTAATGAAACAAGAGAAGAATTTTCACAAGTAAAAGAAGCGATTAAAATGGTTAAACAAACTGGTTATGGTACTTCATTTCCAACGATTAAAGACATGAAACTTGCAACTCCAGAAATAATAAAACAGGGAACTAGATACGGTGTTAAATTAAAGGCAGTAGCGCCATCTATTCATATGATAAGGGTTGATGTAGAATCAACATTTGAACCTATAATAGGATCTGAAACTCAAAGTAAGGAATTAATTGATAACTTAATGAAAGATTATGAAGCAGATCCTGATAGCGTATGGAAAAGTGAAATGTTTGGTAGAAGCTTAGATAATATAGTTCAAGAAGGAATAAGAGGTAAGTTATCACTTATGCCAGATAACATAAGACACAAACTTCAAACAACATTAACCAAGGTAGTTAATAAGGGTTCTAATAATATGATAGCTATAGTAATATAGTTATCATTTTTTTTAAATTAAATCATGATAATTATAAAAAATGTAGACAAAATAAATTAAAATACTATTGAATGATCATGCTTTTATGTTAATATATATAAGAGGTGTGAACTTATGAGAGAATTACAAGAAAAGATAGAAAAGTTTAACAAAGATAGAGACTGGGATCAATTTCATTCCCCAGAAAATTTAGCTAAAAGTATTTGCATAGAGGCGGGAGAATTATTAGAGTGTTTTCAGTGGAATAACGAATATGAATTAAATGAAGTTAAAGAAGAACTTGCTGACGTTTTAAACTATTGCATTTTAATGGCAAGCAAACTAGGCCTTGATCCTAAAAAAATAGTTTTGGATAAAATGGAAAAAACAGCTAAAAAATACCCGATAGAAAAAGCAAAGGGTGTTAGTACAAAGTACACGAAATTATAGGAGATGTTACATGAAAGCTACAAAACCCATAATAAAGTTAATTTCGGACACAAAAGAAGGTTTGCAAAACTTTAGATGCAATTTAAATAATAGTTTAAAATATAGAGAAATAGATTTGATAAATAATTATCCTGTTGTTTATATACATGGTTGGAAAAGAAATGGTAAGTTTGAGATATATGTTGGTGAATCTGGTAATTTTTTTCGAAGAACTAAAGAACATTATGATTTAATAGAAAGTGATCAGTGGGAGCATAATCTTAAAAATAATAAAGCTTTTTTATATGTAATAACACATGAATATTTTAATAAATCTTTGACGAAGGATATAGAAAATAAATTAATTAAATATCTATCTAGTTCTAAAAGCGTAGCAAAAGTTTATAATGTAAAAAGTAATCCACAGAATAACTATTTTTCTCAAGATAAGTTTGACAGGATTTTTGCCAAAATATGGCAGCAGCTTAGAATGTATGATAATACACTGTTTTTATCTGAAAGTATAATAGAAAGCTCTGCAATTTTTAAAGCATCACCACTTCATAAATTAAATGAAGAGCAGTTGCTAGCAAAAGAAAAGATGCTAGAAAGTATAGATTTGTGTTTATCAAAAGATGTTAATCATCAGTTGATTTTTGTTCGTGGAAATTCAGGAACTGGTAAAACTGTTTTAATGAGTAGTGTTTTTTATGATTTCATAAATATGAAAAGAAATTCCAAAAATAAAAATCCAGAAGTGGGCATTATAGTAAATAATAAGGAACAGGTAACTATTTATGAGGAAATCGTTGATAAACTAGACCTAAATATTAATGGTGAAAAAATGGTCTTTAAGTCAACTCAGTTTATTAACTTATTTAAAAATAAAAAAAATTCACCAGCTAAGAGAACTAAAAAATACGATGTTTTGTTTGTTGATGAGGCACACTTATTATTAACTAGAAAGAATCAGGCATATACAGAAAATGAATATCAACTAACTGAAATTATGAAGTATGCAAAAGTTGTTGTGGCAATTTTTGATAGAAGACAAATTATGAATGCTGAACAATATTTGGGAAAAGAGGAAGTTGATAAATTTATTAACATGGCAAAACAAAACGATAGTTTTATAGAATTAAATATTCAAATGAGAATGAAAACAAGCAAAGAATTGGAACGTTGGATAAGGGCAATTTATACTGACGGAGTAATTACAAAAGCACCAAGTAATCGTGAAAAATACGAAATAAAAATATTTGATACTCCAAAGAAATTAGAATCAGCTATTAGAAAAAAAGCAAGTTCCAAAAAAACACCTTTGTCCCGTTTAATTGCAACGTATGATTGGAAGTATAGAGAAAACTCTAGACCAAAAAATAAAAAATATTGGGATGTTACAATAGGGGATTGGGCAATGCCGTGGAATTATGAATTATCACAAGATTTAACTTATAGGGAAAAGCAAAATATCAAGAAATTACCATGGGCACAACAACCTCATACAATTAATGAGGTTGGGTCGATTTATACAATCCATGGATTTGACTTAAATTATGCGGGAGTTATTATAGGACCATCTATTAAATATAGAAATGGGAAAATTTTATTTGATTCATCACTTAGTTATAACGATAAGGCAAAACAAAAGCGAAAACTTCCTGATGGAACCAGTAAGAGTTTTGGAGAGGAATTCTTACAGAACGAATTAGGAGTTCTTTTAACACGCGGGGTAAATGGTTTATATATTTACGCTTGCGATGATGCTTTAAGAGAACAATTGAAAAAATCATTATAAAAAAACAAATAATAAATGGAAGGTTAAAAATGCCTTCTTTTAATTTTTTATAAAATATACTATAATTATATTAGGTGAATTACTTATGAAAAAAAATATTTTAATAGCATCATATAACTTAGATTTTGGAGGAATAGAAACCTCTTTAATAAACTTGCTTAAAAACATTAACTTTGATAAATATAAAGTTACTTTAGTACTTGAAAAAAAAGAAGGTGTCTTTCTAAGAGATGTTCCAAAAGACGTTGTTATAAAAGAGTATAACGTAAGTGATACAAAAAACTTTCTTTTTAGAAAAATAGTAAACCTGCTTAAAAGAATTAAATGGCTTTTATTTAATTATAAAAGATATTATGCAAGTATATCTTATGCAACATATTCTAAGCCCTCTTCATTTTTAGCAAGGACCTCGTCTAATAATAAAACTTTATTTGTTCATAGTAATTATTATATGGCCTATGATAAAGATATTAATAAGGTAAAAGAGTTTTTTGATGGGGTAAAAATAAATGAATATAATCATGTTGTATTTGTTAGTAACGAATCTAAAAAAGATCTATGTAAGATATATAAAACAATAGAAGGTAAATCAGTTACGATAAATAACTTAGTTGATTATGAAAGAATTTTAAAGTTATCTAATAAAAAGATAGAAATAAAAAGGACTAATAAAAAGATTTTCTTATTTGTAGGAAGGTTAGATGAATCATCCAAAAGGCTTACGCTTCTTTTAAGAGTAGCAAATAAATGCAAGCAAGATAAAGTAAAAGCTATGTTTTGGATAATAGGAAGTGGACCTGACGAAAAAAAATATAAAGATATAGTAAATAAAAACAAGTTAGATAACGTTGTTTTTATGGGAGCTAAAAAAAATCCATATCCATATATGAAAGCGTGTGATTATCTTATTTTAACATCGAAGTATGAAGGTTTTCCAGTTGTTTATAATGAGGCAATTATATTAGATAAACCTATTATTACAACAATAGATGTATCAGATGATTACGTATCAATTCCTAATAGATTTGGATATGTAGTAGATGAAAACAATATATATGAAAAGGTAAAATCTCTTTCAGAAAAAAAAGAAAAGTTAAAAGAAAAAGTTGACTATGATGCTTTAAATAAAAAAAGAATAAAATTAATAGAAGACATAATGGAGATGAAGTAATGATTAAATACAGTTTTATAGTACCAGTATATAATACAGAAAAATACTTAAAAAAATGTTTGGATTCACTTATTAATCAAACATATAAGAATTTTGAGATAATAGTAGTAAATGATGGTTCGACTGATAAAAGTAGTAATATAATTTCAAAGTATCAAAAGAAATATAAAAACATAATCGTAATAGATAAAGAAAATGAAGGACTTTCTATGGCACGTAATAGAGGTGTTCAAAAATCAAGTGGAAAATACATAATATTTGTTGATAGTGATGATTATGTATCAAATGAATTATTAGAAGAAGTAGATAAAAAAATAGATGATAGTGATATCTTAAGATTTCAGATAGCAACGGAAGATGAAAACTATACAAAAATAAACGAATATCATGAAGAGGGTTTTGAATCCATGTGCGGATATGATGCATTTAAGTATTTGTCGTCATATCATTTTGTTGAACCTGCTTGGTGTTATGTAATAAGAAGAGATTATTATATAGAAAATAAATTTAGTTTTAAAATGGGCGTATATCACGAAGACTTTGGCCTTATTCCGTATGTAATTTATAAGGCAAGAAAGGTTAAATCGATAGACTTTATTGGTTATTATTACATACAAAGAAATGGCAGTATAATGAATAATAACGATTACAAAAAGACTGTTAAAAAGGCCTTTGATATGTTAGAACAATATAAAACAATGAGACTATTTGCAAAAAATATAAATAGAAAAAATAACTTGGATGATTACTTTTTAAGTTATATATCAAACTCTGTTATAGTAAAGGCAAGAGAGCTTAAGAAAGATGAGAGAAAAGTATATAAACATGAACTTATAAAATTAAACGTATTTGATGGAGTGCTTGTTAATACAGGAATAAGAAGATTTAAAAAATACTTAATGAAACATAATTTAAACTTATATTTAAAGGTGGTAAAATGATGAAAGTATCAGTGGTGGTTCCAGTATATAATACAGAAAAATATTTAAGACGTTGCTTAGATAGTTTGGTTAATCAAACACTAGATGATATTGAGATAATTATAATAGATGATAAATCTCCTGATAATTCTACTTTAATTATAGATGAATATAAGGAAAAGTATCATAATAAGATAAAAGTTATCCACAATAAAACTAATAAAGGAATCGGATATAATAGAAACCTGGGGATAAAATGTGCAAGTGGTAAGTACGTGGTCTTTGTTGATAGTGATGATTATCTTGATAAAGATAATTTGGAAAAAATGTATAATTATTCTGAGAAAAATAAAACCGATATTACTGTTTGTATGCTAAAGAAAGTTGATTTTAATGGTAAAACGTTAGGGTATGAAGATATACCATATTTTAAAATAACTAGTTTAAAAGAAAATCCAAATGTTTTAATAGATATAAATATGGGGCCTGCTAATAAAATATTTAATAGAGCATTATTTGATGATGATACATATTTTTCCGAAAATTTAAAGTATGAAGATATGTACGTTATTCCTAAATTAATAAAGAAAGCAAAAAAAATAGGTATGATAACTGATACAAACTACAATTATGTAATTCATGAAAAAAGTGAAACAACTACAATGAATGAAAGAGTATTTGATATATTGAAAGTTATGAAAAAGGTTAATGAAGATATAGGAAAAAATGAGTTTTATAAAGAACTTGAATTTTTAAACATAAGAACATTATTTAGATATACTCTGCAGCAGAAAAATCAAAGTGATAAGAAATTAGCTAGTAAATTTATTGATGAGGTATTTGAGTTTTTAAATAATAATTTTCCTTGTTGGAAGAATAATGAAATATGGAAGAAAAGAAACATTTTAAAAAGAATGATAGAAGGAAATAAAACTTTGACAAAAATATATTGCAAAGCATTTTAATTAAAAAGTCAGAAATTAATCTTTAGCTATACTTCTAAAGATTAATTTTATTTTTGAATAATAATTATTTTATGATATAATTAAATAGTCAAATGATTATAGAGGTGTATTTATGAAAAGAATAAAGGCAATAATTATAAACTTTAAAAAATATTGGTTCTTAATGACCCAATTGATATCAAGAGATTTTAAGGTAAAATATAAAAGAAGTGTTTTGGGAATATTATGGAGTCTTCTTAATCCTATTTTAACAATGGCTGTTATGGCTGCTGTTTTTTCACAAATGTTTAGATTTAATGTTGAAGGTCAAAACTACATTGTATACTTGATGACAGGTATTATTATGTTTAACTATTTTTCCCAGGCATCAAGAGAGGCAATGACATCTGTTGTTGATAATTTTACATTAATAAATAAAGTTTATATTCCAAAATACATATTTCCAGTTGCAAAATGTTTATTTGTTGGAATCGATTTTCTTTTAACTTTAATACCATGGTTTGGAATAGTTCTACTTTCATATGTTGGATTGGGACAATATACTTGTCATATTAGTTGGGCATATTTATTATTACCATACATTTTCCTTTGTATGCTAATGTTTACAGTTGGAATGGGATTGTTACTTTCTTGTATATCAGTATTTTTAAGAGATGTTTGGCATATTTACGGAATTGCATTAACATTATGGAATTATTTAACTCCAGTGTTTTATAGCGTTGAAATATTACCACCACAACTACAATTTTTGATGAAATTTAACCCATTGTATCAATTTTTAACCGCTGCAAGAACCGTTGCTTTAGATGGAAAAGTTCCAGCATTAAAAAGTCTAGCTTTAATTGGGGTTATAGGACTTGCTATGTTATTAATTGGTGGAACAATATTCAGAAAGAAACAAGATAAGTTTATTTATTATATATAGGAGGAAGCTTTATGATTAAAATAGAACATGTATCAATGAAGTTTAATCTTGGAATAGAAAAAGAATTTTCAATTAAACAGGCATTTGTTAATTTATTTAGTAAAAAACATAAAAATAAGAAAAAGAAAGAGGATTTTTGGGCACTTAAAGACGTTGATTTTAACATAGGAAAGGGAGAAGTTGTTGGCCTTATTGGTAGTAATGGTGCTGGAAAATCAACACTATTAAAGGTTGTAAGTGGAGTTATGAAACCAACTAAAGGAAAGGTAGAAGTCCACGGAGTAATATCTCCAATGATAGAACTTGGAGCAGGATTTGATGGAAATTTAACAGCTAGAGAAAATATATATCTAAATGGTGCAATATTAGGATATTCCAAAAAGTTTCTTGATTCAAAGTTTGATGAAATAGTGGAATTTTCTGAACTTAAGGATTTTCTTGAAGTTCCAGTTAAAAACTTCTCATCAGGTATGACAGCTAAACTTGCATTTTCTATTGCAACTATAGTTAATCCTGAAATACTAATAGTAGATGAAATATTATCAGTTGGGGATATTAAGTTTCAAGAAAAAAGTAAAAAGAAAATGATGGATATGATAAAAGGTGGTACAACCGTTTTATATGTTTCACACTCTCTAGGATCTATTAAAGATTTGTGCACTAAAGTAGTTTGGTTGGAACATGGTAAGGTAGTAAAAATGGGTGATACAAAAGAAATATGTGATGAATATTATAAAGCACAGATGAATTAATGGAGGTTATATGAGCAAATATATTCACTATTGTTGGTTTGGTGGGAAACCACTTCCTAAATTAGCTAAAAAATGTATTAAAAGTTGGAAGAAATATTTACCAGATTATGAAATTATAGAATGGAATGAAAATAATGTTGATTTAAATGAGTGTCCATTTATTAAAGAAGCTTATAAATATAAAAAGTGGGCTTTTGTTGCAGACTATGCAAGAACAAAAGCAATATATGAAATGGGTGGAATATACTTTGATACTGATATGATGATAACTAAAGATATTAGTTTTCTATTAGATAAAGAAACGTTTTTAGGAGTAGAAGATTCCATGATGGTAAATGCTGCTGTTTGGGGTGCTAGCAAACCAAAAACTTATTTTGCCAAAAGAATGATGGACTTTTATAAGTCACAGGAGCATTTTGACATAGACAATATATATAAGATGAGTATTCCTAGAATAATTACTAGAATATTAGATGAGTTTGGATTTGATCCTTCGGTTGATGAAGTTCAAGTATTGCATAATGATATATATGTTTATCCAAGACCATACTTTTATCCACTATCATATAACTTTAAGGATAATAAGTTTTCTGATAATACTTGTATGATTCATTATTTTGATGCTACTTGGATACCAAAAAATGATCAAATTGAAACGAAATTAATTAGAAAATTTGGTGCCAAGCCTACTGCACTAGCTCTTAAAATATATAGATTTCTAAAAAGAAATATAAAAAGAATGATTAAATTGTGTTTATTTCCAGTGGTTTTATATAGAAGATATAAAAGAAAAATAAATGCTAAATATTTGAAAAATTTATCGGTTGCGATGGAAGATATAAGTAAAATAAAAAAAGATTATTTGGTTATGCACAACCCAGAGTGGTTAGGGGTAACAAGTGCTACCATTGAACTTTTTGATTCAAGGGTAAGATGTGGTGAATTATTAAGAAAAAAAGACATAAAAAAAGTAAAGGAAGCAATATTATCTACCAATGTAAAACAGGTTGTATTTAGTGCCATGGCATTGGGTTGGAAAGAACTTGCAATACAATTAAAAAAAGATAATCCAAGCATTAAAATAAAAGTATTTTGGCATGGAAGTAATTCACAAGTTTCCGAACCTTATGGATGGGCTCGTAATATAGAAATAATAGAATTACATAAAAAAGGAATAATAGATGTATTTGCTAGTTGTAAAGAAAGTATAATAAACTTTTATAAAAATGAAGGTTATAATACGATGCTAGTTAGAAACACTGTTAGACTTCCTAAGAAGATATCTGGAAAATCACCAAAGGATAAAATAAAAATAGGTATTTATGCTGCAAAATGTGATGATTGGAGAAAAAACTTGTTTGCAGGCCTTGCAGCAGCATCATTAATACCAAATGCGGTTGTTGATATGGTTCCTCTTAATCCAGAAGCAAAAACTTTTGCAAATGAATTAGGATTAAAACTTGAAGGACTTGATAAACCAATTCCTAGAAATGAATTATTAAAGAGAATGTCTAATAATACAATAAACTTGTATGTTACTTTTTCAGAGTGTGCTCCTATGCTTCCGATAGAAAGTTTTGAAGTTGGAGTACCTTGTATATCAGGAAATAATCATCACTATTTTAAAAATCAAGAATTAGAAAAGTATGTAATTGTAAAAAACGAGGAAAATCCTGTTCAAATTTCAAAACAAATAAATAATTGTTTAGAAAATAAAAATGAAGTAATGAAACTTTATAAAAAATGGAAGAAAGAAAATGATGCACTTTCAAAACAAAGTGTAAAAGACTTTCTTGATATGTAAAGAGGTGACGTATGAACATTTTAGACGTAAATAAACTAAAAAATAGGGATTACATAGTACTTTTGCCAAAGTGTGATTATGACATAAGAAAAAGCGTTGAGTATTCATTTGAAAATGTATTTTATCTTGATTATGAATTAACCAAAGAACATGCTAATATCTTAATAGATTTTATAAATACGAAATCAAATCAGATAATACTATTTGATTATGATGATTTTTATAGGCTTATTCTTCCACATATAAGAAAATCAAAAAAGATAAAATGGATAATTAAAAGTTCTCTTGCACAGTTAACTAATGGTTGTGTTAGAGCAACATTTACCAATTTAATGGAATTTTGTGATAGAAATATAGTAAATGAAATAGGCTGTTTAGATAAAGCTACTTATGAAGTTTTAAAAAATGCTGGATATAAAGCAAAATATATTATGTTGGATACAAAACCAAATGTAAAAAAAGCAAAAAAATCAAACAGTATAGGTATAATTGGAAATGATTATGATCCAAATCATAACATTTATAATGAACTAAGTGCTTTAAAATTAGTTGATTATAGTTATATTAAAATAATTAAAAATATGCCAGCAACAAATCATTTTATAAATTTCTTTAATGTAAAAGAAAAACAAGTTGATAATTTTGAAGATGTTATAAAAGATAATTTTGTTAATTTATATTGTAATTTTACTGCTAACAATAGAGAACTTATTCTTTCAAGTTTGGATATGGGTATTCCATGTTTATTAGGAAATTCCGATATGTTTGATAATAATCAAAAACTAAAGAAATATTTAATACTTGAAAGTGATGACGATATAAATGAAATTGCAAGCAAAATAAAAATAATTAAAAGTGAAAAAGATAAAATTATTAGTGAATATAAAAAATTCAGGGAAAAATATTCCTCTGAATCAAAGAAAAGTATAGAAAAATTGTTAAAATAAAGGCATATGCCTTTATTTTTTGCCCTATAAAATGTTATAATTTAATTAATAAGATACTTGGAGGAAAATATGAAAAAATTAAACATAACATTTTGTAGTTTTCCAGATTTTGCGGGTAATGCAAAAGCTTTATATGAATATATGGTAAAAACATATAATGATAATATGAATTATACTTGGATTGTATATAATGAGGCAACCGTAGAAATACTTAAGAAAAAGGGTATAAATGCAATATTAATAGGAACTGATGAATTTAAAAAATACATTCCTAAAACTAATGTTTTTTTTACTACGCAGGGCAATTTAGACGGCGATAAATTAAAAGCTAAAAATTCTATATATATAGAATTATGGCATGGAGTTGGACCGAAGCCAATTGGTTTTGCACAAGAAAATCCAAGTAGGGATGATATAAAGGGATATGAAAACATTGGAGAAGTGGTTGATTATTTTATTGTGCCAAGTGATTTTTGGAAGACAATTTGGGGCGCTACATTTAAGGTTGAATACTCAAGAATTAAATCGCTTGGAATGCCAATTTTCGATTATTTTAAAAGCGCGGATGGGAAATACAATCTTTCTAAAATATTAAATAGGGATTTATCTAAATACAAGAAAATAATTATGTATATGCCTACATTTAGAAAAGGATTTAATCATAATGATGTTTTAAATGAAAGTGGAAATGTATTCAATATAAAGGAAGATTATGATTTTGAAAAACTAAATAAATATCTAGAGAAAAAAAGATATTTATTATGTATAAAACCGCATCCTGGTGAGATGAGTAAGTTTGCTATTAAAGAATCAGAAAATGTAGCAGTTGTATCAGAAACAAAGATGTTAGAACATCAGATTTCTGTTAATGAAATAATGAATGCATTTGATTTATTGATAACAGATTATTCCTCTATAGGGACAGAATTTTTATTTTTAAATAGACCAGTTTTATTTAACGTTTGTGATATTGAAGAATATAAAAAAAATAGAGGTTTATTATTTGGAAATTCTGATTTTTGGTTTCCTGGACCGACCTTTAGAACACAAAAAGAACTAATTGAAGAAACAGAAAAATTATTGAATGATAAAAATTATTATCTAAATGATAGAGAAAATAAGAAGAAATTATGGTTTGGTAGTTTAAAGGATGGCGGTTGCAAGCAAATATGTTGTTTTCTGTTTGAAAACAATAACATTAGTACTAATGTTAAAAGACATAAAAGTGAAATAGCAAAATTAAAACTTTTAGAAAAAAAGCAAAAAAGTATTATTAAAGAGCAAACTCAAACAATAAAAAAACTTACAGAATCTGATATAAGATTAAAACAAATAGAAGCATCTAAATCATGGAAGTTGCTAGAAAAAATAAGAAAAATAGGAAAGTGAGTAGAGGTAATTATGATTCAAAATAAAAAAAGAAAAATCATTTGTATTGTTGCATCATTAATGTTATCATTTATAGCATTAATAACTTTTATTTCGTGTTATCAGGCTAAGAAAAGAATTAATTTTAAAATTACTGCTTCAGATGGAATTGTTGCAGTAAATTATATAAGAATAGGAGAAACACAATATAAGATAAAAGCATTTGCTGAAAGATACAATTTGAATTATTCAAATAACAATACCAAAGAAAATGATTGGGATGATATCTTATACATAGATAAAGATAAAAGTGTTGAATTTAGTCTAACACGATTTCATAATATAAATATAGGTATAGAAAAAAATAAAACTAAGGGAGATTTGCTGGTAAGTTATAATAATAAAATTAAAAAATATGATTTTTCAAGCAAGAATAAAACGGATGGGGTTTTTATAACAAACCATTTTTCTAAAATTATATTAGATTATTTTACTAATATTACTATTAATAAAGCCGTTTTAACATTTTTTGTATATGTTGTATCTTGTATAATACTTTATTATATACTACGTTATGCATTATTAGTGGTAGATAAAGTAAAAGAAAAGAAAGAATTAAAAATCACTGATATAATCCTTTTATTTTTAAGTGTATTAATATTATGTTTATTATTATTATATCCTTGTATGGAATTAATTGGCAGGTATATAATTATTCCAATTTTTGTTATTCTTTGTATTTTTATATATTATTTAAAAGACTCTCTGAAAAATAATATTCACAGTATTTTTGCGTTATTAGCGATTATTTCAACAATACTATTTTCATTAATTATTCCACCTTTTCATGTTCCAGATGAACCAGCACACTATTTTAAGGCATATAGTATCTTAAACCCAGATAAGGTGGATAATAAAAATAAAACGTTAAGCTTAAAGAGCAATATTGATAATACCATACAAAAATATACATTTGATTTGTTAAATGGGAACTATAGAACTTCTGCAAAAGAATATTTTGCGAATTTTTGGGTAAAACAAGAAGGAAATAAATATATATCATATAATTTTTATAACACTTATGACTTAAAACCAATTGCATATATTCCATCAGCAATTGTTATAAAAATATCTACTATGCTTAACTTTCCATTTATTTTTACCTTAATTTTAGGAAGATTAATAAATGCATTGATTTTTGTTATTTTAGGATTTTTGGCATTGAAAAAAATTCCATATTTTAAAAAGATATTATTTGTTGTTATGTTATTTCCAATTACCATTCAACAGGTTTCCGCAGTTAATCAAGATAGCTTAACATTGTCTATATCATTTTTGATAATATCTCAAATTTTATATTTAATTAAAGGGAAATTCAAAAAAATATCTTTAAAGGATATGGTTTTAACTATTATATTATGTTGTATTTTGGGACTTTGTAAGCCGGTTTATTTCCCTATTACTTTTCTATTGTTAATGATTCCAAAAAATAAATTCAATAGTAAGAAAGATAAGGCAATTTTTGTATCAATAGCTATATTAATACCAATAATTTTATGCTCAACAAATTATGGGCAGTATGTAACCGGTTCCGTTAATAGTGAGAAAAAATTATATAAAATGTCTATGATCATAACGCAACCATTTACTATAATAAATGTTGTTTTTCAAACAATATTAGAAAGATTAGATTTAGATATTATAAGGGGACAAATTAATGGCTTTGGTTGGTCAACAGTATGGTATAAAAATATTGGGGCGTTTATTTTACCAATATTATATTTATTAATTTTGTTTTTTGATAATCCAGAAGAAAGTAAATTAACTAAATTGGAAAAAATAATATTTGCATCTGTATTTGTGATTATTTTTGGAATTGTTTATGCTTCTATGCTATTTAGTTGGACTGAGTATGGTAGTGTTACAATAGACGGTTTACAGTCTAGATATTTTATACCAGCCGTATTATTACTTGCAATAGCTTTAACAAATAATAAAATTAAAACAAGCTTCAAGAATAAAGAACTATATACAATAATAATAGTATTAATTACCATTTCATATTCTTTGTTTACGATAATTAAAGGATTTTATATCTAACAATTTTTTATAGAATTTATACATTAAGATAATAAATAGACAAAAATAGGACTAATTTTTATAAATGTCCTATTTTTAGTTATAAAAAGAGTTTTAGATGTAAAATAATTCTTTTGTTGATAATACAACAATTAATATGTTATAATTATTTTAGAATTGGTGGTGCACAATGCAAAAATTAAAAATTATACTTATTATTCCAGCGTATAATGAGCAGGATAATATTTTAAAAACATATGAAAGCATAAAAAAATATAATGCTAAAAATCAAATTAAATATGATGTTATTGTAATAAATGATGGTTCTACAGATAATACAGAAAATATACTAAATGAAAATGAAATCCCACATATTACATTGATTCATAATTTGGGTATTGGAGGTGCTGTTCAAACTGGTTATAAATATGCTTATGATAATGATTATGATATTGCTGTTCAGTTCGACGGAGATGGGCAACATGATGTTAATTGCGTTAAAGATATAATAAAACCAATATTAGATAAAAAAGCTGATTTTACAATAGGATCAAGATTTATAGATAAAACTTCTAGTAAGTTTAAATCAACGGTTGCAAGACAAATTGGTATAAGGTTGATTTCTAGAGCGATAAAAATAGCTACGCACAAAAAAGTTTTTGATACTACTTCTGGTTTTAGAGCTTGTAATAAGAAAATAATATCTCTTTTTGCATCTTCTTATCCGTTAGAATATCCTGAACCAATAACAACAACAGAATTGCTAAAGAAAGGCTATAGTTTAAAAGAGATTCCAGTTAGTATGAATGAAAGAGAAGGCGGAACGTCTTCGATTAAAGCTTGGAAAAACATTTATTATATGATAAATGTTTGTTTATCAATACTAATGGTAAAGATTAGGAGGTATAAATAATGTCTGTTTCTTTAAGAATACTTTTGCTTATTTTTTCTGTAGTTTTGGCACTAGCAACCACGGTTGTTGTTAAAAGAGGCAGGATGCCAATTAAATATTCATTACTATGGTATTTTTCTTCTCTAATTGTGTTTGTTCTTGCTGTTTTCCCTTTTATAATTGAATGGGTTGCAGGCTTATTTGGCTTTACCACACTATCTAATTTGATTACTGCTATTATGATAGGAATATTATTATTTTTAACAATGTCTCTTACCATTATAACAGCTGGTCAAAAAAGAAAGATAACGCTTTTAATACAAGAAATATCTATGTTAAAAGAAAAGGTAAGTAAGAATGACAAAAAGAGATAATATTGTAAAAAAAAACTTCCTGTATAATGCAGTTGGTTCTACAGTTAATGCCTCTATATCATTAATATTTATGATTATTGTAACTAGAATTAATGGTACTGATAAGGCAGGAATTTTTACGTTTGCATTTTCAACATCGTGTCTTTTCCAAGTTATTGGATTATTTGCTGGAAGAGCTTATCAAGTTACTGAAACAAATAAAAATTATAAAAATAAGGTATTTATTTATAATCGTATAATTAGTTGTATATTAATGTTTGTTACGTCAGTATTATTTGTAGTGATAAGGGGCTATAATCTTTATAAATGTTCTATAATAATACTTTTAATTATGTATAAAATGGTAGAAGCTTTTTCAGAAGTTTTATATGGAATTATTCAAAAGAATGATGAATTATATAAAGTTGGAATATCATTATTTTTAAAAGGTATATTATCTGTGGCATCATTTTTGATATTAGATATATTCACAAAAAATATAGAACTTTCGATACTTTCTATAATACTCGTAAATATTTTAATTATAATTTTTTACGATTTTAAAAATGCTGAAATTATAAATGTATTAAAAGAAAAAATAAATAATAAATTTGTATTTTTAATATTTAAATTTGGCTTCTTTACATTTTTATTAACGATTCTTACTCAATATATAATAAATGCATCTAAATATTCAAAAGATGGAAATATGTCAAATGAATCTCAAACTATTTTTGGAATTATTCTTATGCCTGCAACTTTAGTAATTTTATGTGGTCAATTTTTGATTCATCCATTTTTAAATAAATTGACACAATTATTAAAAGAAAAGCGATATAAGGAATTTAAAAATATTGTTTGTAAGTTGGTAGTAGCAATATTTATATTTGGAATAATAATTGATATTATTGCTTATTTAATTGGAATTCCATTTTTAGAATTAATATATGGTATTTCTTTAAAAAAGTATAAAATAGATCTAATAATAATAATTACAGGTGCTGTATTTTTTGGGATGTCATATATATTTTCCAACGCTTTGATAGCTACTAGAAATACATTTATTCAAGCATTGATATTTATAATAACTAGTTTATTTGCATTGGTTGCTTCAAATTTATTAGTATCAAAGCAAGGAATATATGGAGCATCTATTTCATATATGCTTTCGATGTTATTATTGCTTGTATTATTTATAATATCATTTTTATTTGTATCAAAAAGGAAAGAAGGTAATTAAATTGATAAATCATACTTTTGTAGTTTTAGCTTATAAAGAATCAAAGGATTTAGAGAATTGTGTAAAATCGGTTCTTAATCAAAAATATAAATCTAATGTTGTAATAGCAACATCTACACCAAACAAATACATAGATAAAATATCTAAAAAATACAATTTAAAAGTAATAGTTAATCCTGAAAAAAAAGGAATAGCATATGATTTTAATTTTGCAGTAAACTGTGTGGATTCAACTTTAGTTACAATTGCACATCAAGATGATATATATGAATGTGATTATTCTATGGAAATAGTTGAAGCATACAAAAAAAATAAAAATGCTTCAATAATATTTACTGATTATTATGAGTTAAGGGGAAAAAATAAAATATCAAATAATTCTAATTTAAAAATCAAAAGGCTTTTATTACTTCCTCTTAAAACTCACTTTTTAGGTAAATTTAAACACTGGAAAAGATTCGTTTTAAAATATGGAAATGCAATATCTTGTCCAGCTGTAACTTTTGTTAAGAAAAACACCCCAAAAGACGTATTTATTTGTGATTTAACATGTAATGTCGATTGGTTTACGTGGGAAAAACTGTCAAAGCTTAATGGATCCTTTGTATTTGTGTCAAAAAAATTAATGGGACATAGAATTTCAGAAGTTTCAACTACTACAAGTATAATAAATAGTGGAGTTAGAACAAAAGAAGATTTATATATGTTCAAGAAATTTTGGCCTGGATTTATTGCAAAATTTATTAATAAATTTTATAAAAAAGCGGAAAAAAGCAACAATATAGAGTAGGAATAATTTTCCTATTCTATTTTTATATATCCATGATATAATTAAATAGTAGAGGTGGTTATGATGAGAAAAAATATTTTTGGAATTATATTTGTTTTAATCTTACTTTTGTTCCCTTCCGTCGTAAAAGCTGATAACTCTATTATAACTTACGAAACTCATGTATCCAATATAGGATGGCAGGGACAAGTAAATAATGGAGATATATCTGGTACAACAGGTCTTTCTAAATCAGTTGAGGCTTATAAGGTAAATTTAAATTATTCGGAAAGTTCTCTTAATTATCAAACCTATTCTAGCAAATATGGTTGGCAAGAAATGACTAGTTCTAGTAATGTTTCGGGTACAACAGGAAAATCCATTCCAATAGAGGCCATAAAAATAAATTTTCAGGGAAAAATATTAAATGATTATGACGTTTATTATAGAGTTCATGTATCCAATATAGGATGGATGGATTGGGCAAAAAATGGCGAAGTATCTGGAACTAGTGGATATTCGGATAGAAAAGTAGAAGCGATAATAATAAAATTAATAAAAAAAGGAAATAATGCTCCAGGTTCCACTGAAAATCATTATTATGAAAATTATTCTGTTGAATATCAGTCACATATTTCAGATATAGGATGGCAATCAACTCGCTATAATGGAGATATATCAGGAACTACTGGTAAAAATAAGAAAATTGAAGCCGTATCGATTGCAATAAACAATAAAACATTATCTGGTAAAATTTTGTATCAAACTTATGTCCAAGGACTTGGATGGCAGTCAGAAGTTAGTTCTGGCAATATATCAGGAACTACTGGAAAAAATAAAAGAATCGAAGCTATAAGAATAAGACTTACTGATGACATAATTAAAAATTATAATATTTATTATAGAGTTCATGTATCCAATATAGGATGGATGGGATGGACCTCTAATGGAAAAAGTTCTGGAACTATTGGTTATAATTATCAAATTGAAGCAATGCAAATAAAATTATTAAAAAAAGATGATAAAGCTTTAAGTGATGAAAATAATTGCTTTATTAGTAAGGATTCAACTATTAGTTATAGTTCCCATGTTTCTGATATAGGATGGATGAATTATGTTAATGATGGAGATATATCTGGTACAACTGGAAAGTCTAAAAGACTAGAAGCACTCAAAATAAAAATGAGCAATGATTCTGAACAAAATATGATTAGTTATCAAACTCATGTTTCTGATATAGGATGGATGAGTAATGTAAGTGGAAATTCTATTTCTGGCACTACTGGGAAAAGTAAAAAAATAGAAGCTATAAGAATCAAACTTAATGGAGAGTATGAACAAAAATATGATATATATTATAGGGTTCATGTAGAAAATATAGGTTGGATGGACTGGGCAAAGAATGGAGCTAACTCAGGAACAACTGGTCAAGCACTTCAAGTGGAGGCTATTCAAATTAAAATGGTATTGAAAGGTTCTGCTGCTCCTGGAAAGACTGATGTTCCGTATAGAGAAGCTAAATGGATTAAAGAATCTGATGGTAACACATATTACTATGATGTTTATGGAACCAAAGTTACTGGTCAAAAAAACATAGGTGGTAGAATATATTACTTTGGACCAACTGGAATTTATTTAGGAAATAGTAATTTAAAAGTTATTGATGTTAGCGTACACCAAGGAAAAATTGATTGGAACAAAGTTGCGAAGAGTGGGATTTATGGGGTTATTCTTAGGATAGGAAGTTGGAATAACGAAGATAAAAGATTTAAAGAAAACATATCGGAGGTAAAAAGATTAGGCATTCCGTATGGCATTTATATATTTAGTTATGCAAATACCATTAATGGTGCTAATACAGAAGCTAACTTCACAAAAAACATAATAAGCAAATATAATTTAAATCCTACACTTGGAATTTATTATGATTTAGAGGATTGGTATATTTCAGCAGATAATACATCGAATACATTATCTAAAGATCAATACGATAATATAGCAAGAACTTATATTAGTTCGGTAAGTAGTTATGTTGGAAATAAATATAAAGTTAAAATATATGCAGATTTAAATCATGTTAATAATAGATTTGGAAGTTATGCCAGAGGTGAATCTGATTGGATAGCACAATATAATAATACGGGATGTACTTATACAGGTAAGTATTCAATGTGGCAATATTCTTCTGGGGAAACTTTAGATGGAATAAATGGAAATGTTGATATGAGTATTTTATATTAAGATTTTAATTAAGAAAAGAATATAAGATTTTATTAAACTAATATCACTTATATTTCTTTTTTTTATGCTATATATGTTATAATACTTATACAAGGAGGTTTTTGTATATGAAAGGAATTATTTTAGCAGGAGGATCTGGAACAAGATTATATCCAATAACAGAGGGAACTAGTAAACAGCTAGTACCAGTTTATGATAAACCTATGATATATTACCCATTATCAGTATTAATGGAAGCAGGAATAAGAGATATATTAGTTATTACAACGCCAGAAGACCAAACTAATTTTAAAAGACTATTAGGGAACGGAAATAAATTTGGGGTTAATTTAAGTTATACAGTTCAACCATCTCCAGATGGACTTGCTCAAGCATTTATTCTTGGAGAAGAATTTATTGGTGATGATGAGTGTGCAATGGTACTTGGAGATAATATTTTTTATGGTAGTGGGCTTAGAGAAACGCTTGAAAGTGCAGTTACTAACGCAAAAGCTGGTCAAGCAACTATTTTTGGATACCAAGTTAAAGATCCAGAAAGATTTGGAATTATGGAAATAGATAAAGATAATAATGTTTTAAGCGTAGAAGAAAAACCATTAAAACCAAAGAGTGATTATGCTATAACCGGATTATATTTTTATCCTAGAGGAGTAGCCGAAGAAGCCAAAAAAGTTAAACCATCTGCAAGAGGTGAACTTGAAATAACAACATTAAATGATCAATACCTAAAGCAAGGTAAATTAAAAGCGTGTCTTTTAGGTGAAGGTTATACATGGTTTGATACAGGCACATTTGATAGCTTACTTGAAGCATCCAATATGATTAAGGCAATTCAAAATAACAGAGATAGTGTAGTTTGTTGTCCTGAGGCAATTGCATATAACAATGGATGGTTTTCTGATGCTGATTTAGAAAAGAGTGCTGATTTAATGAAGAAAAATAGTTACGGAAAGTATTTATCTAAGGTGCTAGAAAGAGGAAGAAAGTAATATGAAAAAAATTAAAACAAATTTAAAAGATTGCTATATTTTAGAGCCTAGCGTATTTGGTGATGATAGAGGATATTTTAGCCCATATTTTATCCAAAAAGATTTAGAAAAGGAAGGATTATTTTTTGAAAAAGTAGTTCAAACTAACAGATCCAAATCATCAAAAGGTGTAGTTAGAGGATTACATTTTCAAAAGAACCCAAAATGTCAGACAAAAATTGTTGAGGTAATAAATGGTTCTGCGATAGATGTTGTAGTTGATATAAGAGAGGGTTCTCCTACTTATGGGAAACACGCAGCAGTATTATTAAAACCATATGACTCTAAGGATCCTGAAAGTGGAAGGCAATTATATGTTCCAAGAGGATTTGCACATGGATTTATAAGTCTTGAGGATAATACAATTTTTCAATACCTAATAGATAATGATTACGCCCCAGATATGGAAGGTGGTATTTTATGGAATGATGAAGAGTTAAATATTCCATGGAATAAAATGTTTGTTGATAATGGAATAGATGAACCATTATTATCTGAAAAAGATCAAAAACATTTAGCACTATCTAAAAGTCCAAAATATTTTAAATATGAAGGTGATAAGTAATGAAATCATTTATAACTGGATTTAAAGGTCAATTAGGATATGATTTGGCCAAAGAATTATGTAAAAGAGGAGAAAATGAAATAACAGTAAGCGATAGAAGTGAGCTTGATGAAGAAATTAATAAAAGGTCAATAGGTTTGATGGAAAATGAAAATTTAAATTATTCATCTCTTGATATAACTGATAAAGATGCTGTTATGGATTTAATAAAAAGCGTTAAGCCAGATGTTATTTTTCATTGTGCGGCTTGGACGAATGTTGATGGAGCAGAGGACAATTATGATGCTTGTTATAAAGTTAATGTAATTGGAACTAAAAACTTAACTGAAGCAGCAAGGGAAATTGGTGCAAAAATTATTTATATTTCTTCTGATTATGTTTTTGATGGAACAAAAGAAGGAACGTATAGTGAAACCGATAAAACAAATCCATTAAATGCTTACGGCAAGACAAAGTTTTTAGGCGAAGAAGAAGTAAGAAAATATCCAAAGCATTATATAGTTAGAATTTCTTGGGTTTATGGTATAAATGGTAATAATTTTGTTAAAACAATGTTAAAGCTATCTGATTCACATAATACATTGACCGTTGTGAATGACCAAATTGGCTCTCCAACGTATACTAAAGATGTATCAAGACTTCTAGTAGATATGGCTAAGACTGATAAATATGGTACTTATCATGGAACAAATGAAGATTACTGTTCGTGGGCTGATTTTGCAAGAGAAATATTTAAGATTAATAAAAAGGATGTTAATGTAGTAGGCGTTACTACCGAAGAATATTATAGTGGTAAAAAAATTGCTAAAAGACCACTTAATTCAAAATTATCTAAGGAAAAACTAAAAAATGCAGGTTTTGATTTATTACCTACATGGAAAGATGCACTAGTTAGATATTCTGATGAATTAGAAAATGAAGAAAAAACAGAAGTATTTGTAAAGAAAGGAAATAATTAATTATGAGTAAATTTTTAATAACTGGAGGAGCTGGATTTATTGGCAGTAACTATTTACACTATGTAGTAGACAAGTATCCAGAAGATGAATTTGTATGTTTAGATGCATTAACTTATGCAGGAAACTACAATAATATTAAGGAATTAGAACAAAAGTCAAATTATAAATTTGTTAAAATGGACATAAGGGATAAAGATGCAATTTTAGAACTATTTAAAAGTGAAAAATTCGATTACGTAATAAATTTTGCAGCAGAATCACATGTTGATAATTCTATTAAGAATCCAAATATATTTGCAGAAACTAATATTTTAGGTACTATGAATTTACTTAATGCTGCAAAATATATGAGAGATGTAGAGAATCATCCTCTTGTAAGGTATCATCAAGTGTCCACTGATGAGGTTTATGGTGATTTACCTTTAGATAGACCTGATTTAAAATTTACAGAGGAAACTCCTATTCATACATCTAGCCCTTATTCGGCATCAAAAGCAAGTGCTGATTTAGAAGTTTTGGCATATGCTAGAACATTTAAATTACCTATAACAATTTCAAGATGTTCAAATAACTATGGACCTTATCAATTTCCTGAAAAATTAATTCCACTTATGGTAAGTAAGGCATTAAATAATGAATCATTACCAGTTTATGGTACTGGAGAAAACGTAAGAGATTGGATACATGTTCATGATCATAATGTTGGAGTTGATATGATTGTAAGACATGGTAAAGAAGGGGAAATATATAACCTAGGTGGCCATTCTGAAAGAACTAATATTGAAATGGTTAAAACGATATTAAAACAGTTAGGAAAACCAGAAAGTTTAATTACATTTGTTCAAGATAGAGCAGGTCATGACAGAAGATATGCTATTGATTCTACAAAAGCTGAAAGAGAATTAGGATGGAATAGATCATATACTTTTGATGAGGGTATTAAAGAAACAATTAATTGGTATGTTGATAACCAAGAATGGATTGATGACATAAAATCTGGTTCTTATAGAAACAGTTATAAAGGATAATGGATTTATTCCATTATTTTTTATTTTGCATAATTTTTAATAAATGGTATAATTAGTTAGTCAAGAGGTGATTTGATTGAAAATGAATAGCAAAAAAATAGCAGTATTAATACCTTGTTATAATGAATCAAAAACAATAGAAAAAGTAGTAAAAGATTATAAAAAAGCATTGCCAGAAGCAGATATATATGTTTATGATAATAATTCTACCGATGGTACAGATAAAATTGCAGAAAAAGCAGGTGCTATTGTAAAATATGAATATCGTCAAGGTAAAGGTAACGTAATAAGAAGTATGTTTAGGGATATAGATGCTGATTGTTACCTTATGATTGATGGTGATGATACATATCCAGCGGAAAATGCTAGAGAAATGTGTGATTTAATATTAAATAAAAGAGCTGATATGGTAATAGGTGATAGATTATCTAGTACTTATTTCACTGAAAATAAAAGACCATTTCATAATTTAGGAAACAAGATGGTTAGATTCTTAATTAATAAGTTGTTTAACAATAAGGTTAAAGATATTATGACTGGTTATAGAGCATTTTCTTATGAATTTGTTAAAGGTTTTCCAGTTTTATCAAAGGGATTTGAAATAGAAACTGAAATGACTATTCATGCAGTTGATAAGAACTTTAAACTAGTGGAAATCCCGGTTAATTATAAAGATAGACCAGAAGGATCAGTCTCTAAATTAAATACTTATAGTGATGGATTTAAGGTACTAAAAACAATAGCAACTTTATTTAAGGAATATAAACCTGCTGAATTTTTTAATATTATAAGTGTAATATGTTTAATAATATCACTTATATTAGGAATTCCTGTTGTAACGGAGTATTTTAAGACGGGATTAGTTCCGAGATTTCCTACTTTAATAGTCTCAGGAATAGCACTTCTTGTTTCATTATTATTATGTATAACTGGTATAATTTTACAAGTAATAGTAAAGAAACATAAACAATTATATGAATTATATTTAAATACACTAAGGAAGTAAAATATGAAGAAAATATGGAATTTATATAAGAAGTATGAAGAGGTTGTAAATTATTTGGTTGTGGGTGGATTAACAACTATTGTTGCAATTGGATCAAAACTTTTATTTTTAGCTACCATTTTAGATCAAACAAATGGTTTAGAACTTCAAATAGCAGAAATTATTTCTTGGTTTTTAGCAATAACATTTGCCTATGTAACAAACAGAATATTTGTATTTAAATCAAAAACAAAAGGAAGTAAATGTGCTAGAGAAATTTTTAATTTCTTTAAGGGGAGGATAGCAACTCAACTTATTCAAATGTTTATAATGTGGTTTTTTGTAACACTTCTTAAACTTGATTCTAACGTTTGGGTTCTTGTATTTACTTTGGTTTGCCAAGTTATGCAGATAGTACTTAATTATGTTATAAGTAAGTTACTAGTTTTTAAAAAATCATAAACTAATGAAGGATATATAATTTAATTTAATAAACTCTCTAAATTTTTGAAATATTTTTCAGAAATTTAGGGGGTTTTTTAAATTTTTGGATAATTATTTATGTGGTAGGAAGTAAGTATCTTTTTCAAAATAGATTATATAAATAAAAATCGTAAGAAAGATAAATGATGTTAAATTGACGAATTTCACTTGATATTTTTTGTTCAAGAATCTTGAAAGATAGAAACATCATAAAGAAAGGAGAAAATAATGGATTATTATAAGAAAACAAAAAATGAATTAACAAATAACGATAATGAAGTAAATAATATTTTTGATAATATCAAAGATTTAGTTATAAATAGTAGAAATAAAGTTTATCAAACTGTGAATACAGAAATGCTTAATTTGTATTGGAATATAGGAAAATCAATTATGGAAATACAACAAGGTGATGAAAGAGCAAGTTATGGGGATTCTGTACTAGTTAAATTATCTCAAAAATTAACTAATGAATTTGGAAAAGGATTTTCTAAGAGAAATCTAGAAAGAATGAGAAAATTTTATATATGCTTTCCAATTGCGACAACAGTGTCGTCGCAATTAAGTTGGTCTCATTATTTAGAACTTATTAAAATAGATGAAGAATCAAAAAGAAATTTTTATTTAAAAGAAACGATTAATTCAAAATGGAGTGTTAGAGAACTTTAAAGACAAAGAGATTCACTACTTTATGAAAGATTAACTTTATCCGCTGATAAAGAAAAAATACTTGAATTATCCGAAAAAGGCCAAATTTTAAAAACAAGTAAAGATTTAGTAAAAGATCCTTTTGTATTAGAATTTTTAGATATAAAAGAAAATACAGGCTATTTAGAATCTGATTTAGAAAAGAATATTATTGAACATTTAAAAGAATTTTTATTAGAATTAGGAAAAGGTTTTAGTTATGTAGGTAATCAAGTAAGATTAACATTAGAAGAAGATCATTTTTATCCAGACTTAGTTTTTTACAATAGACTTTTAAGATGTTTTGTGATTATTGATTTGAAAATAGGAAAAGTATCACATCAAGATATTGGACAAATAAAGATGTATGTTAATTACTACGATAGAGAAATAAAACAATCTGACGAAAATCCAACAGTCGGAATACTACTATCGACAAATAAAAATGAAACAGTTGTAAAATATACATTACCAGAAGATAATAAAACAATATTTTCTTTTGAGTATAAACTACATATGCCAACTGAACAAGAATTAATTAGTGCTGTTGAGGAAGAAAAGAAAAATTTCAAATTAAATGAAGAAAATTAATCATGGTAAATTAAAGCTAATTGCTAAATAATAAGTTGATTTCAAATGAAGCGATTAATCAAGATCCAATTACTAGTATTATCGTGTGTAAAAAGAAAAATAGTTATCTATTTAAATATGTGACTAATGAAAAGATATATGAAAGAGAATACGAATTAGTGTAAAGAAAGACTCTTATAATAAAAACTAGGTAAGTCAAGTAATGCAAAATTTGATAAAATTAATCTAGGAGGATGATGT
>CAKPCM010000002.1 GCA_934141615.1 uncultured Bacilli bacterium
AGTAAGAAGTATACTGAAGCTTTAAGCAAAATCGAAAAAGGTAAATTATATTCTTTAGAAGAAGCTGTTAAGCTAGTAAAAGAAACTTCTGTATCAACATTTGATGGTACTGTTGAAATAGCAGTAAGATTAAATTTAGATACTAAGAAAAACGACCAACAATTAAGAGGTGCAATCGTTTTACCTCACGGAACTGGTAAAACTAAGAAAGTATTAGTTTTAGCAAAAGGTGATGCTGCAAAAGCTGCAACAGACGCTGGTGCTGATTATGTTGGCGACGTAGACATGATTACTAAGATCGAAAAGGAAAATTGGTTTGATTTTGATGTAATTATCGCAACACCAGAAATGATGCCTATGTTAGGTAAGTTAGGTAAGGTTTTAGGTCCAAAAGGATTAATGCCAAACCCAAAAACTGGTACTGTTACAATGGATACTAAAAAGGCTGTTGAAGACGTTAAAAAAGGACGTGTTGAATACAGAACTGATTCATACGCTAACGTACATGCTTTAGTAGGTAAGGTTTCATTTGATGATGAGAAATTAGTTGATAACGTAAAAGCATTTATGGATGTTATTATTAAATCAAAACCACAAGCTGCAAAGGGAATTTACTTAAAAGGTGTTTCACTTGCTTCAACTATGGGTCCTGGAATCAAGGTTGATTTATCATCATTTGACAAATAATTAAAAATAATATAAACTATCAGTAGTTAGCCGAGATTTGGTTTAACTATAAAGTACCAAAGACAGTAGGAGTGATATAATCACGTAACTTGTATTCCTACCGAGGACGAAAAATCAATTTTGGATTTTAAGGTCTTTGCGTCTTTGATGCATGGACCTTTTAATTTATACAAGGTACTTATTATACTAACGAAGGAGGAATGAACAATGGCAAACCAAGCTATAATTGCTAAAAAAGAAGAAGTTGTAAATGAAATAGCTGACCGTGTTCAAAACGCAGCAAGTGCTATTTTGTTTGATTACCGTGGTTTAACTGATTCAGAAATTACTGAATTACGTCGTAAATTACGTGAACAAGAAGCTTCTTATAAAGTATATAAAAATACTTTAACAAAAAGAGCATTTGACAAGTTATCTATTAACTTAGATGATTGTCTAGAAGGTCCATCTGCTATTGCAACATCAGATGATGCTATTGCACCTATAAAGGTTTTAGCAGACTTTGCAAAAGATCATCCTGCACTTGAATTAAAGGGTGGTATCGTAGATGGAAAAGAAACAAGCTTAAGCGAATTAAAAGAATTAGCAACAGTTCCATCAAGAGACGGATTATTAACAATGTTCGCCGCTGGATTAATGGAACACGTAAAGAATGTTGCTATCTGCCTTGACTTACATAGTCAAAATCTAGAAGAAGAATAATTTTAAAGAAAATAGGAGGAAAATAAAAATGGCAAAATTAAGTACACAAGAAATTATTGATGCAATAAAAGAAATGAAAATTCTTGAAGTTAAAGAATTAGTAGACGCAATGAAAGAAGAATTTGGAGTTGACCCAAGTGCTGTAGCTGTTGCTGCTGCACCAGCTGCTGGAGCAGAAGCTGAAGAAAAGACTGAAGCTACTGTAGTATTAAAAGACGCTGGATCAGCTAAGATTCAAGTAATCAAAGCAATCAGAGATATTACTGGTTTAGGATTAATGGAAGCTAAGAAGTTAGCAGACGAAGGTGGAAACGTTAAAGAAAACGCTCCAATGGAAGAAGCTAACGAAATTAAAGCTAAGTTAGAAGAAGCTGGCGCTACTGTTGAACTTGCATAAGTTAGATAAATAAGTACTTAAAGAACTACAATTTGTGGTTCTTTTTTGTTATAATTAAAAAGGTGAGGTGAAAAAATGGCACATTACTTTACAAATGAAGAAAACCTAAAATCAGAAATAGAGAAGGTAATAGCAGAAATAAATGGTATCCCATTTTATTTTTATACCGATAATGGTGTGTTTTCTAAGGGAGAACTTGATTTTGGAACAGAACTTTTATTAAAGAATTTTAAATATGATAATCCTAATAATAAAACGTTATTAGATATAGGCTGCGGTTGCGGACCAATCGGAATATATGCATCTCATTTAGGTTTTGCTGTGGATATGTCTGATGTTAACAAAAGAGCTATTCATTTATCTAAGATGTCTTTAAAAGAACAAAACTTAAATGCAAACGTATTTGAATCCGACGCTTATAAAAACATTAATAATAAATATGATTATATAGTATCTAATCCACCAATAAGGGTTGGAAAGGAAAAGTTATATGAAATAGTAATGAACGCTAAAGATCATTTAAAAGATGGTGGCACGTTATGGATAGTTGTTAGAAAACAGCAGGGCGCAGAATCTATGGTAAGAGATATGAAAAACGTATATAAAACAGTAGAAGTGATAGCTAAGAAAAAAGGATTTTTTATAATAAAGGCAAGTTTAATTTAAAATATATGGCGCAAATAATAAAATATTTGTGTTTTTTTGTAAAAATAAGTAAAATTTATTGACAAGGGTAGATTTTTCCTGTAATATTTTAAATTGGTACTGTGTCTTTAATTTTAGACATGTTCTTTAAAAATTTATAGTTTAGGGGTGGATTGCGTGGCTTATAAAGTAAGAAAAGTAAACGAATACCGTGAAAGAAGAGACTTCTCAAGAGTAAAAAAATCTCTAGAATTAGCAGATTTACTTGAGGTACAAACTAAGTCTTATGATTGGTTTATTCAAGATGGAATCAAAGAAGTGTTAGAGGAAATAAGCCCAGTAGAAAATTTCTCTGGAACATTATCTTTAGAATTTGGTGAATATTCTTTTGATGAACCAAGACATACAATTAAAGAATGTAAGGAGAAGAAAACTACATATGCAGCTCCATTAAAGGTTCAAACTCGCTTGTTTAATAATGAAACAGGAGAAGTAAAAGAACAAGAAATATTCCTAGGTGATATGCCACTTATGACAGAATCAGGATCATTTATATTTAATGGTTCAGAGCGTGTTATTGTATCACAATTAGTACGTTCTCCAAGTGTTTATTATGGAAGAGAAATAGATAAGAATGGACGTTCTATAATATCTTCACAAATCATACCTACAAGAGGTACTTGGTTAGAATATAAACTAAATAGTAAAGATGTTGTTGACGTTAGAATAGACCGTAATAGAAAGGTTGTTGTAACTGCGTTTTTAAGAGCATTTGGACTATCTAGTGATGATGATATCTTAAAATTATACGGACAAGATGAATATTTGATTAACTCTTTAGGAAAAGATTCTACAAAGAATACTGATGAAGCATTACTTGAAATCTATGAAAAGTTAAAACCTGGTGAACCAGCAACTTTAGATAGTGCAAAGAACCAGTTAATAACTAGATTCTTTGATAATTTTAGATATGATTTAGCTAAGGTTGGACGTTATAAATTTAACAAAAAACTTGATGTTGCAGATCGTCTATTAAATCAAAAATTAGCAGAAGACATAACGGTAGATGGAAAAGTTGTAATAGAAAAGGGTACTAAGATTACTCACGATGTATTAGAAACTTTAAAACCTATTTTAGCTGATGGATACGGAATGATTGATGCTACAATGGATAAAGAACTTGATAACCATACTATGGTTCAAGTAATTAGCATTTATTCTCCAGTAGAACCAGATAAAGTTATAAAAGTAATTGGTAATGACCAATCACTTACTGTTAAAACACTTACTATATCAGATATATATGCATCTGTATCATATTATTTGAACCTTTTACAAAACGTAGGTCAAATAGATGAGATAGACCATTTATCTAACCGTCGTTTAAGACAAGTAGGTGAATTATTACAAAACCAATTTAGAGTTGGTGTTGCTCGTATGGAAAGAGTAATTCGTGAAAGAATGACTACTTTAGACGTTGAAACTGCAACTCCAAAGACATTAATAAACATAAGACCAATAACAGCTGTTATTAAGGAATTCTTTGGATCAAGTCCATTATCACAATTTATGGACCAAATTAATCCATTATCAGAATTAAATAACAAACGTCGTTTATCAGCGCTTGGACCTGGTGGACTTTCTCGTGATAGAGCTGCTATGGAAGTACGTGACGTTAACGTATCTCACTATGGTAGAATCTGTCCAATCGAGTCTCCAGAAGGTGCAAATATAGGTCTTATTACATCTCTTGCAAACTATGCAAAAGTAAATGAATATGGTTTCATCATGACTCCATATAGAAGAGTAAAAGATGGTAAATTACAAGATCAAATAGATTATTTAACAGCAGACGAAGAAAACGGACACATTATTGCACAAGCTAATGTTGCTATGAAAGATGGAGAAATCATAGAAGAACATTGTCCTGCTCGTCAAGACGGAGAAAATATTCTTGCAAAACCAAGTGAAATAGATTATATCGATGTTGCTCCACAACAAATTGTATCTGTTACAACAAGTTGTATTCCATTCCTTGATCACGATGATGGTAAACGTGCGTTAATGGGATGTAACATGCAGCGTCAAGCATTACCATTATTAAAACCAGAAGCAGCATTAGTTGCAACTGGCGTTGAAGCTCAAGCAGCAAAGGATTCAGGAGTTTGTGTTTTAGCAAAAGCTGATGGTGTTGTTGAATACGCTGATGGTAAAAAAATCGTTGTTAAAACAGCAAAAGCAAAAGACATATACTTACTTAAAAACTTTGAGGAATCAAATGCAGGTACTTGCTATCACCAAAGACCAATCGTTAGAATTGGAGATAAGGTAAAACGTGGACAAATAATAGCAGATGGTCCATCAACAGATAAAGGTGAAGTTGCATTAGGTAAGAACTTAGTAGTTGCATTCATGACTTATAATGGTTATGACTATGAAGATGCTGTAATATTAAATGAAAAAATGGTAAAAGAAGACGTATTAACATCTATTTATCTAGAAGATTACGAAATTCAATGTCGTGATACTAAGTTAGGACCTGAGGAAATTACTCGTGATATTCCAAACGTAAGTGAAGAAGCTCGTAAGAACCTAGATGCTAATGGTATTATTAGAATAGGTACAGAAGTAAAAGAAGGAGATATCTTAGTTGGTAAGGTAACTCCAAAAGGAATGGTAGAACTTACTTCTGAAGAAAAATTATTACACGCAATCTTTGGTGAAAAGACTCGTGAAGTAAGAGACACATCTCTTAGAGTTCCACATGGTGGAGCTGGTATAGTTCATGATATAAAGATTTATACTAAGAAGGATTCAGATGAATTACCATCAGGAGTTTCAAAAGAAATCCGTGTATATATAGTTCAAAAACGTAAGATTCAAGTTGGTGACAAAATGGCTGGTCGTCACGGAAATAAAGGTGTTGTATCACTTGTTGTTCCACAAGAAGATATGCCATACTTACCAGATGGTACTCCGGTTGATATCTTACTTAACCCACTTGGTGTTCCTTCTCGTATGAACCCAGGACAAGTTTTGGAAATGCACTTAGGTATGGCTGCTAAGAAATTAGGAGTATATACTGCAACTCCAGTATTTGATGGTGCAACTTGGGAAGATATCCAAGAAATGATGGCAGAAGCTGGAATGGATCCAGATGGAAAGACTGTTTTATACAATGGTAAAACAGGTGAACCTTTTGATAACCGTGTAGCAGTTGGTGTTATGTACATGATTAAACTTGACCACATGGTTGATGATAAATTACACGCACGTGCAACTGGTCCATACTCATTAGTTACACAACAACCTTTAGGTGGTAAAGCTCAATTTGGTGGACAAAGATTTGGTGAAATGGAAGTTTGGGCACTTTATGCTTATGGTGCTGCTCACGTACTTCAAGAAATCTTAACAGTTAAGTCAGATGATGTTGTAGGACGTGTTAAAGTATACGAATCAATCGTTAAGGGTAAACCAATTAACCAAGCAGGTGTTCCAGAAAGTTTCCGTGTTTTAGTTAAAGAATTCCAAGCTTTAGGTTTAAACATTGCAATGATAAATGAAGATGGTAAAGAAGTAGATGTTAAGACTCTAGAAGAAGAGGAAGACAAAGAAGGAGCTCCTTTATCAATCGAAGAAATAGATAATGTATCAATGGTAAAACCAAAAGAAACTGTTGATATCGTAAGTAAAGAAGAGGAAGCAGAAGAAAGTGATGAGCTTTCGGAAGAAGAATCTGATGATTACGAAGCTGAATTAGAAGACAATTTAGATGAATCGGAAGATTTACAAGTGGAAGGGGATGAAGAATAATGTTAGATGCAAATAGATTTGAAGGAATTAAAATATCTATCGCTTCACCCGAACAAATCCGTGAATGGTCTTATGGAGAAGTTAAAAAGCCAGAAACAATAAACTATCGTACTTTAAAACCAGAAAGAGATGGTTTATTCTGTGAAAAAATCTTTGGACCTACAAAGGATTATGAATGTGCTTGTGGTAAGTATAAGAGATTAAGATATAAAGATATCGTGTGTGATAGATGTGGAGTAGAAGTTACTAAATCTAAGGTTCGCCGTGAACGTATGGGTCATATCGAACTTGCTACTCCAGTATCTCACATCTGGTTCTTTAAAGGTGTACCAAGCCGTATGGGATTAGTACTTGATATGTCTCCAAGAGACTTAGAAGAAGTATTATACTTTGTATCATACGTAGTTGTTAATCCAGGTGCAGCTCCACTTGAAAAGAAACAAACTTTATCAGATAAAGAATACCGTGCATACTATGAAAAATATGGAAATACTTTTGAAGTAGGTATGGGAGCTGAAGCTATCTTAAAACTTCTAAAAGAAATAGATGTCAAAGCTGAAATAGCAAAAATAGAAGAAGAGTTAGATGGCGCTTCAGAACAAAAGAAAACAAGACTATTAAAGAGATTAGACATATTAGATTCATTTGATAAATCAGGAAATAAACCTGAATGGATGATATTAACAGCACTTCCTGTTATACCTCCAGAACTAAGACCAATGATTCAATTAGATGGTGGTCGTTTTGCAACAAGTGATTTAAATGATTTATATAGACGTGTTATTAACCGTAACAATCGTTTAAAGAAATTACTTGAGTTAAATGCTCCATCAATCATTGTTCAAAACGAAAAAAGAATGCTTCAAGAAGCAGTTGATGCTTTATTCGATAACGGAAGACGTGGTAGAAATGTTACCGGTCCATCAAATAGACCACTTAAATCAATTTCTTCTATGTTGAAAGGTAAACAAGGTCGTTTCCGTCAAAACTTACTTGGTAAGCGTGTTGACTATTCTGGACGTAGTGTTATTGCTGTTGGTCCAGAACTTAAGATGTACCAATGTGGTATTCCAAAAGAAATGGCACTTGAATTATTCAAACCACACGTTATTCATGGTTTAGTAGAAAGAGATATTGTTCACAATATTAAATCTGCTAAAAAAATGATTGAAAATCAAGATGAAAGAGTATGGGATGTTGTTGAAGATGTTATTAAAGAACATCCAGTAATGTTAAACCGTGCTCCAACACTTCACAGATTAGGTATTCAAGCATTTGAACCTAAGTTAGTAAGTGGTAAGGCTATTAGATTACACCCACTTGTTTGTGCTGGATTTAACGCAGACTTTGATGGTGACCAAATGGCTGTTCACGTACCACTATCAGAAGCAGCACAAGCTGAAGCAAGATTACTTATGTTATCTTCAAATAACATACTAGACCCAAAAGATGGTAAGCCAATCGTTACTCCATCACAAGATATGGTTTTAGGTAACTATTACATAACTACTGAAAAACCTGGTGATAAAGGAGAAGGTAGAGTATTTAAGAACGCTAACGAAGCTATCGAAGCATACGAAAGAAGAGAAGTTACTCTTCATGCTAGAATAGCATTACCAGCTAAATCATTTAAGTATAAAACATTTACTGATGAGCAAAAGGAAATGTACTTAATAACTACTGTTGGTAAGTTATTGTTTAACGAAATATTACCAGATGGATTCCAGTATATTAATGAACCTACGAAGGCAAATTATGAAGGATTTACTCCTATGACTCACTTCTTAAAGAGAGGTTCTAACATTCCAGAAGAAATTAAGAAGAAAGAAATTAATAAACCTTTCGCTAAGGGTGACTTAAAGAAGATAATTGCACAAGTATTTAAACGTTATAAAACAACTGAAACTTCAATATATCTAGATAAATTAAAGAACTTAGGATTTAAGTATTCTACTTTATCAGGTATTTCAATTTCAATTGCGGACGTTGTAAAAAGTGAACACAAAAATGAAATTATTGATAAATCTCAAAAGGTTGTTGACACTATAAATAAACAATATAGACGTGGTTTAATAACTGATAGAGAACGTTATGAAAAAGTTTGTGAAGTATGGAATAATACAACAAGCGAAGTAGAAAAAGAATTAAAACAAAAAGTGCAAACTTTAACAGATAACCCGATTATGATGATGGTTAACTCTGGTGCCCGTGGTTCTATTGGACAATATAACCAGATGGCAGGTATGCGTGGACTTCTTGCAAAACCAAATGGTGATGCAGTAGAAATTCCAGTTACATCTTCATTCGTTGATGGATTATCAGTATCTGAATACTTTATATCTACTCACGGAACTCGTAAAGGTAATGCCGATACAGCACTTAAGACAGCTGACTCTGGTTACTTAACAAGACGTTTAGTTGATGTTGTTCAAGATGTTATCGTAAGAGAAGAAGATTGTGGTACTATCCAAGGTGTTGTTGTTAAAGCATTCGTTGATGAATCAGATGGTACTGTAATAGAAAGTCTTCATGAACGTATAACTGGTAGATATACAAACAAAAAAGTTGTTGATCCAGAAACTAAGCAATTAATTATAGATAAAAACGAATTAATTACTGAACCAATCGCTGACAAGATTGATAAGGCAGGAATTACAGAAGTTGAAATAAGAACTGCTTTAACTTGTAAGACAGAAAATGGTGTATGTAAACATTGTTATGGTATTAACCTTGCAACTGGTAACATTGCTGAAATAGGTGAAGCTGTTGGTATTATGGCAGCTCAATCTATCGGTGAACCAGGTACACAGCTTACAATGCGTACATTCCACAATGGTGGTGTTGCATCAGGAGCAGATATAACTCAAGGTTTACCTCGTGTACAAGAGTTGTTTGAAGCAAGAAATCCAAAGGCTAAATCTACAATTGCTGAAATAGATGGTAAGATAACTAAGATAGATGAAGTAAATGGTAAATATAAAATTGCTATTACTAACGACGTAGAAACAAGAGAACATACAACTAACTATGGTGTTAAACTTTGTGTTGAATTAGGACAAAGTGTAAAAGCAGGAGATAAATTAAACGTTGGTTCTATAAATCCAAAAGAATTACTTGCGGTAACTGACCCAATAACTGCACAAAACTATATTTTATCTGAAGTACAAAAAGTTTATAAATCACAAGGTGTTGATGTTTCAGATAAGCACGTTGAAATACTTGCTCGTCGTATGATTGCTCGTATTAAGATAGTTGATGGTGGAGAAACTGAATTAGTTGATGGTAAATTAGTTTCAATGCACGAATTTACTAGAATTAATAAGGAAGCTATTATAAATGGTAAGAAACCAGCAACTGGTCGTCCAATAATGCTTGGTATAACTAAGGCATCGTTAGAGACTGATTCATTCTTATCAGCTGCATCATTCCAAGAGACTACTCGTATCTTAACTGACGCTGCAATTAAGGGTAAGGTTGATAATTTAACAGGTCTTAAAGAAAACGTTATTATTGGTAAATTAATACCAGCAGGTACAGGTTCTAAATATTACTCTAATGTTAAATATTCTCTTGAAAGTGAACAAGTAGAAGATGATGCATTAGATGTATTAGAAGACCAATTAACTGATTAATAAGGAAGTCAAAATTTGACTTTCTTTTTTGTTTTTGATATTATAAGCGTCGTTTAAAGATTAAATTTATGGGGGAGATGTATATATATGTATAAAAAAGCAAAAAAGATGAATGAGGCTGCAATTGATTGTAGATTAGCTAGTATATGTGAAGATCTTTTAAAAGTAAATAAAGATGCAATATTTGCAATTTCGAGAAAGTTTGTTGAAAATAGCAATGGATCATTTAAGTCGGAAGTAAACGGAAATAAGGTGATTGGAAGTTCAAAACAGATTGATTCTCTTATAATTCCTAGCTGCTTGAATCTAGTTAACAAAAACGGTGACTTTTATTTAACTATTTGGTGCGATGATCAAGAATTAATAAGACTACTTTATAGTCATATGTCGTTTGAGGATGGAATAATAAATAATAAAAGAATAGAGAATTTATATTTAGATTTAGAAAATGATGAAGAGTTAAAAAAAACTACAGCATATATTTAAAAATTATTAAAATACCATATAGAATATGGTGTTTTTTTCTTTTTGTGTTACAATATACGTTAAGGTGATTTTATGAAAGATGTTTATAAATTTCTGGATTCTTTACATATAAAAAAAGAAGATATTATAACGGTTGCGGTATCTTACGGACCAGATTCTATGTTCTTACTTGATTTATTAAAAAATAAATATAAAGAAAATAAAATTATTTGTTGTCACGTACATCATAATCATAGAGAAGAAAGCAATTTAGAAAAAGATTCTTTAGAAAAGTATTGTATGAAAAATAATATCATCTTTGAATTTATGAAGATAGATAAATATAAGAATAATAAGTTTACCGAAGAAGAAGCAAGAGAAAAAAGGTATGAATTCTTTGATAAAGTATTAAAAAAATATAATTCTAAATATTTATTTACTGCTCATCACGGGGATGATTTAATTGAAACTATTCTTATGAAAATATCTAGAGGATCTTCACTTAAAGGTTACACTGGAATAAAATTAATATCTAAAAGAGATAGTTATTCTATTATAAGACCTTTGTTATATTTAACAAAAGATGATATAAATAAAGCTTGTATAAAAGAAAATATTCCTTTTGCTGTGGATAACTCCAATACAAGTGATGAATATAAAAGAAATAGGTACAGAAAGTATGTTTTGCCTAAATTAAAAGATGAAAATAAAATTATCCACAGGAAATTTATAGATTTTTCATTAGAATTAAAAAAATATGATGATTATGTATCTAAAATGGTTTTAAAGATTTACTCCAAAGTAGTTAATGATGATAAGATAAATATTTCTCTATTATTAAAAGAGGACGATTTAATAATAGAAAAAGTAATAGAAAAATATTTATTTTCTGTGTACAAAAAAGACATAGGAAAAGTAACTTCTAAAAATAAAAATGATATTTTAAAAATGTTAAAAAGTAAAAGACCAAATAGTATTTTATCAATGCCAAACAATAAAAAATTAATAAAAGACTATAATAAGATATATTTCGCGGATGATATAATTTATAATAATTGGTGTTTTACATTTGATAAAGAGCTTCATTTACCTAATGGATATGTAATAAAACAAATAGATAAGTTAGATGATACAACTAATTTTTTTACGGCGTTTAACTCATCTGAAATATCACTTCCTATTACTGTTAGGACTAAAAATGATGGTGATAAGATGAATGTCTTAAATCTATCTGGGTTTAAAAAGTTAAAGGATATATACATAGATGAAAAACTTAGTATGAAGCAAAGACACAATCAGCCCGTTGTAACAGATAGTAATGATAAAATAATATGGCTCCCAGGCCTTAAAAAATCTAAATATGATAGGTCAAAAAGGGGAAACTATGATATAATATTAGAGTATTACAAGGAGGAACAATAAATGCAGAATAATCAAAATATGAAAAAGGGAATGTTTCCTTATGTAATGTTATTAGTAATTGGTCTTGCCATAATGTTTTTATATAACATGACTAATGATATGAATAAGGAATTAACATATAATGAGTTTAATAAAGCATTAAATAAAAATAACATTAAAGAAGTTGTTATAACACCTTCTACGCAAGCTTACACATACCAATTAACAGGTACGTTAAGAGATGCTAAAAAAGGAGAGACATTTAGTGTTAAAACACCACTTTCTGATACTGTTATTAAACAAATAGTAAAGGCAAGTGAGAAAAAGGATTTTAAGATAGTATCTAAATCAGATCCTACATCAAGTACTTGGTTTATGTTCTTAACAAACATACTTCCTTACCTAGTTTTATTTGGTATTGCATTCTGGTTCTTTACAAAGCAACTAGGTGGTCAAAAAGGATCAATGGACTTTGGAAGAAGTAGGGCTAAATTAAATCCTGATAAGGGAAAGGTAACATTTAAAGATGTTGCAGGATTACCTGAAGAAAAAGAAGAGTTACAAGAGTTAATTGATTTTCTAAAAAATCCAAAGAAATTTACTAAATTAGGAGCTAGAATACCTAAAGGTGTTTTACTTGTAGGTCCTCCAGGAACTGGTAAAACATTACTTGCTAAGGCAGTTGCAGGAGAAGCAAACGCACCATTCTACTTTATATCTGGTTCTGATTTCGTTGAATTATACGTAGGTATTGGTGCTTCGAGAGTAAGAGATATGTTTAAACAGGCAAAGCAAAATGCACCTTGTTTAATATTTATTGATGAAATTGATGCAGTAGGTCGTCAACGTGGTACGGGTATTGGTGGAGGTCATGATGAAAGAGAACAAACTCTTAACCAATTATTAACTGAAATGGATGGTTTTGGAGCAAACGAAGGAATTATAATAATTGCAGCAACTAACAGACCTGACGTACTTGATCCAGCACTTTTAAGACCAGGAAGATTTGATAGGCAAGTAACTGTTGCCCTTCCAGAACAAAAGGCGAGGGAAGAAATATTAAAAGTACACGCAAGAGGTAAGGTTTTATCTAAAAACGTACACTTAGATAATATCGCTAAAAGAACGGTTGGTTTTTCTGGAGCAGATTTAGAGAACTTACTTAATGAGGCTGCATTACTTGCAGTTAGAAGAGAGAAAAATGCTATTACAATGTCTGAAATAGACGAGGCAATAGATAGAGTTATTATGGGACCTGCTAAGGTAACTAAAAAATATACTCCAGCAGAAAAGAAGTTAGTAGCATATCACGAAGCTGGACACGCAGTATTAGGAATTAAGCTTGATAATGCAAATGATGTTCAAAAAGTAACTATTATTCCACGTGGTGAGGCTGGTGGATATAACTTAATGCTTCCAAAAGAAGAGAAATATACGGCAACTAAAACAGAATTATTAGAACAAATAATGGGCTTACTTGGTGGTCGTGTTGCAGAAGAAGTTGTGTTTGGTGAAATAACAACGGGAGCACATAATGACTTTTCAAAGGCAACAAAGATTGCAAGAAGTATGGTAACAGAATACGGAATGTCTAGTTTAGGACCAGTTCAATTAGAAACTCCAGAAGGAAGTTCATTCTTAGGAAGAGATTATAATAAAAACAGAAACTTCTCTGACCAAGTAGCACTAGAAATAGATAATGAAGTTAGAAAAAT
This sequence comes from uncultured Bacilli bacterium, assembly GCA_934141615.1. Taxonomy (GTDB): domain Bacteria; phylum Bacillota_I; class Bacilli_A; order RF39; family UBA660; genus Aphodocola. Next base: position 13,458 of record CAKPCM010000002.1, read on the forward strand.
AATTAATGATTGTTATAGTAAAGCTAAAAAGATAATAGAAAAAAATAGAGATTTACTTGATTTAATAGCATCTAACTTAATTGAACATGAAACATTAACAAAAGAACAAATAGATTACATAGCAGAAAATGGTAAGATGCCAGTTGAAGAAATGCTAGATGATGTAAACCTTTCAAAACTAAAAGAAATGGCTAAGGCTCAAGGGATTAAAGGTTATTCTTCAATGAATAAAGATGAACTTAAAAAGGCTTTATCAAATGATTTATCAGAAGAAGATGAAAAAGACGACTAATTGCTAGTCGTTTTTTTTTCTTCTCTAATTACAGATTTACTTTTACTTTTATATCCAGGCTCTGTTCCTTTTATGTAATATAAAATGGTTTTAAGTTTAGAGTCATTAGTTGCTTCTTTACCAGTGTTAACGTCTGTTAAAACACCAACGACATTATCTGGTTTTTCATACCATTTAGCATCCTTTTCTCTTAAGTAGCCTTCTATCGTGTCTGCCCATATGTTTTTGGCATATTTATATTCTTTATTAGATAACTTTCTATTATCATCATATCCAGTCCAGACTCCAACTACAACATCGGGGTTATATCCTACAGTCCATAAATCATAATCAGTAGTACCACTTTTAACCGCGTACTTCTTTGTTAGTTTAGGTTTAATAGATGCACAAGTAGGAGTTGTGTAACTCTTCAATGATGTATCATATGTATTAGATAAAAGTTCACTTAATATATACGTGTATGATTTATTTAATACTTTATCCTTTTTACTTTTATATTCATAAAGTACATCACCATTACCATCTTCTACCTTTTTTATTAGGTGCTCTTTAACACTATACCCGGAGTTCGCCAAGGTAGCATATGCGTTAGTAAATTCTAAGATAGATAATTCATTAGTCCCAAGAGGAAGTGATGCATTAGCCTCTAACTTACTTTTTATGCCCATTTTCCTTGCGTATTTAATCATCATATCTTCTCCTAAGAACAGATGTGTTTTAATTGCGTATATATTATCAGAGTAACAAATAGCAAGTGCCATTGTTATTTTATCATTGGGATAAATATTACCATAATTGCTGGGAGAATATGAAAGCCCATTATCTAAAGTAAAGGTTGTTGGTTTGCTTAAAAATGTAGTTGATGCAGTAAGACCATTTTCTAATGCAGCATAATATAAAATCGGTTTCATGGTGGAACCTACTTGTCTTTTAGATTGCATTGCTCTATTATATTGTGATTTAGAATAATCTTTTCCACCAGCAAGTGCTATTACTTCACCATTATTTGGATTCATAACAACAGCGGATGTTTGCATTTCTTTTTTTCCTTCTAAATTATTTTTAATCGCATCATCTAATGCTGTTTGCGCACTAATATCAAGACTAGTATATATTTTAAGCCCTTCTTGTCTAATTGTGTTTTCACTTACTATTTTTAAGTCTTGTAATTCTCTTATTACAGCATCTTGATAATACATTAAAGTAGATAGATTAAGGTTTTCCTTTTTTCCGTAATAGCTTAGTTTCACATTAATGGTGTCATTCATTTTATCTTTTGTAATTATTTTGTTATTTACAAGTGCATTTAATATTTCTTTCTGCCTTTTTTTAGCGGCGTTTAAATCATTTAATGGAGAATAATTGTCTGGAGACTTTGGTATTCCTGCAAGCATCGTACTTTCAGCTAAATTTAATTCTTTAGCAGGTTTATTAAAATAATATTCAGATGCATTTTCAATTCCAAGTATTCCATTTCCATAATTAATTGTGTTTAAGTAGCCTTCTAATATTTCATCCTTCGAGTACTGCGTCTCTAATTTAAAAGCATACCAAGCTTCTTTAATTTTTCTTTCCCAAGTTTTATCAAATGTCAAAAATAAATTTCTTGCATACTGCTGCGTAATTGTTGAAGCTCCTTGCGTTAGATTTTTAGATTTTATATTTATAAACATGGATTTTACTATTCTAGGAATATCAAAACCATTGTGCTTATAAAAGTTTTTATCTTCTGAATATATAGTTGCATTAACTAAGTCTTTAGATATGTCCTTTAATTTGACCCATTTTTTAGTACCATTATTACCTTCATAGAAACTTTTTTTATCTTTATCATACATATATATACTATTTGAGTTTTCTATATCTATTTTAGAACCATACTTAGCACATAAGAATAATATTGTATAAGATAGGCAGAATAATAACATTAAAGCGATTAGAATTTTACATATTATGTTTACTTTTTTAATTTAAATCGCCTTCTTTCTAATTTTAGTATTGGTAAAAAATAATAAAATATTAAAAGAATGAATAGATTTTTATATAAAATTAAATACAAATAATTGGTTAAAAATCAAAAAGTTTGCAACACGTTGGAATATTTTTATATTCAATGAGTTATTTTTATTGACCTTTTTTCTTATCTATGCTATATTGACGTTAGAAAAATTTTAAGGGTGTTTTTATGTCTAAAATTATTGTAAATCATAATATAAAATCTACTTCTTCACTTGAAGTTGTAAAAGATAAAAAAGGAATATTAAAAGATAATATAATTACTTATAATCATAATGGTGTTATGATTAAGCTTAAACTTTTAGAAAATAAAATTTTTTTTGAAAGAGAAAATAAGGACGTAAAGATATACTTGGAGTTTGAAAAGAATAAATCTATAATAACTAAATATGTTATTAAAGATATGGGGATAGAAATTAAACTTGAATCTAAAACTAAAAATCTTATCATAAATCATAATAAAATAATGGTAGAATATGACTTATTTATGAATGGTGAATTTAGTGACAGTTTTAAGTATGAAGTAGAATGGAGCGATTTATAATGAATCTGAAAGAAAAAATAAAAGAAATGATTAAATCCGCATTAAATGAATTATCCATCAAATTTGATTCGGAAAACATTGTTGTTGAAGTTCCTAAAAAAAGAGAGCAAGGAGACTTTTCAACTAACATTGCAATGCAATTAACTAAGGTTTTAAAAGATAATCCAAGAAATATAGCTGAAAAAATAGTGAAAGTTTTAAGTAAAAATACTAATGAAATTAAAACAATAGAAATAGCAGGTCCAGGTTTTATTAATATTTATTTAAATGATGAATATGTTTTTAGCGGAATATCTAATGTAATAAAACAAGGTGAAAATTATGGTTCATCATCCATTGGAAAAAAAGAAAAAATAGATATAGAATTCGTTAGTGCAAACCCAACTGGAATACTTCATTTAGGTACTGCAAGAGGGGCAGCATATGGTTCTAATCTTGCTAATATAATGTCTTTTGCGGGCTATGATGTTACTAAAGAGTACTATATAAATGATGCTGGAAACCAAATAATAAACTTAGGTGTTTCATTAAAGGAAAGATATAAGGGTTTATGTGGTTTAGAAGAAAATATGCCAGAAGATGGTTATTATGGTTCTGAAATTATTGATATTGCCAAAACTATTTTTGATAAGTATGGTGATTCTAAGCTAGATGAAGATTTAGAATTCTTTAAGAAAGTTGCGGTTGATTATTTGCTTAACATAATAAAAACGGATTTATCTAATTTTGGTGTTACGTTTGATGTATGGACAAGTGAAAAGAGTATTCGTGCTAAAGGAAGAATTGAAGAATCATTAAAAATTCTTGATGAAAAAGGTTTGGTTTATAAAAAAGACGATGCAACATGGCTTAAAACAACCGTTTATGGTGATGATAAAGATAGGGTACTTATAAAAACTGATGGTAGTTATACGTATTTAGTACCAGATATAGCTTATCATCTAGATAAATTTGATAGAGGTTTTGATTATTTAGTAGATGTTTTTGGAGCGGATCATCATAGTTATGTATCAAGATTAAAGGCTAGTATTGAGGCTTTAGGATATGATAAGGATAAACTAGAGGTTAGACTTCTTCAAATGGTAAGACTTCTTCGTGATGGAGAAATTGTTAAAATGAGCAAAAGAACAGGCGGAAATATTACTATTTCTGAACTTGTTGGAGAAATAGGTAAAGATGCTGCCAGATATTTCTTTGCAACTAGAAGCTTGGATGGTCAGATGGATTTTGACATCAATTTAGCTCTTAAAAAATCTAGTGAAAACCCATTCTTTTACGTTGGATATGCAAATGCTAGAATTTGCTCTATATTAAGAGATGCTAAAGAAAAGAACATAGATATTTGTACCGAAATAAAAGAAGGTTTAGACTTAGACTCAAAAGCACTTTTATTAAAGGTTTATGAATTTACTGAAGTTTTAGTAAGTGCTGCTTTAAAGAAAGAACCACATTTAATTACTAATTACGTGTATGAATTAGCTAGTATGTTCCATAATTATTATGGTAAACATAAAATATTAACTGATGATATAAAAGCGTCAGAAAAACGTTTAGGGCTTATTAAAACGGTTGGTATAACCATAACTAATGCTTTAAAATTAATAGGTGTTAAAGCGCCAGAAAAAATGTAGGAGGATTTATTTATGAACGTTAGACAAATGCCTTTAGAGGAATTAGAATTATTATCTTATACTGATATAGCATATGAGCTATTAAAACTTGATAAAAAACCTAAAACAACCCACGCTTTATTTAAAGAAGTATGTGACTTATTACAAATAAGTGAAGATAATATGATGGATATGATAGGAGACTTTTATACTACGTTAACTACTGATAAGAGATTCATCCTATTAGATTCTGCTGAATGGGATTTAAAAGAAGCTCATTCTGTAAAAACAATAATTGATGATGAAGATGATGATGAAGTATCAGAAGATGAAGAAGATACTGATGAAACAGAACCAGAAGGAACTGAAGATGAAGCAGTATCAGGTGATATAGATGATTTTGATGATACCGATGATGATATGGATGATTTAGAAGACTTAGCCATTGTAACAGAAGAAGAGATGGATGAGTAATGTTTGAAAGATTAGAAGCAATAAAAGAAAGAAACGATGCAATTACTAAGGAACTTACTAAACCAGAAGTAATAAGCGATGTTAAAAAAGTTACTAAATTATCAAAGGAACAATCTGACTTATCAGAAATAATAGAATGTTACAATGCCTATTTAAAGGCTAAAAATGATTATGAGGAAGCTAAAGAGTTAGCACATGATCCCGAAATGAAAGAATTTGCTATGGAAGAGGAAGAAAAAAATTTAAACAAGCAAAAAGAACTTGAAAAGCAATTAGAAATTCTTCTTTTACCAAAGGATCCAAATGATGGAAAAAATATTATTGTTGAAATAAGAGGGGCAGCAGGCGGAGATGAGGCTAATATCTTTGCGGGCGATTTATATGATATGTACGTAAGATATGCTGAAAATCAAGGCTTTAAAGTAGAAACTTTAGATAGTACTCCAGGTTCTAGTGGTGGATATTCAGAAATCTCATTTATGATAAAGGGAGATAGTGTTTACTCAAAACTTAAATACGAATCCGGGGCACACCGTGTTCAAAGGGTTCCTCAAACAGAATCACAAGGAAGAGTTCACACGTCAACCGCAACGGTACTTGTAATGCCAGAGGTGGATGACGTTGATTTTGAACTTGATATGAATGATGTAAGAGTTGATATAACAAGATCATCAGGATGTGGTGGTCAAGGAGTAAACACAACTGATTCAGCAGTTAGATTAACGCATATTCCAACGGGTATTGTAGTTTATTCTCAAACTGAGAGATCTCAAATTAAGAATAAAGAAATAGCAATAAAAATCCTAAAATCAAGAGTATATGATTTGAAAATGAGAGAAAAAGAAGCAGAAGTTGGGGCAGAAAGAAGAAGTAAAATAGGAACTGGTGACAGATCTGAAAAGATAAGAACGTATAACTATCCTCAAAACAGGGTAACTGATCATCGTATAGGTTATACAACAAACTCATTAGATAGAGTAATGAATGGTAAGTTAGACGATATAATCGAAGCTTTAATGACGGAAGATCAAAGAAGAAAATTAGCTGGAGAATAACTCTTCAGCTTTTTCATATGTTATAATGTATTTTAAGGATGTGATTTAATGAAATATACTTTTCCAGATTATGATAAAGGACTTATAAACGTAATTTGTTCTATTGAAAAATACTTTGGAATACCAAGTAAACATAATTCTCTTGATTTGTTAGATAATATATTAAATAAAAATAATAGCAAAAACGTGGTATTATTCTTATTTGATGGATTAGGTTACAACATTTTAAAAGATAATAAAGATATATGCCCATTTTTATATGATAATTTAATAACTAACATATCATCTAATTTTCCGTCTACCACTATGTCTGCTAGAACAACCGTAGAATCAGGTCTTACTCCAAAAGAACATGGATGGCTCGGATGGGATATGTATTTTAAATGCTTTGATGAAGTTATATGCTTATCAAAAAACGTTATAAAAGGAACAAATAAGAGTCCTTGTAATTATAATGTAGCTAAAACCCTTCTTAAATATGAACCAGTAACGGATATTATTAATAAAAAAGAAGGATGCGTATCAGAAACTTTAAGAGTTTATAGTAATCATAAAACGGAGTCTTTAAGAAAGATGAAAAAGAAAATAAAAAAACTTACAAAATCAAAAGAAAGGGCCTATGTATATGCTTACTATAATGAACCAGATCATGCCCTTCATAATAATGGAGTAGGAAGCATCCAAATGAAAAAATACTTAAAGCACATAAATAAATGGTTTAAGAAAACTTGTAAGTCATTAAAGGACACAACCGTAATAATGATCGCGGATCATGGCCACATAAACGTAGAATATATCAATTTAATGGATTATCCATCAATTACCAAAATGTTATCCCACAATATAGCAATAGATGATAGAGCAACTAGTTTTATGGTAAAAAAAGAATATAAGAAGACTTTTCCTTTAGAACTTAAAAAAGTATTAAAAGATGATTTTTTAATAATGACCAAGGAAGAAATTATAAAACAAGGATTATATGGCCCAGGATATGAAAATAAGTATTATAAGGATGGATTAGGGGACTTTTTCGCACTAGGAATAGGTAATAAGGCAATTAGATGGAATAATAAGACTAACTTGCATAAATCTGCACATTCCGGATTGACTTTAGATGAAATGCTTGTTCCGTTAGTTGTTGTTAATACTGATAATGTAAAAAGATGGTGATAAAAATGCAAAAAGAAATAGAATATTTAAAAAAATATTATAAAGGTGATATAAAAGATGCTATTAAAAGACTTAAAAATAATGAACCGGTTCAGTATATAGTAGGAGATGTAGATTTTTATGGATATACGTTAGATGTTAATAAAAACGTTTTAATTCCTAGAAGAGAAACTGAAGAATTAGTAGAATATGTCATAAAATACGCTAAAAGGCTTAATAAACCCTCTATAATTGATGTTGGAACAGGAACTGGTGCAATTGCAATAGCACTTTCAAAAGAGCTTAATTTGCCTGTATACGCAAGCGACATATCTTCTTTAGCACTTGAAGTAGCAAGAAAAAATGTAGAAAAAACTAATTCAAAAGTATCATTACTTTTGGGAGATATGCTAAAACCTTATATAGATAAGAATATAAAGGTAGACATATTAGTTAGTAATCCGCCGTATATAAGGGAAGATGAAGAAATAGAAAAGATAGTTAAGGATAACGAGCCAGAAATAGCACTTTATGCGCCGAATAATGGATTGTTTTATTATGAAGAAATATTAAAAGATGCAAGCAAAGTATTAAATGATAAGTTTTTAATAGCATTTGAAATAGGAGAAAAGCAAGCATTTGATGTAGAAAAACTAGCACATAAATATTTGAAAGATGTAAAAGTAGAAATAAAGAAGGATTTGTCGGATAAAAATAGGTTTGTTTTTGTATATAATTAAAATAAATCACTCACTAGTTAATAGATGGTGGGTGATTTTTAAATGAAAAAAATGATACTTATATTCCTTGCTGGATTAATGATATTTTCTGTTTATAATAAATCAAAAAAGAATGAAGAGGTTAAACTTCCAGATTCTGCGATTAGATTTAGAGTTTTAGCTAACAGTAATTCTCCAAGGGATCAAAAAATAAAAGAAGAAGTAAGGGATAAAATGCAAAAAGAACTTTATACCTTATTAGAAAACGCAAAATCAGCTAAACAAGCAAGAAGCTTAATAACTAGTAATATGGATAATTTTAATGATATATTAGCGGGTGAAATGAAAGATAAAGAGTATTCTTACACAATAGATTATGGTATGCATCCATTTCCAGAGAAAAAATACAAAGGAATTACATATGAGGCAGGAGAATATGAATCTTTATTAGTCACTTTAGGTAGTGGTGAAGGTGATAACTGGTGGTGTGTTTTATTTCCTCCATTATGTCTTTTAGAAGCTGAAGAAACTACTAATACTAGTGATGTAGAATATAAATCTTTTATAAAAGAAATAATAGAAAAATATTTTTAAACTAATTGTAATACTATTAATGTAGGAAGGTGATTTATTATCACAAGTATAATATTAATAGCAATTAGTTTAAGTATGGATGCTTTTTCATTGGCGCTTTCTTATGGTATAAAAAGCATATCAAAGAAAAACGTTATAATTACTGCTATAACAGTTGGATTATTTCACTTTTTTATGCCACTTCTAGGTAATATGGTAGGTATTTCTCTTTTTGAAAATACTTTTATAAAGCCAAAATACGTACTTTTTGTAGTTTTTCTTCTTTTATCAGTAGATATGCTTTTAAATTTTTTTGAAGAAAATGCTAAAATTAGAGATTTAAATGTTTTTGGAACGCTCTTTTTTGCTATATCAGTTAGCTTAGATAGTTTTAGTGTTGGTATAGGAATAAACTATTTATATGATAATATTTTATTTGTAGTAAGTAGTTTTTGCATAATTAGTGCATTATTTACTTTCTTAGGTTTTTATCTAGGACGAAAGATAAATAACAAGATAGGAAAGTATTCGTTTTTACTAGGCAGCATAACACTATTTATATACTCCCTTTTAGTATTGACAAACTAATATTTTTGTGCTAGTATATAGGGCATTCAAACAAAAGGGGGAGATTTGAATGAAAGATAATAATTATAGTGCACCGCAAGTTAATAAGAATGGTAAAAAGAAGTTTTTAGCATCAGTTGTGGCTTTGATTATTGCAATAACTGGTGGAATTGGAGCTAAAAACGCAGTTAAATCATATAAAGGAAAAAATCCAGAACCAACTAGTCAGAGCGATACAGTTAAAACTGACCCTCAAGAGGATTTAGAATATGTTTTTGTACAACCATTTAATATAAATGATGAAGAATCCGTAAAGGAAACAATTAATGCGGTAAATGATAAATATGATACTGCTATGCTTCAGAGAATGTGGGCTTACTTTAACGGAACTTTGACAAAAGAAGATTTTGGAAATATGAGCGATGATGATATTGTTAAAGAAATAAGAGAATATGTAATTGTTTTATTTGACATCTTATCTAAAAACGTTACTGATTATGTTAATGTACAAGCGGGAGAAAAAAAAGATTTAGAAAAAGTTTTTGGATCAGAAAATCCCATAAGTGAAGATAGTGAATCTTATGACTATCCTAAAGAATTAGATGCTGTTCTAGATAATCAACTTAAAGCAATTGCTACTTCAATCAGTGAAGATTATAGTGCACAATTTATAAATTTATCAGAAGAAGTTTGGTCTGATAGTAAAATGTTAGTTAACCAAAAAAATGCACTTATGGTAGCTTTTAATGTATATAAATCTTTATTTAAGAGCTTAACGAAAGAGCAAATAGACGATTTACAAGCGAACCAAGACAATATTGCTACTCTAGTATTAAACGAAACTATACAAAAACTCGGATTAAAACCAAAAACTAATTATGACCTAACTGGTAAAGATAAAACGTCGGAGGGATATAATCCTGAAGATAAAGAAGATGCTGTTAAATATGCTGGTTCAACAGGTGAAGAAGAAACAAAATTAGATACAAAAGGTGGCAAGAAAACTAATGGTGGTAAAGGACAACAAGAAATAATAAGTAACCCTACTACTAGCAGTTCATCTAGTTCTAGTACAGCTGATGTTTCAAAAGAAGATTTAACAAAAAAATCAGAGACTGTAACAGGTGGAGATGTTGTGTCTACAACTGAAAAAACAGAAACAACTACTATAATAGAAGAAGAGGATGTTGCCCCTGAAGAAGAAAAAACACAAGAGTCAAATGATTACGTTTATTCAGATGCCGATTTTAATAGTTTAGACTCAAAAGAAAAAGGATTCATAACACTTGGATTTAGCGTAGCAGGAAGTATGCTAGTTTTAAAAAAGAAGAAGAGAAGAGCATTAGAAGAAGCAGAAGATACAAATAAAAATCAAAAACAAAGATAATTAAAACTAGACACTCAAATGTAAATTTGAGTGTTTTTCTTTGTCCAAATATGTAAATTATGTTAAAATCGTATTAGAAGGTGATTTAATGTGCTAGTAAATGGTAATGCAGTGTTGGAAAAGGCTTTAAAAGAGGGTTATGCGGTTCCTGCTTATAACATAAATAATTTGGAATGGGCCAAGTATATATTAGAGGCTTGCCAGGAGGATAAAAGCCCGGTTATACTTGCGGTAACTGAAAAAAGTATTGATTATTTTGGTGGTGTTAATGTTGTGCATAACGTTGTTAAATCTCTTATTAATTCACTTAATATAACTGTTCCAGTAGTTTTGCATTTAGATCATGGAGGAAGCATATCAATATGTAAACAGGCCATAGATTCTGGGTTTACATCGGTAATGCTTGATGCATCAGAAAAAAGTTTTGAAGAAAACGTAAATGATACTAACGAAGTTATAGAGTATGCCAAGGAAAAAAGCGTAAGCGTTGAAGCTGAAATAGGTTCTATGAATAAAGAAGAAGGCGAAAAGTTAGTTTTAGGTGCTAAAACAACTATCGATGAAGCTAAGGATTTTTATTTACAAACGGGAGTTGATTTTCTTGCACCATCCATTGGAAATATGCACGGAATATATAAGGAAAAACCAAACATAGATTTTGATCTTTTAGGTTTGATATGCAAAGAAGTTAAAATACCACTTGTACTTCATGGGGCCTCAGGATTGGATGAAAACATGATAAAGGCTGCTATCTTTTGCGGGGTATCTAAAATAAACATAAATACAGATCTTATGTGTGCTTGGGCAAAAAGTGTTAGAACTTATTTAGAATTCAATAAAGAAGAGTATGATCCTAGAAAAATAATTTCAGCTGGAGAAAAAGCACTAAAAAAACTAGTTCACGAAAAAAATAGGTCGTTTGGTTCTGTAAATAGGGCTAATTAATCACTTTTTATAGCTTTTTTAATAAAATACTATGAAGAGAAGAAAGGAGTAAAAAATGCACAAAATAATAATAGAAGGTAATAACAAGTTAAGTGGAAAAATAAGAATTAGTGGTTCTAAAAATAGTGCGGTTGCACTTGTTCCAGCGGCTGTTTTATGCGATGAAGAAGTAACCATTGCAAACGTACCTGGTATTTCTGATATAGATGCATTAGATGAAATATTAAAGTTTTTAGGTGCTAAGGTAAAAAGAAAAGATGATGTTATGAAAATAGATTCATCTAAAATAAAAAATAAATTAATTCCAGAAAAAATATCTAAGAAACTAAGAGCATCATATTATTTTATGGGAGCATTACTTAGTAAATTTAAAAAAGTAGAGATGTATTTTCCTGGAGGATGTTCAATAGGAGCAAGACCTATTAATTTACACTTAAAAGGTTTTGAAGCGCTAGGTGCAAAAGTAGAGGAAAAAGATAATTTATTTATAATTACGGCAGATAAACTTATTGGGACTAAAATAAATCTAGATTTTGCATCAGTTGGTGCAACAATAAACCTAATGCTTGCAGCGGTAAAGGCAGAAGGAACTACAATAATATCTAACGCTGCTAAAGAGCCACACATAGTTAATGTTGCAACGTTTTTAAACAACATGGGAGCTAAAATAAGTGGAGCAGGAACTAGCGAAATAAAAATAGTTGGGGTATCTAAACTTCATTCATGTTTCCACGAAGTTGTACCAGATTATATAGAAACTGGTACGTATATGATTTTAGCAAGTGCTCTAGGAGATGCTATAACGATAGAAAACATCATTCCGGATCACGTAGAATCACTTATATCTAAATTGGAAGACGTTGGTGTTCCAATGGAAATAGGAGTTGATTACATAAATATAAAAGCCCCAGAAAAACTTAAGGCAACAAACGTAAAAACACAAGTTTATCCTGGATTTCCAACCGATCTTCAGCAACCATTTGCTGCATTACTTACGCAGGCTACTGGAAAATCAGTTATAAACGAAACCATTTACGAAAATAGATTTCAAAACTTATACGAACTAAATAAAATGGGAGCTACGACAGAACTTTTAACAAATCAACAGGCTGTAATAGTAGGACCTACTAAATTAACCGGAAACACGGTTAGAGCAACAGATTTAAGAGCTGGAGCATCACTTGTTATTGCAGGTTTAATAGCAAATGGAACAACAACCATATTAGATGCAGATTACGTATTAAGAGGCTATGAAGACCTTGTTGAAAAATTAACTAATGTAGGGGCAAAAATAAAATTAGAAAAGGAAGATTAAATAATGGCATTAAAAGAAAAAGCAAAAGCAAATAACAAAATAGATAAAAATGAAAAACAAAAGCAAATTGTTTATTCTGATGGAGCTTATACCATACACGTTCCAATGGATGTAATGGAGAAGGCTAAAGAGCGTATAAATAAAATGAATGACGAAAGCGCAAATAAGTCAAAATAAATTGTACTAAAACCCTTTTATAATAAATAAAATAGTATTGCTAGTAAATACTATTTTTTATTATGGAGGAATACTATGAAAAGAAGGTATAAACTATTAATTGGTTTTTTAATAACGGGAATATTTCTTATAACTATATTTTTTATAACAAGAGATAAGAAGGTTTATTATTTGTCACTAGGTGACTCTTTAGCAGCGGGACAGACTCCGAATAACAGCATAGGTTTAAGTTATGGGGATTATGTTTCTGAGTATTTAAAAGATAAAGAAGTGTTAGAATTTTATACTAAGTCTTTTGCAAAGAGTGGGTATAGGAGTATAGATTTGTTAAACGATTTAAAAAACAATAAGACGGTTAAGATAAATGGTAAGGCACTTACAATTAAACATGCACTTATAAAAGCGGACATAGTAACTCTTAGCATTGGATCAAATGATCTATTTTATAAACTGAACATAGGTAATGAATTTGATTTAAATGAGTTTGATGATATATATACGTACGTTGATGAGTCAATTAAAGATATAGATAAACTTCTTTATGAACTCAGAAAATCATGCAAGGAACAAATAATGGTATTTGGTTTTTATAATCCTTTTACAGCGTTTTCTAGCACTTTAGCAAACACGGTTGAACCAGTTATTTTATACGCTAATAATAAAATGGAAGATTTAGTTAAAAAATATGACATGACATATGTTGATATTCACGATATGTTTTTAGCTAATGATAACTATCTTCCTAAAAAATTAGAAATTCATCCAACCACTTTAGGTTATAAGGCTATGGCAAAAAGTGTTATTAGTTTAATTGATAAAAAAACACTTGCAAAATAATAAAACAATTGTTATAATATAAAAGATTTTATATCTATGACTTTATAAGAGTCATGGCGAAAGGAGCTATAGAATATGCCTAAAAAAGAAAGTATCTATATGACTTCTACAGTTACATGTACTTGTGGAAACACATTCGAAACAAAATCTACTAAGGATAAAATACACGTAGAATCTTGCTTTAAATGTCATCCATTCTACACTGGTCAAGCAACTATGCAATCAAAGACTGGTAGAGCTGAGAAGTTTAACCAAAAATATGGTTTAAAGAGCAATGTTAGTGCAACAAAAGCTGAGTAATAACCATAAGTAAACTATTGACAAAAAACACAAAATAGTGTTATATTAAATAAGCTGATGTTTAAGTCTTACTATTTTCGTAAGGCTTAAAAATATATCATAAATGAAACACCAGGTAGTGTGTTAAGAAAGGAGTAGAAATTATGCCTACAATAAACCAAATTCTTCGTCATGGAAGACAAAAGAAGACTCGTAAGCCAAAAGCACCTGTTTTACTTGTTAGAACTAATACTCTAAAGAAGAAAAACATCTCTGCTTCATCACCACAAAAACGTGGAGTTTGTACTCGTGTTGGTACTATGACACCAAAGAAGCCAAACTCAGCATTACGTAAGTATGCTCGTGTACGTTTAAGTAATGGTTACGAAGTAACTGCTTATATTCCTGGAGAAGGACACAACTTACAAGAACACAGCGTAGTATTAATACGTGGTGGTCGTGTTAAGGACTTAATCGGTGTGCGTTATCACATCATAAGAGGTACATTAGATACTCAAGGTGTTGCTGATAGAAAACAAGCAAGATCTAAGTATGGTGCTAAAAGACCTAAAAAGTAAAAAATAATAATTAATCATAATAATAAAAGGAGGACAATATATGCGTAAAAGACGTGCTGTTAAAAGAGACGTATTACCAGATCCAGTCTATAATTCAAAGGTAATTACTAAGTTAATCAACCAAATTATGCTAGATGGTAAACGTGGTAAAGCAGAAACAATCGTTTATGATGCGTTTGATATGATTCATGAAAGAACCGGAGAAAACGCAAATGACGTATTTAAAAAAGCTATGGAAAACGTTACTCCAGCATTAGAAGTTAAAGCTCGTCGTGTTGGTGGTGCAAACTATCAAGTACCAGTTGAAGTTAAACCAGATAGAGCACAAGCTTTAGCATTACGTTGGATCGTTAATGCAACCCGCTCACGTGGTGGTAAAACTATGGCTGAAAAATTAGCTAATGAACTAATTGATGCTTCAAACGGAACTGGAGCAGCAGTTAAGAAAAAAGATGATACTCACAGAATGGCAGAAGCTAATAAAGCATTTGCACATTATCGTTGGTAGGAAAGGATTAGTATATGGCTCGTGAATATTCATTAGAAAAAACTCGTAACATTGGTATTATGGCTCACGTTGATGCCGGAAAAACCACTTGTACAGAGCGTGTTTTATTCCATACCCATAAGATTCACAAAATTGGTGAAACTCATGATGGTGAATCACAAATGGACTGGATGGAACAAGAAAAAGAACGTGGTATTACCATTACTTCCGCTGCTACTACTGCATTCTGGAAGGGTAATCGTTTAAACATCATTGATACTCCAGGTCACGTAGACTTCACAATCGAAGTTACAAGATCACTTAGAGTACTAGATGGTGCCGTTACAGTACTTGATTCACAAAATGGTGTTGAACCTCAAACTGAAAACGTTTGGCGTCAAGCAACTGAAATGGGTGTTCCAAGACTTGTTTTCTCAAACAAGATGGACAAAATGGGTGCAGACTTTGCAGCTAGTGTTGAATCTATTAAAACAAGATTAGGTGTTAAAGCAACTGCTATTCAATGGCCAATTGGTGCTGAATCAGAATTTGACGGCATAATTGACTTAGTTACAATGAAGGCTTATCACTATGATGGTAAACCAGAAGAAAATCCTACTGAAATCGAAATTCCAGCTGACTTAAAAGACATAGCAGAAGAAAAGAGAATTGCTATGATTGAAGATGCTGCTGAATTCGATGAAGAATTAATGGAAAAATACTTAGAAGGTGCTGAAATTTCTGTTGACCTAATTAAAAGAGCAATCAGAAAAGGTGTTCTTGCAGTTAAGATGTTCCCAGTAATGTGCGGTACTGCACTTGGAAACATTGGTGTTAAGTTAATGCTTGATGCTGTAATAGATTACTTACCTGCACCAACTGATATTCCATCAATTAAGGGTCACGATGAAAATGATCACGAAGTATTAAGACATGCATCAGATAGTGAACCATTTGCTGCATTAGCATTCAAGATTATGACAGACCCATTCGTTGGTAGATTATCATTCTTCCGTGTATATTCAGGTACACTAAAGAGTGGTTCATATGTTCTTAATGCAAACAAAGGCGTTAAAGAAAGAATTGGACGTATCTTACAAATGCACGCTAATAACCGTACTGAAATACAAGAAGTATTCGCAGGTGATATAGCAGCAGCCGTAGGACTTAAAAATACTACAACAGGAGATACTTTATGTGACGAAAAACACGAAGTTATCCTTGAAAAAATGGTTATTCCTGAACCAGTTATCTCAATTGCTATTGAGCCAAAGAGTAAGGGAGACCAAGAAAAGATGTCTACTGCACTTCAAAAGTTAGCAGAAGAAGATCCAACATTTAGAGCAGAAACTGATCAAGAATCTGGTCAAACTGTTATATCTGGTATGGGTGAACTTCACTTGGACGTATTAGTAGACAGAATGAAACGTGAGTTTGGTGTTGAAGCAAACATTGGTAAACCACAAGTTGCTTATCGTGAAACTTTAACAGCTGCCGGTGATTGTGAAGGTAAATATATCAAACAATCAGGTGGACGTGGTCAATATGGACACGTTTGGGTTAAGTTTGAACCAAATCCAGATAAAGGATATGAATTCGTTGACGCTATCGTTGGTGGTGTTGTTCCTCGTGAATACATCCCAGTAGTAGACAAGGGATTACAAGAAGCTATGAAAACTGGTGTTTTAGCTGGATATCCTATGATAGACGTTAAGGCAACATTATTTGATGGTTCTTACCACGATGTTGACTCTAACGAAATGGCATTTAAGGTTGCTGCATCGTTAGCACTTAAAGAAGCTAAGAAAAACTGTAAACCAGTACTTCTAGAACCAATAATGAAAGTTGATATAGTAGTTCCAGAAGAATACTTAGGTAACGTAATGGGTGATGTTACATCTCGTCGTGGACGTCCAATGGGACAAGAAGCACAAGGTAACTCACTTAAGATCAATGCTTACGTACCATTATCAGAAATGTTTGGTTACGCAACAAGCTTAAGATCTAATACTCAAGGACGTGGTACATTCATGATGTTATTTGATCACTATGAAGAAGTACCTAAGAGTATCTCAGAAGACATCATTAAGAAAAATGGTGCACAATAATAAATAATCCTGAGGGAAAATACTTGCTATTTTCCCTTAGATTAGATAAAATAGATATGTAATTCATATAGGGAGGAAAAATAATTATGGCAAAAGAAAAATTTGATCGTTCAAAACCACATGTTAACATTGGTACTATTGGACACGTTGACCATGGTAAAACTACTTTAACAGCTGCAATCACTAAAAGATTAGCTGAAAAGGGACAAGCTAAATTCGAAGACTATGCAGATATCGATAAAGCTCCTGAAGAAAGAGAACGTGGTATAACAATTAACACTGCACACGTTGAGTATGAAACTGACAAACGTCACTATGCTCACGTAGACTGCCCAGGACACGCTGACTATGTTAAAAACATGATCACTGGTGCTGCACAAATGGACGGAGCAATCCTAGTTTTAGCTGCAACTGATGGTCCTATGGCTCAAACTAAAGAACACATCTTACTTGCTCGTCAAGTTGGTGTTCCAAGAATCGTTGTATTCATGAACAAATGTGATATGGTTGACGATCCAGAAATGCTAGACTTAGTAGAAATGGATGTTCGTGAACTATTATCTAAATACGGATATGACGGAGATAACACTCCAGTAATCCGTGGTTCTGCTCTTAAAGCTCTTGAAGGAGATCCAGAGTGGGAAGCTAAGATTGATGAATTAATGAACGCTGTTGATGAATGGATTCCAACTCCAGAAAGAGACAACACAAAACCATTCTTAATGTCAATCGAAGACGTATTTACTATCACTGGACGTGGTACTGTTGTTACAGGACGTGTTGAACGTGGTGAATTAAAATTAAACGACGAAGTTGAAATCGTAGGTTTAAAACCAACTCAAAAGACAGTTGTTACTGGTATTGAAATGTTCCGTAAACAACTAGACTTTGCTGAAGCAGGAGATAACGCTGGTGTATTATTACGTGGTATTTCACGTGAACAAGTACAACGTGGTCAAGTTCTTGCTAAACCAGGAACAGTTACTCCACATACTAAATTTGAAGCTCAAGTTTACGTATTAAGTAAAGAAGAAGGCGGACGTCATACTCCATTCTTCTCAAACTACAGACCTCAATTCTACTTCAGAACTACTGATGTTACTGGTGTTGTTACATTACCAGAAGGAACTGAAATGGTTATGCCTGGTGACAACGTTAATATGTCAGTTGAATTAATTGCTCCAATCGCAATTGAAAACGGTACTAAGTTCTCTATCCGTGAAGGTGGACGTACTGTTGGTGCTGGTACAGTTACTAAGATTGATGCATAATTAAGGTTAAACTAAAAGACATTCATTAATGAGTGTCTTTTTTTGTGCATAAAAAAACAGAAGAATGTATCTTCTGACTATATTGGCGTATTAAGCCAGTTAAGGATTGGGTTAAGTCTGCTTCCTGTATAATAAGATTTCTTATTTATTACAAGGTCAAACTCTCCAACATATTCTACCATTTTGTTAGACATTTCAGTCATTAAAGTAGATTCATAATCTTTTTTAAATTCACTAGTTAACCCACCTAAATTAACAACTTTATATCCCATTTTAGCGTATTCTTGCATTAGTTGCCACTTAAGTAAGTATTCTGGATATTGATCTTTAAATGTCTCGTTAACACCACTTGCAAAGAATGTTACGGTGCTTCCGTATTTAATTACTGCAACTGCTGCGGTAACAAGACCACTAGGATACCTTTGAAAAAGATTACTAGCTTCCAACATATTTTTCTTATATTTAGCAAGCCCTTCATCAGATTTTAGTTTTTCATTTATAATGGCATCTTTATTAGGATTGTTAAAATCTTGCATTTGCATATTTAAATCATTATTTCTTTGTTCTTCATTTTCATACATTGTTTTACTAGAATTTACATAAGAAATAGGTTCTAATTTATTAAAATATATTTCAAACATGTTTTGCCCATAAAATTGATAATAATCTAAATAGTAATCAAGTGGTGGTGTAGTTTTGTTTATTACACTGTAAAGTAAGCTAATGTCATTCATTGAACCACGATAAACACGATTTCCTAATTTGGATGCTTCACTTATTTTTTCTCTAGCTTCTTTTGATATCGAATTATATAATGCTATTATGTTACTATCTAAAGCAGTTAGTGCATTCCATCTTGGTTTAGATGCTTCCATACCATTATTGAACCCCATGTGAATATAACCTAGTCCTTGTAGTTTTTGAACTAAACTTTGATTAGAATCTGAAAGTGTTTTTTCACTCCCATCTATGTTATGTTCCTTATATACTACCATAGGATCTACCTTAACATAAGTAAAGTTCCTTTTAGATAAAAAGTCCTTTAATTTTTCGGTAAATTCTTTTACTAAATCATCGTTATTCCAATCTATTAAAAAACCTCTTGGGGCATATCCCATTTTTCTTTTTTCTTTAGCATCATTTTTAACAATAATTAAAGTTGCGGCCTTAATTTCACCATCATCAGCAGCGAGGCCTAAATAATAAGCATTGTGTCCATGCTTAGTCATAAGCCTACCATAATTACTTGTTTGATAATAGTTGTGATTAGGGTGAGAAATTGCGAATTGATCAAATCTAGCTTCATCAAGTAATATAATTTGCATATTAATCCCTCCCTTTTATTCTAAGATAATATTATACCTTAAAATACTATATAAAGTCAATTTACATATTTTGATAAAAATATTAATTTAATGACGCTATAGTGGTATAATAAGCTTATAAGAAAGGTAGGCGTAAAATATGAAAATAGCTAATGTAAAAGCAAGAGAAATACTTGATTCAAGAGGAAATCCTACTGTTGAAGTGGACGTTACTTTAGAAAATGGAATAATGGCAAGGGCATGCGTTCCATCTGGAGCATCAACCGGTGTGCGTGAAGCTCTTGAAATGCGTGATAATGATACAACAAGATTTAACGGTAAGGGAGTATTAAACGCCGTTAAAAACGTAAATGAAAAAATAAGACCAGTAGTAGTTGGTATGGATGTTAAAGACCAATATAGCATCGATAATGCCATGTTAGAGTTAGATGGTACTAAAACAAAAAGTAATTTAGGTGCTAACGCAATATTAGGCGTTTCTATGGCTTGTTTAAAGGCTGCTGCAAAAGAAAGTGGTATGCCTTTATATAAATATGTTGGAGATGGAAAAACACTTCCAATTCCAATGATGAACATATTAAATGGTGGTGCACATGCTGATAACAAGTTAGACTTTCAAGAGTTCATGATAATCCCACAACGAGATAATATTCATGAGAGAGTAAGAGTTGGTTCAGAAGTATTCCACGCTTTAAAAAGCGTATTAAACGAAAAGAAATTATCGACTGGAGTTGGTGATGAAGGTGGTTTTGCTCCTGACTTAGATTCAAATACAGAAGGTTTTGAACTTATTATGGAAGCTATTAAAAAAGCTGGGTATACGCCTGGTGTTGACGTAAAACTAGCAATAGATGTTGCAGCATCGGAGTTTTATAGTGATGGTAAGTATAATTTAGTAGGAGAAGGAAGAAGTCTTTCTACTGACGAATTAATAGATTTCTATAAAGAGTTAGTAAGTAAGTATCCTATTGTTTCGATAGAAGATCCTGTAGATGAAAATGACTGGGAAGGTTTTGCTGAAGTTACTAAAGAATTAGGAGATAAAGTTCAATTAGTTGGCGATGATCTTTTTGTTACAAATAAAGAATGTTTACAAAAAGGCATCGATATGAAAGCAGGAAATGCAATTCTTTTAAAGGTAAACCAAATAGGTACTATAACAGAGACTTTAGAAACAATTAAATTAGCTAAAGAAAATGGTTATAAAACAATAATATCTCACAGAAGTGGTGAAACAGAAGATACAATAATAGCAGATTTAGCTGTAGGTCTTGATTTAGGTCAAATAAAAACAGGCTCTATGTCTAGAACTGATAGAATATGTAAATATAACCAGTTAATGAGAATTGAAGAAGAACTAGAAGGCTAGTTCTTTTTTTTGTTTACAGGTCGGTTTTGAGTTTACAAGTTCTTTGCACAATATAATAAAAAACTTGACGGGGGGGGGGTATATGATATTATAAACATAGAAAATTTTATAAATTTCACATAGGAGGAATTATTATGAATGATACTCAGTTAATTGATATGATAAACAAAAATGTAGAAAACGAAAACGGTAAAAAAAGTATTTCTTATGAAAAACTTGATGATGTTTTCTTAACCGATCTATCAGAAGATGATATTAATAAATTATATGATATTCTTGAAGAGGAAAATATTGAAATTAAATCTGATAATTTAGATAATGATAATGTTTATTATGATATAGATAAAGATGCTCCTATGTTAGATGGCGTTAAGAATTATTTAAGGTTAATAGGGCAATATCCGTTGTTAACTGCTGAAGAGGAGGTATATTTAGCAGAGCAAATTAAACTTGGAAGCAAAGAAGCACGTGATAAATTAATAAATTCTAACCTTAGATTGGTTGTATCAATAGCAAAAAAATATAATACAACAATCATGACAATGGATGATCGAATTCAAGAAGGTAATTTAGGACTTGCAAAAGCAGTTGAAAAATTTGATCCAACTAAGGGTTATAAATTTTCTACATATGCGACTTGGTGGATAAGGCAAGCTATAACAAGATCGATCGCAGATAAAGAAAAATTAATTAGATTGCCGGTTCACTATACAGAAGAATTAAGAAAGGTTCAAAAGTTTATTAAAGAATACGAACACAAAAACAACGTTTATCCTACAAAAAATGAAATAGCAAAAGGATTAGATATGAGTACCAAAAAAGTAGAAGATATATTAAAAAATTCTCTTGAGGTAAGTTCATTAAATAAACCCGTTGGTGAAGATGAGGATTCAGCATTAGAGGATTTTATATCAGACGATTCCTTACCAATAGAAGGATTGACAGAAGATAAGTTTCTAGGAAAAGATATAGAAAAAATGCTTAAAGATGTAGCTAATTATGGAAACAAAAATGAAAACACAAAAATAGCAAAAGATGAGATAATAGAAAATTTAGAATTAAAAAAGAAAAGTGAATTAGAGTATCTATTTGGTTATAAGGGCTTAATAACAGATGTTTATGGTTATGGTTTTTCTAAAAAAACAAAAGAAAAATATAATTATATAAATTTTATACCATCAGAAGAAAATAAGATTATATTTAATAATGAAAAGAAAGAGGCATATGAGTTATATTCATTAAAGAAACTTCTTTCTTTTGAGGGATTAGTAACAGATGTTTATGGTTATCACTTATCAGAATCATTTAAAAATCAGTATCCATATGTAAAGTTTTATGATGGAGATATAAAAAAAGTTATGGTAGATCATTATAGGAAAAATGAGATTATTCTTGAATCAAGAATAAATAAAACTATGACCTTACAAGAATTAGGAATTATGTTCGGACTTACAAGAGAAAGAATAAGACAGTTAAATAGTAAAATGATAGATAGATTAAAAAGAAATATATTATATGGTAAGACCTCAATAGAAAAGGGAATTTATGAAAAAGAAAAATTAAGGCATGAGGTAATCAAAGCCACTGACGAAATTAAAGATTTTGTAAATTTATATGGTACTGGCTTGACTCTTTACGAAGTAGATTGTGCTTTTGAATTAGATAAAAGATATGAAACATTAAATAACATAATCAAATCTATATATGGAAAAATTCAGATAATAAAAGATGAATGTATTAAAATTTCAGGTAGTAAAGAAGTTACAAAAGAAGAATTACTTGCATCATTAGAAAAAATAAAGGAAAATTTAAAATTAGAAAAGAAAAAGCAAGAAGCAATTGTTAAAGAAAAAAAATTAACTGAAAGACACACTCAAAAATATGAAGAATTAGATGCAAAAGAAAAAGAATGCGTAAAAATGATATCTTCAATTGATAAAAAAATATTAAATATTTTAATTAGTAATGCAGAAGCTTTATCTAATGATTCAAATATAAATATTAATAAATTTATTAATAATATTTATATGCCTGTTGGTACTATATTTGAGGGTATTAATTTAAAGAAAACACCGTATAAAGATATATTATTAAGTCTATCCTCTAGTAATATAGTTCTATTAGAGGAAGTTAGGGCTAAAACAATGTATATGAGTGAAAAGAAAGACATTAAATTTTTAGAATCTATCAATGATGAGTCTCAATCTGATATAAAAAAATGTTTTGTTCACAAAGTAGTAGATGAAGTAAAACGAAAGGGATATTCTATACAAGAATATATTGATTTAAAACAATATATTAATTTGGAAGAAGAAAATAAAATTAAATAATGGAGGCAAAAATGAAAGAAAATATAAGTGAAATAGCACAATATGTTTATGATAATCTATCTCACGGCGATTTTTCAATGAATGAATTGAATGAGATTTTAGAAAAGGATAATATTATATTAAATAATAAACAGTTAGGGAGGTTAATTTCTGAGTTAAGAAAGTATGGGTTAACCCTTGATGATACATTAGAAATTTATGATAAAGATGATCATACTAATAGTCACATTTCTTATGATAATGCAGAATATGGTGAAAATTCAAACTATGTACAATCTTTATCAGAAGATGAATTACAATTAAGTGGTGCTGTTAAAAAATCAATTCCAGAAAATTTTGTTAGTTCGTTGAGTATTAAAGAGGCTATAACTGACAAAAAAATAGATAAATTTATTAAGTTTATGGAAATTCAACCAGTAGAACTTGCTAAAAAGGTAAAGAAAGAAATTTTGCAAGAAGTAAATGTTAATGCAGATAAAAAAATAGAGTTATCAAAATGTAGCGAATTTATGAAAAAATGTGTGGATAAATATTTTGCAAAAATTAATGTTAAAAATAATGTTATACCAAGAATTAAGAAAATACTTAAAAGTAGAGGAATAGAAAATAATATAGGAATAGAAGATTATGTGACAAGAAAGTTTAATGATAATGAATCATTATTGTTATCATTTAATTCTTATGATGATTTTTATAAAAAACAAGTAGAAGAATTATTAATAGAAGGTTATTTAACATATTTAAATTATTTATATTCACTAGCAAATGTAAAAATGCACGATGTTAAAGTAAATGATATGTTAGATAATTTACTTAAAGTTAAAGAATCTGATAAAGAAGAAATGCAGAAATTTAATAATGAACATCCTATTTTGGATGATATTGAAACTCAAGTGAAAGTTCAAGATGCTAATAATGCTCGTGCACAAGCTTCAATTAACGCAGCTATTGAAGAATTAGGACCTAATGCGTCTAGTGAAGAAATAAGAAAAAGAAGTTTGGAAATATTAAATGATACTACACCAAGTAAATCTAAATAATTCCTGGTTGAAATACATATTATAATATGATAAAATAAGTAGTAGCTAGGAGGGATACATATGCTTACAGTGTTAATGATTGTATCTGTTTTACTTATTATTATAGTATTACTTCAAAGTGAGAAGGCTGAGTCTGGTAATATAATTACTGGTGGTAATGCTGATTTATTTATGAACAGAAAAGAACGTGGAGGAGAGCTATTTATTACTAGGTTAACTTACGTTTTAGGGATTTTATTCTTTATTTTGTGTATAATTATAGACATGTAGTTAAAAAAGGCTTTATTAATAGCCTTTTTTTGTTTTATAATATATATAGAAAGATAGGTGGAACTTATGAAAGATAGAATACTAAATATTTTAGAAGAGGAAGATAGAGCGTATACTGCAATTGAACTTAAAGATATACTAGGTTTAAATACTACTGAAGAAGTAGAAGAGATGCTAAAAGTGCTAAATGAATTAGAAAGCAATTTAACAATATATCATACGAACAAAGATAAATATATGGCTTTTTGCTATAGTCATTTAAAAAAAGGTAAGATATCTGTTTCAGATAAAGGCTTTGGTTTTGTATTAATGGAAAGTGAAGATGATATTCACGTTGATGCTAAACATTTAAATGGTGCGATAGATGGTGATATGGTAATTGTAGAAATTACTAATAAAAATACTGGTTCTAAAAAAGAGGGACGAGTACTTAGAATAGCATCTAGAAATTATGGGCCAATAGTAGGTGAGTTTAAATTTATAGATGATATGCCAACAATTATTTCAAATGATAAGAAGTTTAAACAAAAAATAGTTTTAACTAAGGAAAGTACAAAAGACTGTGTAGAAGGCCATATTGTGGTTGCAAACGTTATTAAGGAGCTTGATAGAAATACTGTTTTAGCAGAAATAACAACCATTATAGGTCATAAAAATGACGTTGGTGTTGATGTTGAGGCAATCGTTTATAAACATATGTTTTCTCCTAAATTTCCTGATGAAGTTTTAGAAGAATTAAAAGATATACCAGATTCTGTAAGTGATGATGACAAAAAGGGAAGACGTGATTTAACTGACGTTACAATATTTACAATAGATGGTGATGATACAAAGGATATAGATGATGCTATTTCGATAAAAAAACTTGCTAATGGAAATTACGAGTTAGGTGTTCATATAGCAGATGTTTCATATTATGTTAAACCGGGTACTCATCTATATGATGAAGCATATGAAAGAGGTACTAGCGTTTATTTAGTAGATAGGGTAATACCTATGCTTCCTCATAAGTTGTCTAATGGTATATGTTCACTTAATCCCGGAGTAGAACGTTTGGCACAAAGTTGTGTAATGGAAATAGATAACAAAGGAAATGTTGTTTCTCATGACATATTTGAAAGTGTTATTAAATCAAGAATTCAAATGACTTATAAAAAGGTTAATAAATGGTTAGATGAAGGTATTGTAGAAGATGGATATGCTCCTTTTACAAGCGATTTATCACTAATGAAAGAATTAGCAGATATTATAAGACATAATAGAGAAGCTCGTGGTGCGATTGATTTTGATACTGACGAAGCTAAAATAATTTCAGATGATACTGGAAAACCAATAGATGTAGTTTTAAGAGAACGTGCATCTGGTGAAAAAATGATAGAAGACTTTATGATAGCTGCCAATGAAACGGTTGCATCACATATATTCTATATGGATTTACCATTTATATACCGTGTTCACGGAACTCCAAAGGAAGAAAAAGTAAATGACTTTTTGGATTTCGTAAGTTCTTTGGGTTATAAAATAACAGGTAAAGTAAACATTAAGTATCCATCTTCAATAGAAAACGTGTTAAGTCAATTAAAAGATAAAAAAGAATATAAAATATTAGCATCACTTATGCTTCGTGCAATGCAAAAGGCCGTATATCAAACGGACAATATAGGTCATTTTGGACTTGCTAGTAAAATATATACTCACTTTACTTCACCAATTAGAAGATTTCCAGATACAACGGTACATCGTCTTTTAAGAACTTATTTGTATAATGGTGATGAATCTAAGAAAACGACTGATTACTTTAGAGAGTATTTGCCACAACTTGCAGAACATTCATCATTAAAAGAAAGAGATGCAATAGACTGTGAAAGAGAAGTTGAAGACATGAAGATGGCTGAGTACATGATGGATCATATTGGAGAAGAATTTACTGGTATGATAAGTGGTGTTACATCATTTGGTATGTTTGTTGAACTACCTAATATGATAGAAGGTTTAGTTCATATAACTGATATTAAAGGAGACTATTATAATTATGATGAAAGAACAATGTCTTTAGTAGGTCAGAAAACAAAAAGAAGATATAGAATTGGTGATACAGTAACAGTAATTTGCAAAAGTGCATCAAAAGAAGAAACTTTTATAGATTTTGAAATAAAAAAGGAAGAAGTAAATAATGAAGAAAAAGAAGCTAAAAACGTGGGTTAAGGTTTTAATTCATATAATATTATTATCTATCATAATATACTTAGGACTTTTCATTTATAAAAAGTTTGATATGGATAACCAAAAGGATAATAAAAAGCAAAAGGTAACAACAAAAAGTACTGAAGCTAAAAAAGAGTCAAACGAGCTTTCCATGGTTATGGTAGGAGATTGCTTGATTCACAGATTCATATATAATGATGCTTCAAATGGTGATGGAACATATTCTTTTGATAGTATGTTTGATGAGGTTTCTCCATTAATTAAAGGACATGATTTAGCCTTTTATAACCAAGAGAGTATAATAGGTGGTAAAAATTTAGGCCTTTCAGCATATCCAAGATTTAATTCTCCTGAAGAAATAGGAGATACAATGGTTAACTTAGGTTTTAATTTAGTTAGTTTAGCTAATAACCATACCATGGATAAGGGAGAAGTAGGAGTAATTAATTCGGTGAATTATTGGAAAACTAAGCCGGGAGTTTACTATTCTGGTCAAGCACTTTCATCATCTGACAGAGAAAGCAATATAAAGGTAGAAGAAAAAAATGGTATAAAGTACGCTTTTCTAGCTTATACATCAGTTACAAATGGTCTTTTACCTCCTAGTGGTAAAGAATACTTAACTAACATTTATTCTAAGGAAAAGGCCCAAAAAGATATTAATAAGATAAAGAATAAAGTAGATTTAATAATTGTATCAATGCACTGGGGAGAAGAATATGTAACAACTCCAAATAATTCTCAGAAGCAAATAGCAAAAGAATTATCTGAGATGGGTGTAAATTTAGTTATAGGAAATCACGCTCATATGATAGAACCAGTAGAGAAAATAAACGATACCTTGGTATTTTATGCACTTGGTAATTTTATTGCAGCACAAGATACTAATGATAAGCAAACGGGTGCTTTAGTAACTTTAAATATAAACAAGGATAAAAATGGTAAGATAACCTTTAGTAACGTAAAAGCAAATCTTTTATATACTTATTTTAAAGGTAGCCATAACTTTAAGGTGTATCCTTATACAAAATTAAATAATAGTCTTTTAAATAATTATGAAACATACTATAATAAGTACAAAGGTGTTTTAACTAAGTATACCAACATAGTAGAGGTGGAATAATGATAGAAATAAAAAATAAAAAAGCTTCATTTGATTATTTTATAGAAGATACATATGAGTGCGGAATAGTTTTAACTGGTACTGAGATAAAGTCCATTAGAAAGGGTAGTTGTAATTTAAAAGATAGCTATGCTAGAGTTAAAAATGGTGAAGTTTTTCTAACTAATATGTTTATTTCTACTTATGAAGAGGGTAATCGTTTTAATCATGACGAAAGAAGAGAAAGAAAGCTTTTACTTCATAAAAAAGAAATATATAAAATAAGAGATAAGGTGGAAAAAGAAGGTTATTCGCTAGTTCCTGTTAAATTATATTTAAAAGATGGAAGAGCTAAAATACTACTTGGTATAGCAAGAGGTAAAAAGCTTTATGATAAAAGACAAAGTCTAAAAGAAAAAGATATTAAAAGAGAAATGGAAAAAAATATAAGGTATTAAAAAGGTTCCAAATTACTTGGAATCTTTTTATTTGTCTGTAACTATTATTGATGTTGCAATAGTACGAGTTCTATGCCTTAATGCTCCATCTACTGGATCATTTATATAACAATATGTATCAGTACAAGTGTCTTTATATTTTAAGGCTTCCTTTTGTGGTAATACCATAACAGTTGATGTTCCACCATCTAAATTAGCAGCGTTAATAGCGCCGTATTTATCCATTATATCTGTTAAATCTACCATATCGGCTCCCTTTGTTCTAGAAGAATTACTGTTGATAACTAAAAGTAATATAATACCATCTGACCTTTGTCCAATAGCGGTTCTAGCGGCATATCCCCAACCACCATTTCCTTTTATAAATGATTTTTTACCATTTACGATTAAGAATGGTCCCCAAGATACACCGTCTCTAACGTTCATGTTTAATGCTTTTTGTGCTGTAGCACCTTTAATTAACACTAATTTATTATCATTTGTGATACCAATTATACCACCAGACTGAGTGTATGAACTATAGTTATTATCTGTTATTACTTTACCATTAGAAATTGTTACACCAGTTGGCATACCACCGGTACTATTGTTGCCTGGATCATAAAATCCACCACCATTAACTGCAAGCATGGCCTTATTATCTTCGGCCATTTTCGTAACTAACTGTCCTTTTACTCCTAAACTTTTGGTTACTGAAACTTTAACCATAGAAGGATCATATATGGCGGCTAGATAACCTTTCTGCCCATTAACTTCTAATTCTATTATTTTATATTTTGCGTCTTTGTCATGCTTTAAAATCTGCTCTTCATATTCGTTTTCATAAGTTATTTCTTCTTCCATATCTATTAAGTCGGTATTTGTCTCTTCGTTAACTTCTATTATGTAGTTTCCTTTAATTACCTTTAATATTTCATCATCATTATAAAACCATTTACATAAGTATTGATGATTCATAGTAGACATCGCGGTAGATATAAGCCACGTTCTAAAGTTATCATATGGTCCATATAATAAGAACGTAAAACCAAAGCATCCTAGTATGTATATTGTAAGTATGATATTTTTAATAACTTTAAATACTTTTTTCTTTTTAAGAATGTTTTTTTTACTTTTCTTAATTTTAAATAATCCTATGATAAAAAGGTATATAAATATGGATAGAAGTACGCAAGATATATAGTTAAATGGAACTTTCACAAGTCTTTTTGTGTGTAGTGATATTATGGTTAATAAAAATAATATCGGTATCATAATAAGAGGAATTGTTCTAAACCATATTTTTATTTTACTATTTTTATCATCAAAGTCATAAAATTGTAATACTTCTATTTCTTCGTTATTATTCATATACTTTTCTCCTATTGTTAATTATACAGAAACTTACAAAATTTGACAATTAAAAATTATGAATCTATGTTATAATACTATTGTTATTTATATCTATATGGGGCTGTTATTGGTTTCGACGGTAAGTATGAGGCTATGGTTGCAAGTGGAAGGTACTCCTTACGTACAAACAAAAAATAAATAACAACAATAATAATTATGCTTTCGCAGCTTGCGCTGCCTAGTCTCTAATAGAGAAAGCGCTTCTTTTAAAGTTTTACTCACGGACTTTTTAAGAGGCTCATTTTAGTGAGTTATATTATCTTGTTTGTTTAGGATAAGATAAAGAATTTTACTAAACTCGTTATTTGGTGGGTATGTTAGTTACCTTTATCATTTAATTAAATTTAATTACTAACTAAACTTGTAGACGTCATAGAGTACTATTTATCGGACACGAGTTCAAATCTCGTCAGCTCCACCAAATTGATTGATACTAAACTCGAACTTTTATAAATTCGAGAGTAATAAATTACTAACAGAAATGTTAGTTTTTTTGTTATTTAAGAAAGGAAAGTGATTGAATATGACAATAGAAACTAAAGAACTTAAAATAAGTGAAGAATTAAAAAGAAATGTATATATGGTTTGTATGACTGATAAACCTAATACTACTATTTTAAATGGTAAAATGGTTATGAGAATAATGACTAATGTAAGTCAAAATGAAATAGAAAAATGTTTTGAAAGAATAAAATTTGGTATGGTAGTTGCTATTAAGTCATGTCATATTCCTAATCGTTCATCTATGGGTTTTAAAAGGAAAAATAAAAAATTAGTTCCAGATTCACTTACAAAACATATTGTTGTTAGAGTATTTAATTTATATTTAGGTGGAAAGTTCATCAAACGATTACTAACATATTTAATAAAGATAAAGTTTTAGGTAAAACAAATTGGCATGACACTACAATCAAAAAAATATTATCAAATGAACTTTATAAAGGAGATTTTGTAAATGGTAAAAGAACAGATACTGAAAAATATACTATTTCTACAAGAAAATTAAAAAAAATTACTAAAAAACTAGATAATAGATTAGAAAAGCAAAATTATGTTTTTTAATTTTAAAACTTTCGTAATGAAAATAAAAGAAAAGCCTATCGCTACTTTTACTTGCAAGCAAAATGTACCACGGCCTTTATCTAATCTAATTACCCAATTTTTGAATTTAAACAAATAAATCGTCTAGCAATTTTTTTGTATTTTTCATATATTTCTTTAGCATTTTGATTTTGAATTATTTCTTTAGTAAAATCATTATAAGAGTTTTTATCTTGTAGTAATTCTATCAAAAAACAAATTTTATCTGTTTCAGAAATATCGTTTAATTTTTCAAAATAATTAGTTAAAGTAGTAGTCCAAAAAGGATCAACATTTGGATTGGTTATAAAGTTGATTATATCTAATAAGCTTATTTCAAATTTTTTAGGTTCTATTTTATATTCTTTACCTGTTTTTTCTTTTAATAATTCTTCTAATGCTATTTTAGTTGAGTTTGTATTTACATTTTTGCTAGCATATAAATAATTTTTAATAATATAGTCAATTTGTTCTTCTTTTGAACTAAAACAATAATGTTTCTTTAATTCCTCGTATTTTTTTTCTAATTCTTCAACTGATAAGTTTTTATACCATTTTTTTGCTAAACTTGGTGCAAATGCCATAATTATCTTCCTCCTTATATGATGATTATATCATTTTTTTTAATTTTTTATTGCTTAATATATTGATTTTATCAAAAATGTGGTATGATTTAACCAGTTAGTAGTTATTACTACCTAGAAATTTGTGCCTAGTGGTTGTTTTACTTCCAACAAAAGGTGCTAGATTGATTGATAATCGAATAATTTCGAGGTAATAATAGAAAACGACTTGTCAAAAAGTCGTTAAGGTAATGCTATAAGTAAAATGATGATAATGATTAAAGAAAAGATTAAAAAATATTTTTCACATTCCATCTGTAAATATGGGGGGTAGTATATGAATAAGAGGGCAGCAGCGGTAATTTCTTCTATTTTTAATTCATTTTGTGATTTTACTTTAGATATTGCAGTAAATAAATATTCTGTTTATAAAGTATTATTATATACAAGTATAATTTCATTCATTTTTCAAGTTTTATATGCATTTTATGTTGGTATTTCTATAACAGTTCAAGCAATTCCTATTGTTTTAATTTATGGTTTGATTATATTATTAGGTTATCTATGTTATGTTAAGGCATTAGAGAATATACCAATAGGTCTTGCCGCTTTACTTGAAAATTTAGATTTATTTATAATTTTAATAATTGATATATTATTTGGAAATTTAATTTTAACCCCAAAATTTATATTTTTATTCATATTGTTTATTATTTCTATTTTATGGTTTAGTCTAGAAACAAATAGAGTTAAAGATGAAATAAAGTTTAAGAAAATAAAATTTATAGGTGTTGTTTTTATATTATTATCTGTTTTATTTTATGGAATTGAACCATATATAGTAAAGTATGCTAATATATTAGGTGCTAATGAGGTGGCTATTAACTTTGGTTATAGTGCATTTGCAATTCCATTTTTCTTTTTTAAAAGTAAAAAATTGGATGCATCAGCAACAGAAAATAATAATAAAAGATTTTTAATTTTAGTAGTTTTGATTGGTTTTTTTGAAGCTATTTATTATATATTTGGAACTATCGGTTATATTTATGAAACTCCAATTATAGTTAATATTATTCAAGAAATCAGAGTATTTTTATTAGTTATATTATCAGCAGTGTTTAAGACAGATAAAATGAATTTAAGAAAGGTAATTGCAATATTACTTGGTATGATTTCAATAACAGGAATTTATTTTATTAAATAACAATTATTATATATAGTAAAAAAATTATAGATATCTAAGGTAATCGAATTATCCGAACCTTTGATTCGTTTTTTGACAATATCAATGAATTATGATATTATTGGTATGTAAGCAAGATTTCTTGCATAAAATAAAAAAGGGAACATTCAGTCCTCTTAAGTTGAATGTCTACCCTAAATACTTAAGCTAGACATTTAATTCGAATTGAATTAAGTGTCATTTTTTTATTACTATTATCATAATGATGAATAGAGATAAAATGATAGTAATGTAGCGAAGGACTTTTATAATAAAAGTATATTTATCAGTAAAATTATTTCATTTTATTACAGCCCCTTAAATATTGCAAATACATATCAAAGACTGGTAATATATGATATGTTCTGTTTTATGGAACAATATATTGAATTTTCACAATGTGATGATTAGCAGAGTATGGTGAACTACCTCGAGAAGCTGTAATTAGAGAAAGTAAAGTGGAAGTTGGTCTAGATATCATACCAACAAAAAGTAATACATGAAGATAGTAATTTAGACAAATTCAAAAATCTTGTTTATATTTATGTAAATTGAAATCAAAAGTTGATGATATAATTTTGTGAGAGGAAAAGCATTCAGAATATAAATTTATTAACTCTTTAGAAGATTTAAAAAACGAAAAGATTTTGCCATTTCTTATAGAAGTATTTAATAATTTATATAAATATGGTATATTATATGTAGAGCTTATATTTTATTGGTCACTCTTTTAAATATAAGTATTTAAAATTGATATCACCAAAATGATTTGGCAGAACTATAGTAAATTCAAATTTAATATGAAAATATTTTTAACTTATTTTTATAATTTTTTCCATTATTATATAACATATAATTATTTGAAAGGAGTGAAATCATGGGAACAATTGAGGTTTAAGTACGAATTTAGCAATTATTAAAAATTATTAAGAAAGTCATTACATATTGACTTTCTTTTAAATTAGTCATATACTATACTGGTATACCGAATTGGTGTAGTAGTATATTGGAGGCGATTATGAATAATATTAAAGGGGACATATTAAAATCATCCAGAGAACTATTTACCAATTATGGGTATAAAAAGGTTAGTATGGATGAAATCGCAAAGGCATCTGGTGTAACAAAAAAGACGGTTTACTCCTATTTTAAAGATAAGGCAAGTTTGTTAAAAACACTTATTGATGAAGAAATGGCAAAAATGAAAAAAATCATAATTAGCCATTCAAATATCAATGATGAAAACTTCTTTGAAGAAGTTAACAAAACTTTATATGACTTACTTAAGTATAAGAGAGAAGCTAAATTGTTTGTTACTTTAACAAAAGAGGCCGACGAACTTAACACTATTTCTTCTAAAAATTCAATAGAAATGATTGATGATGCAATTTTAGGTTTTATAAAAGAACGTTTATCTTGGGCTATTGAAAAAGGATACGTAAAAAAATGTGATCCAGATTTATGTGCTTTTATAATCTATAAAGTGTATGTAGCAGTTATGTTTGAATGGGATAAAGAAATAGATGAAAATGAAGTTACTCAAAACGTAACACAAATATTAAAGGAAGGATTGTTTAATTAATTGTGATTAATTATAATTAATTGCATTTTGTGGGGGATGATAATTATGAAAAACAAAAAAAACAAAAGTAAAAGCAATTGGTTTAGTTACGTAGTGGTAGCAGTAGTATTACTAATACCATTTATGTATAGTTTCTTCTATCTAAAAGCATATTGGGATCCATATGGACATATGGATGATATTCCAGTTGCAATAGTAAATGAAGATAAGACGGTAGATGGCCAAAATAAGGGTAAGGATTTAGTTAATTCTTTAAAGAAGAAAAATACCCTTGATATCAGTGTTGTAAATAAAAATAAAGCAGATAGTGGTCTTAAGAATAAGGATTATTATGCAGTTATTACAATTCCTAGTGATTTTACTAGTGACTTGTTAAGTGCAGAACAAAGCGATAAAACAGCTGCAACAATTACTTATTCACCTAACCAAAAATCTAACTATTTGGCATCTCAAATAATAAATAGAGTTGTATCCGAAGTTGAAAAACAAGTTAGATCTAACGTATCAAAAGAAGTTGTTAGTACACTTACAGATAATCTAAATGGAGTACCTAAAAAGGTAGAAAAAATAGATGATGGTTTAAAACAAATATCTGATGGTACTAGTGAACTTAAAACAGGAGCTTATAAATTACAAGATGGAACAAGTACTTTAAGTTCAAAATATGCATTATTTAATAATGGTGTATCAAACGTTGGTAATGGAGCATTAACATTATCACAAAATATTAGTTTATTAGATAGTGGTCTTGGTAATTTACAATCTGGTGTTAATGATTTTGCATCAAAAACTACTAAGTTAGATGATTTAAAAACTGGAGTTACTAAGTTGAAAACAGGAGAAGATAGTTTTGATTCAGGACTTAATACATATGTTAGTTCTGTTAACACTATTTTAAGTGAAGCTAAAACAAATCCTGCTATATTAACGACTCCAATACTTACTTTAAAAGGTGCAACTTGTACAGCACAAAGTGGAATGTATGACCAAGCAAAATGTGCATACTTTACTCAAATAGTTAATGCATATAAAATTAGTGATAACACTTATACAATGGTTGATTTGTTAGCTGATTCAGGTTCTAAATTAACAAGTTCAAGTGCTACCATTAAAGCAGGTGTAGATGAATTAGATACTAAAACAGATGAATTAAATAGTATTAAAGCAGGTGTTAATACATTAAAGACAAGCGTTGATACATTAAAGAATGGTTCATCAAAACTTGCATCTGGTTCAAAACAATTAGTTAGTGGAACAAATACTTTATCTAGTAGTTCTAATGAAGTATTAAATGGTATTAATACATTAAATAGTGGAGCAAGCACTTTAGCTAGTGGAACAAGCACATTAAATGATGGTGTTAATACTGCTAAAAGTGAAGTATCAAATTCTATTAGTTCAACTAATAGCGAACTTAAAAAATTAAATGGATTAGATGAATATACAGCAAATCCTGTTAAAGTAGAAGAAAAAGACGTAAATGAAGTTAGTGAATATGGTACTGCATTCTCTCCATTCTTTATGTCAATAGCATTATGGGTTGGATCTCTTATGTTATTTATAATCCTTTACTATGATGCAAATGATAGATTTAAGAATTGTAGTCGTAATGCAGAAAACAAAGTAAAAAGAACTTTCTGTTACTTAGGACTTGCAACATTACAAGGTATAATCTTAGGAATATTATTACTTGTAGGATTAAAATTTAGTGTTACAAATTACTTCTTATATTTTGCATCATTAATATTAGTTGCTTGGATGTTTGAAGCTATAATGGAATTTTTAATAGTTCACTTTGGAGACATTGGTAAGTTCTTAGCTCTAATCTTGTTAGTATTACAATTAGCAGCAGCAGGAGGAACCTTCCCAATCCAAACCGTTTATACAGGATTCCAAAAATTATTTAACGTACTTCCAATGAAATATTCAATAGATTTATTTAAGGAAGCATTAATTAGCATAGAAGGTGGCTTACTTTCTAAAGCACTAATAGTAATAATAATAATATTTGTGGTATTATTCGTTATAAATATATTAAAAGATATAAGATTACAAAAAAAGGCTAGTAAATAAGGAGACTGCTGAAAAAGTATACAAAGATTACTGTAGACTATATCAGTAGTCTTTTTAATTTGATATAATGAATATGTA
>CAKPCM010000003.1 GCA_934141615.1 uncultured Bacilli bacterium
GATATGTATTATAATAAAGATAAGTTAAATACATTTGAAAGGGAACTTGCTTTAATGATACTAGATAGTAAGAAAGAATTAAAGGAAGTATCAGAAGGTGATGATGTAATGGATAAAGTAAACGAAAAGATATGCAAGCTATCTGACGATGAAATATTACAAGGAATATATGTAAAAGAAGAGATGGATGCTTGGATGAAAAAAGTTGACTTAAAGTATGCTAAAGAAGAAGGAATAAAAGAAGGCAAGAAAGAAGGCCTTGAAGAAGGACTTTTAAAGGGTAAGAAAGAAGCCAACATGGAAACTGCTAGAAAATTACTTAAAAAGGGTATGGAAATTAAAGACATAATATATATCACAGGTATTACTAAAGAACAAATTGAAACATTAAAATAAACGTAAGGCAATTTTAGTCTTACGTTTTATAATATCTTATCAACTAAACCATATTCTAATGCATCAGAAGCGTTTAAATAATAGTCTCTTTCAGTATCTTTTTCTATTTCACTTATGTCTTTACCTGTTTTATCTGATAATATTTTATTTAATTTATTTCTTAAATATAAAATTCTATCAGCGACTATTTTTATTTCTGTTGCTTGACCATTTACTCCCCCTAAAGGTTGATGGATCATAACTTCACTATTTGGAAGTATAAATCTTTTTCCTTTATCGCCGCTTGCTAGCAAAACTGAAGCCATAGATGCTGCCATACCAACACATATTGTTGATATTGGACTTTTTACAAATCCCATCGTATCATAAATTGCCATGCCAGATGTAATACTTCCTCCTGGACTATTTATGTAAATACTAATTTCATCATTACTTTGTGAATCTAAAAACAACAGCTCACTTATAATAGCATTGGCAACCTCATCATTTATTTCACCACCAATAAATACAATTCTATCCTTTAATAATCTAGAATAAATATCATATACTCTTTCCACGCCAGAAGTTTTTTCTATAACGCTTGGAATTAAATTCATAATTTTATCACCTCTATAATAATATTATGTATAGTATAACTATATTTATTATCAAAATATTGTGACATTTTCCTTCATTTTTGGTAGAATATTATTAGAATAAAGGGTGATTATAATGGCTAGTATAAAAATTAATTATAAAGATGAAACGTATGACTATGAAAGTGGATTAAGTTTACTTGAAATATCAAAGAATTTTGAAAAAGAGTATAAAGGAAAAATTATAGTTGCAACAGTTAACAATAGATTAACCAAATTAGATACCAAAATAACTAGAAGTTGTAATGTGGATTTTTTTGATGTTTATAGTTTATATGGTAGCAGAACCTATATGAGAGGTTTATATTTTCTTTTTGTAAAAGCCGTTAAAGACGTATTAAACGCAGATGTTAAGTTAATGTGTTTTATAGAAAGAGGAATATACTGTGAAATTTTAACAAATAATCTTATTTCGGAAGTAACGGTAGAAAAAATAAAAATAAGAATGAGAGAACTTGTAGAAAGTGCTATTCCTATTACTAAAATAATGGTATCAAGGTTAGATGCAATAGATTATTTTTTTAAGGTAAATCAGCACGATAAAGCAAACTCCTTAAGATTCATTAGTAACTCAACGATAAGTTTAAACAAGTTAGATGATACCTTAGATTATTTCTACGGAGTTTTACCTTGTAACACCAGCTACCTAAGTAATTTTAATGCTAAGTATTTAAAAGATAATAAGGTAATGCTTTTAGCGCCCGTAACGTTTATGCCTGATGAAAAGATAAAATTCAATAAATGTGATAAGGTGTTAGAAGCGGTTGAAAGACAAATAAAATATTTACAAAGTATAGGTATTAATACTACTGTTGAGTTAAATCGCAACATCGCAAACGGGGAATATGGTGACATAATTAGAATGTCAGAAACGTTTCAAAATGATAAATTATTAGATATCGTAGATAAAGTTACTAAAGATAAAGATATTAAAATGCTTCTTCTAACTGGACCTTCTTCATCTGGTAAGACAACGACATCTAAGAAGTTAGCATTATTCTTTAAGATGAAAGGTTATAAACCTATACCTATATCAGTTGATAATTTTTATACTGATATGAAAGATAGAGTGTTAGATGAAAATGGTAAACCTGAAATAGAAAGAATAGAAGCATTTGATACAAATCAGTTTAATAAAAAGATATCTGAATTATTAAATGGAAAAGAAGTTATCTTGCCAAGATATAATTTTATTGAAGGAAAACAAGAATTTGATGAAAAAAACAAGATAAAATTAGAAGATAAGAGTATTTTAATAGTAGAAGGAATACATGCTTTTAACGAAAAACTAACCGAGATAATTCCAAGTAAAAATAAATTTAAGGTATTTATTTGTCCATTAACTCCGTTAAACGTTGATAATCATAACTTGTTTAAATCAACGGATAATAGACTTCTAAGAAGAATTGTAAGAGATAATAGAACAAGGGGAGCATCAGCATCAGATACCTTAAAGATGTGGAAAAAGGTAAGAGAAATAGAAGAAGAGATGATATTTCCTTACATGAAAGAAGCAGATGAAATATTAAATACGTCATTAGTTTATGAATTAGGCGTTTTAAAAACTTATGCTGAACCTTTATTATTTTCTGTATCAGAAGATGACCCAAACTATGATGAAGCAATCAGGTTAATTAACTTATTTAGAGTTATACTTGGAATACCTAGTGAAGAAGTTCCACATGACTCTATAATTAGAGAATTTATTGACGGAAGTTGTTTTAAAGATTTATAAATGGTACAATATATAAGTAGGATGGTGATGATATGGCTATTAAAGTAGCAATTAATGGATTTGGAAGAATAGGAAGATTAGTATTTAGAATAATGGAGGAAGATCCCTCATTTGATGTAGTTGCAATAAATGATCTAACAGGGGCAGATGAGCTTGCTTATTTACTTAAGTATGATACTTCTCATAGAAGATATAAAGATGGTGAAATTACAAGTGATGATGAAAATATAATTATAGGTGACAGAAAGGTAAGAATATATGCTGAAAAAGATCCTGTAAACTTGCCTTGGAAAGCATTAGACGTTGATTTGGTGTTTGAATGCACCGGCTTTTTCACAAGTAAAGAAAAGGCAGAGGCACATATAACAGCAGGTGCCAAAAAAGTCATTATATCTGCTCCGGCTAAGGGAGATTTAAAAACAATAGTATATAACGTTAATCATGAAACTTTAACTGGAGATGAAAAGGTAATTAGTGCAGCAAGTTGTACAACTAATTGTCTTGCACCTGTTATGAAGTTATTATGTGATAATTATGGCGTAGAAAAGGGCTTTATGACTACGGTTCATGCGTATACTAATGACCAAGCAACTTTGGATGTTGCACATAAAAAAGGTTATATGGCAAGACGTGGTAGAGCAGCTGCTGCAAACATTGTTCCATCATCAACTGGAGCAGCAAGTGCAATTGGCAAGGTAATTCCTGAACTTAATGGAAGATTAGATGGTACTGCAATGCGTGTTCCAGTAACTACTGGTTCTGTTGTTGACCTAAGCCTAGAATTATCTAAAAACGTAACTAAAGAAGAATTAAATGAGTTATTTAAAAGCAACCAAAACGAAACTTTAGGTTTTACTATGGATCCAATTGTTTCAAGTGACACTATTGGTATGCATTACGGAAGTTTGGTTGATGGACTTTTAACTAACATAGTTGAGGTAGATGGTAAACAGTTAGTTAAGGTAGTAGCTTGGTATGATAATGAAATGAGTTATTCAGCGCAAATGGTTAGAACTGCAAAATACTTTGCAAATAAATAGGCACTAGAAAAAACTAGTGTTTTTTTCTTTTATTCATGTTATAATCATTATGTAAAATAAAAGGTGGTGTAAATATGGACAAGGAATTCGAATACGAAGATGAATCAAAAAAGAAGTTTCAAATAAAACGTTGGATGGTAATTGTAGCAGCGTTAACTCTAGTTTTGACAATTATTATTGTATTAGTTATAGTTCATATTGTAAAAAGTAAAGAGCCAGAATATACTACGAACGACTTTAAGCATCTAGAGGATAGAATGGAAGAAGAAGCACCTACTTACATTTCTCAAAATAACATAGAATTAACAAGTGAAGAAATTAAAATAGATTTAAAGGACTTGTTATTAGAAAATGGAGGAGCCATCGATTCTAGCAAGGTAAAAGCAGCAAAGATTTGTAAGGGTTATGTAATTGCAACAAAAAATGATAATGAAGTTTATAAACCATATATTAGTTGTGGTAAATATTATACAACTAGTGGTTATATAAGTGGTGATACTACAACCAAAAAGAAAACCACAACTATAAGAGATACTGAAAAACCAGTAATAACATTAAAGGGTAATAGCGAAGTAACTTTAAATCAGGGTGATAAGTATAATGATGAAGGCGCTAGCGCAACTGATAATATAGATGGAGATATTACATCAAAAATTAAGGTATCAGGAAAAGTTGATACTACAAAAACTGGTACGTATACTATAACGTATACGGTAACTGATAAGGCTGGTAATAGAGCAGAGGCAACAAGAAAAGTTATGGTTGTTGCTACAACTACTACAACTATGCCTGCAACAACAAAGAAAACCACAACAAAAAAGAGTTATAGCTCTTCTGGTAGCATTAAAACTACTAAGGCTACGACGGCGAGGGTTACAACACCTCCTACTATCACGATTAGAGGAGGTAGCACAATGACAGTAAATCAAGGTTCAGTATGGAAAGATCCGGGATTTACGGCAAAGGATGCAAAAGGTAATGATTTAAACGCAAGAGTTAACGTATCAGGTTCTGTCAATACA
This sequence comes from uncultured Bacilli bacterium, assembly GCA_934141615.1. Classification (GTDB taxonomy): domain Bacteria; phylum Bacillota_I; class Bacilli_A; order RF39; family UBA660; genus Aphodocola. The sequence goes on from CAKPCM010000003.1 coordinate 4,829, forward strand.
TTAGTTGCGGGAACATATATGGTAAGTTATACTGTTACTGATGATTGGGGTAACAGAGGATATGCATCTAGAAGTGTAATTGTTAAATCTACGTATATTAAATTACAAGCAATAACGGTATCTCCAGTTTCTGTTTCATTATCAAAAGGTCAAAGTAGAAGCATAACGGTTTATTTTAATCCGACGAATGCAACTAACAAATCAGTTTCTTGGAGCAGTTCTAACCCATCGGTTGCGACGGCAAGTAACGGAGTAATTACGGCAAATTCACCAGGAATTGCCACAATAACAGTAAAAGGTGCAGATGGAAGGCAAGCACAAGTAAGTGTAACAGTAAGATAGGAAAATAGTTTCCTATTTTTTTCTTATTCATGTTATAATTAAAATGGAGGCTTTTTATGAAGAAGACTATAGAAGATTATGATTTAAATAATAAAAAAGTAATTATTAGATGTGATTTAAACGTTCCTATAAAGGACGGAGTAATTTTAGATGATAACAGAATAATAGAAAGCATTAAAACGATTAAATATGCTGTGGATAACAATGCTAAGGTTATCTTACTTTCTCACTTAGGAAGAATAAAAACAGAAGAAGATAAAAAAAATAACACGTTAAGACCAGTTGCTAAAAGATTATCAGAAGCTTTAGGCATAGATGTTAAGTTTATTAGTGAAACACGTGGACAAGTTTTAGAAGAAGCCGTTAATAATATGAAAGCAAAAGATGTTATATTGCTTGAAAATACCCGTTTTGAAGACGTTCCAGGCAAAAAAGAAAGTACAAATGATATTGATCTTGGAAAATACTGGGCAAGTCTTGGGGATATATTTATAAATGATGCCTTTGGAACAGCACATAGAGCGCATGCATCAAACGTAGGAATAGCAAAGAATTTACCATCTGGTATAGGTTTTTTAATAAAGAAGGAATTAGATATGCTAGGTGGCTTGCTAAATAATCCATCAAGACCATATACGGTTATTTTGGGCGGAGCAAAAATGAATGACAAAATAAAAGTAATAGATAAATTAATAGAAAAAGCTGATTATATGTTATTAGGTGGCGGAATAGCAAATACGTTTCTAACGGCAGAAGGCTATGACTTAAAAGCATCCATATATGATGAAGAAAGCTTAAATCATGCTAAAGAATTATTACTTAAGTATCCCAATAAGATAATCCTTCCTAAAGATGGTTATGGTTCATCATCTTATAAAGATGGTTTAGATGTTAAATATGATCATTTAGATAATGTATCAGATGGTAATATGATATTAGATATTGGACCTTCTTCTACCAAATTATTTTCTTCATATATAAACAAAAGCAAAACTGTTTTCTGGAACGGACCAGTAGGAGTTTCAGAGTTCAATAACTTTTCTTATGGTACCAAAAAGTTATGCGAAATTTTAAAAGAAAGTGGTGCAACAACCATTATCGGCGGGGGAGATTCTGCAGCAGCAGCGATAAGATTTGGTTATAAAACTTCATTTGCCCACATATCAACAGGTGGCGGAGCATCACTAGAATTTATAGAAGGAAAAACTTTACCAGCGATAGAGGTCGTGCAAGATAAATAGGAGTATTTATGAAAAATAAAAAGTTAAATATTGGTATACTTTTTATAGCGTTAGCATTAGTTTTATATTTTACCTTAAAAGACGATTTTAACGGTATAATAAAAGAACTATCAAGTGTTAATATATGGATATTTTTGATGGCTATAATAGTATTTTTAGCATCACTACTTTTTAAATCAGCATCACTTAAAACATTCATATGTGAACATAATGTTTGCTACACTTTAAAAAACGCATATCAATTAACATTAATAGGACAATTTTTAAATGGTATAACTCCATTTCAATCAGGTGGGCAACCATTTCAAATATACTTACTAAAAAAAGACGGAATAAGAATATCAGATTCAACAAATGCGATGATAAAAGATTTTATTGCATATCAAGCCGCGCTTATTATAGTTGGTGCTGCTTCTCTTTTACTAAACCTTAAGTTAAATCTTTTTTCTAATAACGTATATTTAAATGGGCTTATATTTTTAGGATTCTTCATTAATTTAGTTGTAATGGCACTTTTACTATTTGTTGCTCTTGCTAAAAGGGCAGGAATGAGTATTGCAGATAAGATAGTGCACTTTATATTTAAATTTAAAGTAGTAAGAAAATTCGGAACCACTGAAGAAAAAATAAAAGAAAGCATCAAAAACTTTTACAAAACAGGAGCATCAATTAAGGGCAATAAGAAAAACTTAATTAAAGGAATAATATATAACATAATAAATCTTACGTTGTTATACTTAGTGCCATTTGTTGTATTTAAGGCTTTAGGTGTAAAAAATGTTAATGCAATATCTTCTATTGTTGCAACATCATTTGTTATGCTAATTAGTAACTTTATTCCAGTTCCAGGCGCAACAGGCGGAATAGAATATAGTTTTATGCAGTTCTTTAAAGGATTTACAGGCGGAGCTGTTTTAGCAGGAGCAATGCTTTTATGGAGATTTATAACTTATTTTATGGCAATGATTACGGGATTTATTGCACTTATGTTTAAAAGGAGAGTTGATAAAGATGAGAATAGGATTATTCACTGATACGTATCCACCATTTATTAATGGGGTATCAACTAGCGTCCTAATGTTAAAGCAGGGACTAGAAAAATTAGGCCATGAAGTTTACGTTGTAACGGTAAATGATGAGTCGTTTTCATACAAAGAAGAAGATGGTGTACTTAAGATTCCAAGTTTTCCAATTGGTCTTATGAACTTTAGACAATCTGGAATATATCCACTTAAGGCTCTTAAAATAATAAAAAAGTGGAAATTAGACATAATACATTCACATACTGAGTTTAGTATTGGAACCTTTGCAAGGCTTATATCTAAACAGCTTAACATACCACTCGTCCACACGTATCATACGATGTATGAAGAATATATATACTATATTACTAAAGGCTATTTTGATTCGGCATCTAAAAAGTTGGTTGAGTACTTAACTTTATTCTTATGTGATAAAACAATAGATGAACTTATCGTTCCAACTGAAAAAGCTAAAGAATTATTTAAAGATAAATACAAGGTTAAAAGAGATGTATACGTAATACCATCTGGTATTGATACAACAAGATTTTATAAGGAAAACATAGATAAAAACGAGATTATAAACTTAAGAAAAGACTTGGGACTTAAAAATACTGATTTTATAGTGCTATACGTAGGAAGAATAGCTAAAGAAAAGAGCATAGACTTTTTAATAAATAATTTTAATTCCGTGTTAAAACGAATACCTAAGGCTAAGATGATAATAGTGGGCGATGGACCAGACATTAAAGATCTAATTGATTTAGCTAAAAAAGAAGGCCTAGAAAATAAGATAATTTTTGCGGGTAAAGCACCATGGACTGACGTACCAAAATATTACTCGTTGTGTGATGTTTTTGTAACGGCATCAAAAACAGAAACGCAAGGACTTACTGTTATGGAGGCTATGGGGGCATCAAAACCAGTTGTTGCAATAAGAGATGATTCATTTGAACTTATGATAACTGATAAAAAAGATGGATTATTCTTTGATGATGAAAAAAGTTATGTTGATATGATATATGAAGTATACAAAAATAAGAAGTTAAGGGATGAAATATCTTTTAATGCAAGACTTACGGCAGATAAGTATAGTCCTTATAACTATGCTAAAAACGTTCTTAAAGTTTATAAAAAAGTAGTTAGCAAAGATACTAACGTAGTAAAAAAAGTTGTTCATAGCGTAAAACACGCATTTGAAAAAAGTGGTGGTAAAAAATGAAAAAATTAGTAATATGTAATCAAAAAATGTTTTTAAGTTACGATGAGGCTAAAATTCTAAGGGATCAAATGGATGATATTGATTTATCAAACGTGGATTTAGTTGTTTGTCCTAACTTTTTAAATATGGATGTTTTTAGCGGATATAACCTAGGAGCTCAAGACTGTCATTATGAAGAAAGAGGTGCCTATACTGGATCTGTTTCACCTTATGATTTGAAATTAAGAGGTGTAAGTTACTGTTTGGTAGGACACTCTGAAAGAAGATGTTATGATTCTAATAAAGATATTAACTTAAAGGTAAAAGCAATCTTAAGAAATATGATGACTCCAGTTATATGCATTGGGGAAACAAAAATCGATAGAGAGTTAATGAGAATTAGTGAAGTATTAAAAAAAGAGTTAACTTCTGCGGTTAGTGGCATAAATTTAGATTCTGACGATGAAATAGTAGTAGCATACGAACCTGTTTGGGCAATAGGAGGAGATAAAGCGCTAAAGAAAGAAGAAATAGAAGATACTTTTAAATACATAAGAAAGATATTGGAAGAAAATAACATAACTAATTATAAACTTATTTATGGAGGAAGTATTACTACTTCAAATATTAAATCTATATTAAGTGATAATATAGATGGATACTTACTTGGGTCTTCATCTGTTTCATTTGATGAACTAAGCAGCATAATAAAGTGTATAAAATAGTGTAAACCAGGATAAAATTTGACATTTTATCCTTTTCTTATGTGGTAATATTGTGGTACATTATAATTGTGATAGTAGAAAGGGGATGATTTAGTGCAAGATAACTTATTAAGAAAGGAAGATACTAATGCTTTAAACTTAGTAGTGCATGAAAATCCTCATAAAAAAAGAATTCTAGAAATAGAAAATACTATTGATACGCTTTTTGATATTAGACTTAATTTAAGTGTCAAAAAGATAGTTTCTCCTTTTATTAAAAGAAGCGAACTTGTAAAAATAATTGATGATGCAACTAAAGATGTAGATACTTTTGTTAAATCAGAAATTGATAAGGTATTTGATGAATACTTATCACCTAAACATGATGCGTCATTAAATAATTTTGTTTCCGTTTCAAACATAGAAGCAAAAGCAAATGATGAATCTTTGTCGCTAGAAGAAATGCTAAATGATGCATTTAAAGATGCTGGAAGAGAAAAAGGTTCTTCGAAAAGTCTAAATAATGGGCATTTTAAGAATACGGAATTACAAAAAGATAATTAAAAATTAATATTTAAGGATGTAGTTTATACATTCTTTTTTTATTCGACACGGTTCGATAAATTAATCGAAAAGAGTGTAATATAATTGGTTTAGCAAATGAGAAAGGAAGAGTAAAAATATGAAAAAGGAAGATAATAAGAGTAATAAAATAGTAAGGGTTTTGGCAGTAGATGATAATGAGAGTTTAATAGGAATGTTAGAGGAGTATTTTAGGGACCATGAAAAAATAAAAATAGTTAATCATGCGTATAACGGACTTGATGCTATAAAAGTAATAGAGGAAAACAAGGATAATTTTGATGTTTTATTATTAGATTTAATAATGCCTAAAAAAGATGGAATATATGTATTAGAGCAACTAAAGAAAAAGAAAATTGATAAACCAGTAATAGTTGGAACATCGTTTAATGCGGATGAAACAATTGCAAGAGTATCTAAGTATAATCCAAAGCACTTTATTTTAAAACCATTTGATATGTTTGATTTAGAAAATAAAATACTTGACGCAGTAAGTTTTAAGTTAGATAAAGCATCAAAAGTAAACGTATATCATAATAACCTAGAAATTTCTGTAACAAAACTGTTACACGGATTAGGTGTTCCATCACATATAAAAGGATACCAATACATAAGAGAAGGTGTAATTTTAATGTATGAAAAACCAGATATAGTAGGTGCAATAACAAAAGAGTTATATCCTGAAATTGCTAATAAATACGATACTACTGTATCACGTGTTGAAAGAGCAATAAGACATGCTATTGAAGTTAGTTGGAATAGAGGAGATATAGATCTTATGGAAGAAATATTTGGCCATAGTGTAGATTATGATAGAGCAAAACCAACTAATAGTGAGTTCATAGTTACTGTATCTGATAAGTTGAGATTAGAATTTAGTCCTACAAAACAAAAAAGTAAATCTTAGTAACTTTTTTGTTTTTTTAATAATTTTTTAATAAATAGATGATATACTATAAATATATGGAGGTATTTTATGGTTATAGATAGCGGAAATGGAATGTCTAAATTCTTTTCAAAAGTATACATGTGGATGTTTATTGGACTATTAGTATCAGGTGGTGCAGCATATTTTACGGCACATAATATGGCTATGATGAAGTTCGTTTATGGAAGCTTTGGTTTTATATTATTGCTTGAACTTGTTGTTGTAATTGTATTTAGTGCACTTAGAAAGAAAGTCTCACCATTAGTTGCTAAAATATTATTTTTGGTTTACTCATTAATAAGTGGACTTACACTTTCTTCTATATTTTTAGTATATAAAAGAGGAAGTGTTGTAATGGTATTTTTATCAGCAGCACTTATGTTTGCGCTATTAGCAATATATGGATACACAACAAAAAGTGATTTATCATCATTTGGAAAGATACTTATATTTGCACTTATTGCAATAATTATAATGTCAATCATAAACATATTTGTTAAAAGCTCTGGATTAGACTTATTTTTATGCATTGTTTCTATATTGATATTTTTAGGTCTTACAGCGTGGGATATGAGTAATTTAAAAGCAATGTATAACTATTATGCATCAGATGAAAGAGAACTTTCTAAAATAGCTATATATGGTGCGCTTGATTTGTATTTAGACTTTGTTAATATATTCCTAAACCTATTAAGTTTATTTGGAAAAAGAAATGACTAGCGAAAGCTAGTTTTTTGTTTGAAAAATATTTCCATAACACCTGTAATTTGCATACTTTTGGAAAAATATTTCCAAAACTTGACTTTTGCTATAATAAAGCATATACTTTAATTAGAGGTGAAAACTATGATACAAAGACAAAGATATCTTGAGGAATTAAAAAGGTGGAAAGACAAAGACTTAATCAAGGTAATAACAGGTATTAGAAGGTGTGGCAAATCGACATTGTTTGAATTATTTATTGATTATTTAAAGGAAAATAAAGTAAAAGATGATCAAATAATAAGTATAAATTTAGAAGATGTTGATTATGATTTTAAAGATTATAAAGAATTATATACTTATATAAGTAAGAAAATTGATTCCAATAAAAATTATTATGTGTTTTTGGATGAAGTTCAAAATGTTCATGAGTTTCAAAAAGCAGTAGATGGCTTATATATAAAGAAAAATGTAGACGTATATATAACGGGATCTAATGCATACCTTTTGTCTGGGGAACTTGCGACGCTATTATCAGGAAGATATATAGAAATAAAGATGCTTCCTCTATCATTTAAAGAATATGTAACAGCATTTGATGATAATAATTATCAACAACTATTTTTAAATTATATGAAAAATGGTGGTATGCCAGGCAATATAAGTATATTAAAGACTAATTATAATGATATAGATAAATATTTAGATGGAATATTTTCTACTATAGTTTATAAGGATATAATGGCCAGAAATAATATAACGGATAAGCTACTTTTGGAAAGTATTTTAAAATTTTTGTTTGATAGCATTGGTAGTTCAGTATCAATTAAAAAGATAAGTGATACGTTAACCAGTAAAAACATGTGTACAAGCAATCATACAGTGGAAAATTATGTAAATGCTTTTTTAGAAAGCTTTTTAATATATAAAGCTGAAAGATTTGATGTTAAAGGGAAAAATTTACTTTCTAGAGATTATAAATATTATGCGGTAGATACGGGCTTAAGAAGTTACCTTTTAGGGAAAAAAGCTGATAGTGACATGGGACATATATTGGAAAATATAGTATACCTTGAATTATTAAGACGTGGATATAAAGTTTATGTTGGTAAAGTTGATAACCTAGAAATTGACTTTGTAGCAGAAAATAGAGATGGGTTAAAATATTACCAGGTTGCCTTATCAGTTAGAGATGAAAAAGTTTTAAAAAGAGAATTAAATTCACTGCAAAAAACAGGTGATTATTATCCAAAGATTTTGTTAACCATGGATATGGATTTAGAATCAGATTATGATGGTATAACAAAAATTAACATAATAGATTGGCTATTAAAAGATGAATAATTGTTTAAAATAATCAAAGATTTATTCTTTGGTTATTTTTTTAAATGTGATATAATCTAAAAAGAAGGATAAAGAAGGGATGATTATAATTATGGATAAAAGAGATATAAATAATGTTTTCTCTTCTGAAGATCAAAGCCTGCTTGACTGTTTAAGTGCTAGTTATCTATCTATAGAAGATGTTAAATGGCTTAAAAGTAAGAGATGGTTTAAAAGGTTTATAAAGATATATTCTAAAGAACTTAAAAAGAGATATAAAAATAAACCAGTAATAAAAAAAGAAATTATACCAAAAGAAGAAGATATAGAAATACTAGATTTTACTAAGACCATAAGTATTCCTAAAAAAGAAGTAATAGAAATACTAGACTTTACTAGAACAATAGATATAACAGATACGAAAGATATAATAAAATCAAGTGAAATTGCAAAAAGAAAGGTAAAAAAAGAAAAGATGATATGGACTATGGTAATAGTAGTATCATCTGTTATACTTATAATATTATTAGTAGTGTTAGTTAATTGGGGATTAGAAAATAAAAAGACAGATGATATGTTATCAGATGTCTATGATGCAGCGGAAGTAAAAGAAATTACTACTACAACAAAAAAAGAAGAAAATACATCCGTTACAACTGCTACATCGTTATATGACAAATATGAAAGTATGAATATTTTGGAAGTTAACTTTGATAATTTAAAGAGTATAAATTCAGATACTGTAGGCTGGATAAAAGTGCCTGGTACTAAAATAAACTATCCTTTTGTACATACAAAAGATAATGAATATTATCTAAAACATACATTTGATAAAACAAGTAACAAAAAAGGTTGGGTATATTTAGACTATAGAAATAACATAGATAATTTAAGTAAAAACACAATTTTATATGCTCATGGTCTTGTTAATAACCAAATGTTTGGTTCCATGAGAAGAGTTGTAAAACAATCTTGGTATAACAATAAAAATAATCATATAATAACAATTGTAACTCCAAGAGGTAATCAAAAATGGCAGGTATTTTCAACCTATACAATAGAACCTGAAAGTTACTATATAACAACTTCTTTTAAAGATAATGATGAGTTTAATAACTTTATTAATACTTTAAAACAAAGAAGTGTGTATAATTATGGAGTAGAAGTAAATGCAAGTGATAAGATACTTACGCTATCTTCTTGCTACGATGATAAAAAAAGAATGGTATTACATGCTAAGTTAATAAGTAAATAAAAGATGGATATGTTAATTTATACATATTCGTCTTTTGTTTTGGAAAAATGTGTGAATCAAGATTGAAAGAATAAGAATTTTGTGATAATAAATTGATTGTTTAATAATGTAAAAAATAGTATAATATCTATTATAAATTAACTAAAAAATTGGCAAGCGTGTGGGGGATAAATATGGATAAAAAATTAATTGGAAATGAAAAGAATATTTTATTTTATAATGATGAAGAGGGAAATACAAAAGTAGAAGTAATATTAGAAAACGAAGATGTTTGGTTAAATACAGAAGCATTAGCAACACTTTTTAATATTGATAGAAGTGGAATTGTAAGACATATTAACAATATTTATAAAGATGAAGAGCTAGATGAAAATAGCACATGTGCAAAAATTGCACATATGGGTAATGATGGTAAGCAAACTTACAATACTAAGTATTATAATCTTGATATGATTATTTCTATTGGATTTAGGGTTAACTCTAAAAAAGCAATTAAATTTAGAACTTGGGCAAATAAAATAATTAAAGATTATATGGTTCAGGGTTTTGCATTAAATGATGAAAGATTTTTAAAAGCAAAAAAATCTGATCAAGAGTATTTTAAAAGATTACTTGAAAGAATTAAATTAATTCGTACAAGCGAGAGAATGTTTTATCAAAAAATTACTGATATATTTGCTGAATGCTCTATTGATTATGATAAAAATAGTGATACTGCAATAACTTTTTATAAGACTATTCAAAATAAATTTCACTATGCAATTGCTGGAAACACTGCTGCTGAAATAGTTTATAACAGAGTGGATTCTAAAAAAGAAAATATGGGACTTACTACTTGGGAAAACTCACCTGATGGAAAAATTTTAAAATCTGATGTAATTATTGCCAAGAACTATTTAAATGAACAAGAAATTAAAAATTTAAATAATTTAGTAAACTTATTTTTGGATATTGCTGAAAATAATGCAGAAAGAAATATAACTATGTATATGGAAGATTGGAAAAATGAAGTAGAAAATGCTTTGAAAGTTTTTCATTATGAAGTTTTAGAAGGAAAAGGAAAAATTTCGCATAAACAAGCAACTCAAAAAGCAGAAGATGAATATGAAAAATATAAAGTTATACAGGATAAAAATTATGTGTCAGATTTTGATAGGTTGCTAAATGAAACAAAGCAAATTGAAAATAAATAAATTAACAGATTATGACATTTTTACTAAAAAGATATTTAAAATAAAAAGATGGATATGTTAATTTAATACATATTCATCTTTTGTTTCTGGCACTAATGTTCCATCACAATCATAACATTTAAAATTTGGATATATAACTTGATTAGTATATAGTTTATTTATACTGCTAACAGCATTTATTAAATCATATGGTATATCCTCTTTAAGTCCACATCTGTTACATCTATATGTAATATATTTTTTCTTTTTAACAACTACGGTATCATCTATACAAAACTTATATATATCAACATCTAATATTAAAGATATTCTATATAAAGCACCTAAAGAGAAAGTTTGGTGCTTTTTACTTTCTAATCCTGCTACAAAAGACAAAGAATAATTTATTCTATTAGCAAGTTGTCTTTGAGTTAAACCTTTCTTTTTCCTGTACTTTTTAACGTTTCTGCCAATTACTTCATATATATAATTTTCATCATTTCTATTAAAATTCATCTTATTTACCACCTTAATATAATTATCTAACAAAAAAATCATTAATAAATCTACTATTTATACACAAAAGATGTAAAAATATGCTCAAAAATATAAAAATAATACAATATATGGCAAAAATATGGTATGATGATTACAAGAATAGGAGTAATAGTTGTATGAAAAAGAAAATATATCGAGCATTAAATAGTAGTAAAAATATATTTTTTAAGGTAGTAAAATTAATTAATAAAAATAAAAAGAAAGTAATAATAGGATTAAGTGTATTTTTAGTAGTATTTATATCTGTATTTTCATTTATTAATTTAAGATATCCAACAAAGATAAATGCTTATATAGCACATGTTATAAATAAGGGAGAGCCCGCAAATAAATATTTTGATGATGAGAATTTTTATAATGCAGTAATAGATGCTTATAATAAAGAAAATAATACAAGTCTGCCTTATACGACTAATTTAACCGATGAACAGTTAAGTAGTATTAAACGTATTTGGTATTCAAAATCTAATAAATCTGATTCTGAAAAAATAAAAAGTACAAAAGGAATAGAGAAATTAACGATTTTAACATACTTGGATTTAGGTTATAATAATTTAAGCAATATAGATTTAAGCAAGAATACGGCTTTAAATAAATTGGATTTGGGCGTTAATAATTTAAGTGACATAGATTTAAGCAAGAATACGGCGTTAACAAATTTGGATTTAGGTTTTAATAAAATAAGTAATATAGACTTAAGTAATAATACAGCTTTAACAGAATTGTATTTATATCAAAATAATTTAAATAGTATAGACCTAAGCCAAAATACATTCTTAACAACATTGCATTTGTTTTCTAATAAAATAAGTAATATAGACTTAAGTAATAATACAACGTTAACATACTTGGCTTTTGGTTCTAATAATATAAGTAGTATAGATTTAAGCAAGAATACGGCTTTAAATAAATTGTATTTGAGTGATAATAATATAAGTAGTATAGACTTAAGCAAAAATACAGCATTAAGAGACTTGGATTTGGATTATAATGATCTAAGTAGTATAGACTTAAGCAAAAATACAGCATTAAGAGACTTGGATTTGCATTCTAATGATCTAAGTAGTATAGACTTGAGCCAAAATACATCCTTAACAACATTGAATTTGACCTCCAACAACTTAAATAGTATTAAATTGTATGATAATTTTGATATTTCGGAATTAAAAGAATCTATAAAAAATCAAAATAGTACATATCAAACATATCTTGATTTAGGTAGTAATAGAATTATAAATTTAACTAAGGAGTATAAATATTATTACTCAATTAAAATAGTAATTCCCAACGAAGTAGATATACAAACATTCATAGAGAATTTAAACTTGCAAAATTTAACAGTAAAAGTCTTTAATAATGGTGCAGAAATATCTAGTGGCAAAGTAAAAGAGGGTTACATATTAAAACTATATTATGAAGATATAGAAATTGATAGCGTTCCTATAAAAATGTTTGAAAATTCGACTTTTGATGATGAAATTTTTTATAAAGCAGTAATAGATGCTTATAATAAAAAAAATAACACAAGTTTGCCTTATACAACTAATTTAACTGATGAACAGTTAAGTAGTATAAAACGCGTTTCGTATTCAGGCTCTAATAAATCTAGTTCAGAAAGAATAATAAGTGCAAAAGGTATAGAAAAATTAACGTCCTTAACGAGCTTGGATTTGCATTCTAATGATCTAAGTAGTATAGACTTGAGCCAAAATACATCCTTAACAGACTTGTATTTGGATTATAATAATATAAGTAATATAGACTTGAGCCAAAATACATCCTTAACAGACTTGTATTTGGATTATAATAATATAAGTAATATAGACTTGAGTAATAATACAGCCTTAACAAAATTGAATTTGATTGGTAATAAAATAAGTAATATAGACTTAAGTAATAATACAGCGTTAACATCCTTGGATTTGCATTATAATGATTTAAGTAGTATAGACTTAAGTAAAAACACAGCCTTAAATGAATTGTATTTGGATTATAATGATCTAAGTAGTATAGACTTAAGTAAAAACACAGCCTTAATGGTCTTGGAATTGCAAGAAAATAAAATAAGTAATATAGACTTAAGTAAAAACACAGCCTTAAGGTACTTGGATTTGCGTTCTAATGATCTAAGTAGTATAGGCTTAAGTAAAAACACATTCTTATGGTACTTGGAATTGCAAAGAAATAAAATAAGTAGTATAGACCTAAGCAAAAATACAGCCTTAACAACCTTGAATTTGCTTGGTAATAAAATAAGTAATATAGACTTAAGTAAGAATACATCCTTAACAAAATTGAGTTTAAGTTATAATAAAATAAGTAATATAGATTTAAGTAATAATACAGCCTTAACATACTTGAATTTGGATTCTAATAAAATAAGTAATATAGACCTAAGCAAGAATACAAAACTAACGACTTTAGGTTTGTTGAATAACAATTTTATTAATAAATTATATTTGAGAAAAGACGGAACATACAAATTACCAATAATTCTTCCTAAGCAATTAAAAAATAAGTATGTAGTTAATGATGAAAATACTGCATCATTTAATAGTAATGTTATTACAGGCGTAAATGTTGGTACAACATCAACAACGCTTGATTCGGCCATTTCAAATATTACTATAAACGTATATGATATGACTAGTAATAAGTATAAAATAAATAATGATGAAAAGTATATTTATACAAAAAATGATACTGATTTAAATACCATATTATCAAATATTGATTTTCAATATATAAATGGGAAAATAGAAGACAACAAACTTATTTTATACCATGATGATGTTGTAGAAGAAGAATACAAAATTATAAATTTATCAAGTAATACTTATGATTTATCAAAAGACTATATCTATGATAATAACTTTAATAAAAATAATATAAACGTAGTAAATGGATCATTAGAAGAAAAAAATAATACGTTAAATATTAAATATAATGATGAAATATTAGATAGCAAGAAAATAGTTAAGGTAACAAGTGATAAGTATGATTTATCAAAGGATTATATTTATAATGAAAATAATTCTTTTGATGTATCTGATATTAAGTGTATTAATTGTAAGGTTGTTTACGAAAATAATAAGTTAACAATTAAGTATAATGATGATGTATTAAAGGAAATAGATGTTATAAGTATTAATATAGAAAGTTCAGAGTATGATTTAACAAAAGATTATATTTATATAGGAACTGGATCATTTGATGAAAGTAAGATAAAATCTGAAAATATAACTTATGAAATAGAAAATAATATCTTAAAATTAAAGTATAAAGATGAATTATTAAAGTCATATAAACTGGTAAGTGTATCTAGTGGTGTATATCAAATAAAAGATAAATATTTGTATGTATTTGATAGTATGTTTGATAAATCTAATGTAAAAGTAACAAATGGTACGTTTGATGTAGCCAATAATAAAGTGACTATTAAATATGATGAAGATAAATTAGATGAATTTGATATAGTTGGAATATCTTCTAGCGTATATGATTTAAGAAATGGCTATATATTATTAAAAACTAATGAAAAGTTGGATTTAAGTTTAATAAATACTGCAAATGTTACGTTGGATTTACATGGTGGTACGTTAAATGTCTTATTTAATGATGAAGTAATAAGAACATATAAAATAGTTAGATATGAATCAAGTAAATATGATTTAACAAAAGATTATATTTATCTTGGCATGAAAGAGTTTAATAAAGATGATATGGTATTAGAAAATTGTACTGTTGAAGAAAAAGATAATTCATTAAATATAAAATATGGTGATGAAATAGTAAGATCATATAAATTAGTAAGAGTATCATCTAATAATTATAAAGTTGGTAACGGGTATGTTTATACTAAGAATGAAGAATTTAATAGTAACTTATTGGATGTTACTAATGCATCTATAGAGGAACAAGAAAACAGTATAAATATAATGTATGGTAATGATAAATTAGATGAGTTTAAATTATTAAAAGTAACGAGTAATACTTACAATTTAACAAAAGACTATATCTATGATAATAACTTTAATAAAGATAATATAAAAGTAACAAATGTCTCGTTAGAAGAAAAAGATAATACTTTAAATATAAAATATAATGATGAAATATTAGATAGTAAGAAAATAGTTAAGGCAACAAGTAATACTTATGATTTAACAAAAGATTATATTTATATAGGTAATAAGGAATTAGATGAAAGTAAGTTTAACTTAATTAATTGTACATTACAAGTAGATAATAATACGTTAAATGTTAAATATGATAATGATGTACTAAAGTCATATAAGTTAGTTAAGATATCTTCTAATACATATGATTTGAATAAAAATTATATATATGTTGGTAGTGGTATATTTGATAAAAACTTATTATCTGTTGTAAATGGAACTGTTAATGTTTTAAATGATAAAATAGAAATAAAGTATAATAATGATGTTTTAAAAGAATTTAAATTGTTAAAATATTCATCAAATAAGTATGACCTAACTAAAGAGTATATATATTTAGGTATTAATAATTTTGATAAAAATAACATAAGCTTAGTAAATTTAAGATTAAATATTGATGATAACTATAACTTAAATATAAAATATGGTGATGATGTGATGAAAACATATAAGTTAGTAAGTGTATCATCAAGTAAGTATGACTTAAGCAAGGATAATATAAGAGTTACAAAAAGTGAAGATTTTAAAGACGTTAAAGTTACAAATGGTACAAAAGAGTATTCAAATAATAAGCTATATATAAAATATAACGATGATATATTAAAAGTTTATACTATATCTACTCGTGCTAAAGGGGATATAACAGGTGATGATAAAATAACAATCGCGGATGTATCATTATTATATAGACATGTTAGAAAAACTAAAGTAATAGAGGATAGTAAAACTCTTGAAGTATCAGATCTAACCGGTGACGGAAAAATAACAATCGCAGATGTTGCGAAGTTATATAGATATGTAAGAGGAAAAATAACAGAATTATAAGAAAGGGATGGAAAAAAATATGAAAAAGAAATTATGTTATTTAATATTATTATCATTAATGATAATAATACCAATTAATGCAAAGGCATTAACAGGAAGTGTTAGTATTACATGTGATAAGGAAAGCTATGGTATGAATGATACGGCAACTTGTAGTGTTAAAGGAACATCAAATGAGGAAGTATATAGTATATCTGCATTAGTTAGTAATTCATCTTATGCAAACATAGAGTTTACTGCTGATAGTTTATGGCAAGGAAATGGTGATGAAGGGAATATTCAGTTATATACTGATACTGGTAAAAAGGGAACGTTTAATATAGGAACGTTAAAGGTAAAATTAAAAGATGCATCTACTAGTGATACATCGTTAGAAGTAGAAATAAGAGATATCAAATTTGGTGATACTAATGGTGCAGAAGAAGATATTACAGCATCAAAAACAAACGTAAATTTTTCTCAAAATACTAATAACAATGATAATCAAAGTAATATAACAAGTGATAATAGTAACGCATCTAATGCTTCAAATGCAAGTAGTTCAAAAACGAGTGTTAAAAATCCTAAAACTGCAGATGTTAAAATAGCCTTAGTTGTATTTGGAATACTAGTTGCAGGAGCATTCATTGTAATTGGTTATAAAGAAGTAAAAAAGAAAAAATAACTAATATTTAATAAGATAACAAAAAAGTAATTTGTTATCTTATTTTGTTATTTGTAAACAAAATATATAAAAATAATACAACATATGGCAAAAATGTGGTATGATGATTACAAGAATGGGAGTAGAAAGTTGTATGAAAAAGAAAATATATCGAGCATTAAATAGTAGTAAAAATATATTTTTTAAGGTAGTAAAATTAATTAATAAAAATAAAAAGAAAGTAATAATAGGATTAAGTGTATTTTTAGTAGTATTTATATCTGTATTTTCATTTATTAATTTAAGATATCCAACAAAGATAAACGCCTATATAGCACATGTTATAAATAAGGGAGAGCCTGCAAATAGTTATTTTGATGATGAAGTCTTTTATAAAGCAATAGTAGATGCTTATAATAAAGAAAATAAAACGAGCTTACCCTATACAACTAATTTAACGGATGAACAGTTAAAAAGTATTAAAAGTGTTTCGTATTTGGGATTTAGTAAATCTGATTCTGAAAAAATAAAAAGTACAGCAGGAATAGAGAAATTAACGATTTTAACATACTTGGATTTAGGTTACAATAATATAAGCAATATAGACTTAAGTAAGAATACATCCTTAACAGAATTGAATTTATATAACAATAATTTAAATAGTATAGACCTAAGCCAAAATACATCCTTAACAGAATTGATTTTAAGTTCTAATAATATAGGTAGTATAGATTTAAGCAAAAATGCATCCTTAAAATACTTGGCTTTGAGTTCTAATAAAATAAGTAGTATAGACTTGAGTAAGTACACAGCCTTAACAGACTTGTATTTGAGTGGCAATGAAATAAGCAATATAGACTTAAGTAAGAATACAGCGTTAAGACACTTGGATTTGGATTCTAATAAAATAAATAATATAGATTTAAGTAATAATACAGCATTAACATCCTTGGATTTGGACTCTAATAAAATAAATAATATAGATTTAAGTAATAATACAGCATTAACATCCTTGGATTTGGGTTCTAATAAAATAAGTAATATGGATTTAAGTAATAATACATCCTTAATATACTTGTCTTTGCATGACAATAAAATAAGTAATATAGGCTTAAGCCAAAATATATCCTTAACATACTTATATTTATATAACAATAATTTAAATAGTATAGACTTGAGCCAAAATACATCATTAACAACATTGAATTTGACATCCAACAACTTAAATAGCATTAAATTATATGATAATTTTGATATTTCAAAATTAAAAGGATCTATAAAGAATCAAAATAGTACATATCAAACATATCTTGATTTAGGTAGTAATAGAATTATAAATTTAACTAAGGATTATAAATATTATTACTTAAGTAAGATAGTAATTCCTAGTGAAGTAGATATACAAATATTTATAGATAATTTTGGCTTGCAAAATTTAATAGCAAAAGTATTTAATAATGATGAAGAAATATCTAGTGGTAAAGTAAAAGAAGGCTGCATATTAAAATTATATTATGAAGACATAGAAATTGATAGTGTTCCTATAAAAATATTTGAAAATTCAGCTTTTAATGATGAAGTCTTTTATAAGGCAGTAATAGATGCTTATAATAAAGAAAATAATACAAGTTTGCCATATACAACTAATTTAACCGATGAACAGTTAAGTAGTATTAAAATATTTTCATATAATGGTAACGGAAAATCAGATTCCGAAAAAATAAAAAGTACAAAAGGTATAGAAAAGTTAACATCCTTAGCATCTTTAGATTTGCATAGTAATGAAATAAGTAGTATAGACTTGAGTAAGAATATGTCCTTAACAAAATTGAATTTATATAATAATGAAATAAGCAATATAGATTTAAGTAAGAATACATCCCTAACAAAATTGGATTTAGAGCGCAATAATTTAAATAGTATAGACCTAAGCAAGAATACAGCGTTAACATCCTTGGATTTGCGTTCCAACAACCTAAGTATAAGTAGTATAGACTTAAGTAAAAATACATCCTTAACATACTTGGGTTTAGCTTATAATAAAATAAATGATATAGATTTAAGCAAGAATACATCCTTAACAAAATTGAATTTGCTTGGTAATAAAATAAGTAATATAGACTTAAGTAAGAATACATCCTTAACAAAATTGAGTTTAAGTTATAATAAAATAAGTAATATAGATTTAAGTAATAATACAGCCTTAACAGACTTGAATTTGGATTCTAATAAAATAAGTAACATAGATTTAAGCAAAAATATAGCATTAACAAATTTGGGTTTGTATGAAAATGAAATAAGTAGTATAGATTTAAGTAAAAATACAAAATTAAATGCTTTATATTTGTATAATAATCCTTTAAAACTAAATGCATATGTAAAGGAAAATGGAACGTTAACTAGTTCTAGTATAAAAATGCCAGAAGGATCTGCTAAATTTTATTTAACCTATGAAATAGAAGATAATAGTATTGCAAATTTTGCTGATAATAAGTTAAACGGATTAAAGACAGGTAAAACAAACGCAACTGTAACATTAAATGGAGTTAAAGCATCTTCTTCATCAACTGAGAATATGAAAGTAGATGGAACAATAACGGTATTTGATAGATTAAAGGGAGACATTAATAATGATGATAAGGTAACGATCGCGGATGTATCATTATTATATAGACATGTTAGAGGAACTAAAGTAATAGAGGATAGTAAAACTCTTGAAGTATCAGATCTAACAGGTGATGATAAAATAACAATCGCAGATGTTGCGAAGTTATATAGATATGTAAGAGGAAAAATAAATGAACTTTAAACAGAAAATTAATCTTTTTCTGTTTTTTGTTATTTAAAATTTAACATATTTTCAGGAAAAAGCAATAAAATTTTATGTGAAGAAAAAAATGCAAAAAAGTCGTAAAAACCCCTTGAAATAAAGGAATTCTTCTGATATAATGGTAACTGCGTGTAGATGCATGGATGTGCGAGGTTGCTGATACACCCGGTTAAGTTGCTTTTATAACTTAAGGGAAATCAGGTAATTCGTTACGGAGCGAGTCTATACCAGATATAGGCGAAGGGAGGACAAGTTAATATGTCAAACAAAATTCGAATCAGATTAAAAGCATATGAACATCGTTCTTTGGATTTAGCTGCAAGCAAAATCGTTGAAACGGTTAAACGCTTAGGTGGAAAGGTATCAGGTCCAGTACCATTACCTACTGAAATTCAAAAATATACGATTTTACGTGCTGTTCACAAATATAAAGATTCACGTGAACAATTCGAAATGCGTACGCATAAAAGATTAATCGACATCATAGAACCAAGTAAAGATGTAATTGATGCATTACAACATCTTGATTTACCAAGCGGTGTTGAAATCGAAATTAAGTAATTATATAGGAGGAAAACATGGAAAGAAAAGGAATCTTAGGTCGTAAGCTAGGTATGACTCAAGTTTTTGCAAAAAACGGAAAACTAATTCCTGTTACTGTAGTTGAAGTTGAACCAAACGTTGTTACTCAAATCAAAACGGTAGAAACTGATGGTTATGAAGCTATTCAATTAGGCTTTGATACAAAAAGAGAAAAACTAAGTAACAAAGCAGAAAAAGGTCATTTAGCAAAAGCTAATACTGCTCCTAAGCGCTTCTTAAAAGAGATTCGCGGAGTAGACGTTAGCAAATATCAACTAGGTCAAGAACTTACTGTGGAAGTTTTTAAAGAAGGAGAAATGGTTGATGTAAGCGGAATCTCTAAAGGTAAAGGGTTCCAAGGTGTAATTAAACGTTACAACCAATCAAGAGGTCCAATGGGACACGGATCTCAATATCATAGAGGTGTTGGTTCTCTAGGAACAATGAGACCAATGCGTGTATTTAAAGGTAAGAAATTACCAGGACATATGGGACACATTAGCGTAACAATGCAAAACTTAGAAGTTGTTGCAGTTATGAAAGATGAAAACGTAATCTTAATTAAAGGTAATGTTCCAGGTCCTAAAAAGTCTTTAGTTATCATCAAATCAGCTGTTAAAAAGCCAAACGTTAAAAATGACAAAATCGAGTTAGTGACTTATGCTAACGAAGAAGTTAAGGCTGAAGTAGAAGCTGCAAGTGATGATACAAATACATCACAAGAAACTAATGAATAATTAATTTAAAACATTAAAATGTAGATTTATTTAATACTTGTGATGAAAGGAGGAACTAAAATGCCAAAAACAGCACTTTTAAGTTTAAAAGGTGAAAAAATTAAAGACATTAAATTAGATGATAACGTTTGGGGAATTACTCCAAATGATCAAGTTGTTTATGAACACATAAATTTATTCATGGCAAACAGAAGACAAGGTACTCACGCTACTAAAACTCGTAGTGATGTATCAGGTGGAGGAAGAAAGCCATGGAGACAAAAAGGAACTGGTAATGCTCGTCAAGGATCTACCAGAGCACCACATTGGGTTGGTGGTGGAGTTGTATTTGGACCAAGTGCCAATAGAAACTACACTAAAAAGATGAATAAGAAAGAACGTAAGTTAGCTCTTAAATCAGCTTTAACTTATAAAGCAAATGATAAAGACATTATCGTTGTTGACAAATTCGAAGCAGAAACAAATAAAACAAAAGATATGTTAAAGGTTTTAGAAGGTTTAAATGCTACTGGAAAAACTTTAATAGTTACAACAGAATTAACTGAAAACTTAATTTTAGCAACTAGAAACATAGCTGATGTTAAATTAGTTTTAGCAAACGAATTAAATACATACGACGTTTTATATGTAAATAAAATAATTATTACAGAAGACGCTGTAAAATACGTTGAGGAGGTGCTTAAGTAATGAAAGATATAATTTTAGCACCAGTTGTTACAGAAAAAACAGCAGGAATTACTGCAGATGGTAACAAAGTAGTATT
Source organism: uncultured Bacilli bacterium (assembly GCA_934141615.1). Classification (GTDB taxonomy): domain Bacteria; phylum Bacillota_I; class Bacilli_A; order RF39; family UBA660; genus Aphodocola. The sequence goes on from CAKPCM010000003.1 coordinate 26,414, forward strand.
TAAGGTTGCAAAGGATGCAAACAAAGTACAAATAAGACAAGCGGTTGAAGAAGCATTTAATGTTAAAGTATCAAACGTTAACACAGTAAATGTTAGACCAAAGAAAAAAAGAGTAGGACGCTATACTGGAGCTACTAAAGCTTATAAGAAAGCAATTATAACTTTAGCAGAAGGTAGCAAACTAGATTTAAGCTAATAAGGAGGAAATATAATGCCAATTAAAAAGACAAAACCAACTACGCCTTCTAGAAGGCAAATGAGTTTTTTGGTTAGTGATGAAATAACTAAATCTACTCCTGAAAAAAGCTTAGTTGGTGAAAAGAGAAAAAGAAACGGTCATAATAATGTAGGTCGTATCACTGTAAGACATCGTGGTGGCGGTGCTCAAAGAAAGTATCGTATAATTGATTTCAAAAGAAATAAGTTTGACGTTACTGGTAAAGTTGCTGCTATTGAATACGATCCAAACAGAAGCGCTAACATAGCATTAATCAATTATAGAGATGGAGAAAAAAGATACATAATTGCTCCTAAAGGATTAAAAGTTGGCGACATTATTGAAAGCGGAGAAAACGTTGATGTTAAAGTTGGTAACGCAATGCCAATTATGAACATACCAGTAGGTACTGTTATTCATAACATCGAAATGAGACCAGGAAAAGGAGCTCAAATTGCTCGTAGTGCAGGATCTAGTGCACAAATCTTAGGTCGTGAAGAAAAATATGTATTAATAAGATTAAGAAGTGGTGAAACAAGAAAGATACTTGGAACTTGTATGGCTACAATAGGTGAAGTTGGTAATGCCGATTATGCTTTAGTTAATTTAGGTAAAGCAGGACGTACACGTCACATGGGTATTCGTCCAACTGTACGTGGTTCTGTTATGAACCCTAACGATCACCCACATGGTGGTGGTGAAGGTAGAGCTCCAATCGGACGCAAACAACCTATGACACCTTGGGGTAAACCTGCTCTTGGTATGAAGACTAGAAGAAATAAGAAAGCTTCTACTAAGTTAATAGTAAGCCGTAAAAAATAATAGAAAGGAAGATATGTAGATGGCAAGAAGCATTAAAAAAGGCCCTTATGTATTCGGAAGATTACTTAAGAAGGTTCAAAAGTTAAACGAAGAAGGTAAAAAAGAAGTAATTAAAACTTGGTCACGCCGTTCAACAATATTCCCAGATTTTATTGGTCACACTTTTGCGGTTCACAATGGTAAAGATTTCATTCCTGTTTATGTAACTGAAGATATGGTTGGACATAAACTTGGTGAATTCTCATTAACTCGTAAATGTGGTGGACACGGCGAAAACAAGAAAAAGTAATAACTAGAAGGGAGATAACAATATGGAAGCGAAAGCAATTGCGAAGACAGTTCGTATTTCCGCTTTAAAATCTCGTTTAGTTATGAGGTTAATAAACGGAAAAGACGTAAGTGAAGCTATGGCTATTTTAAACAACATGAATAACAAAGCTGCACGCGTCATCAAAAAAGTTTTAACTTCAGCAGTAGCAAATGCTGAAAATAATCATAATCTTGATAAAGCTAAATTATATGTAAAAGAAGCTTATGTTAATGATGGTCCTGTACTTAAGAGATCAGTACCTGATTCAAGAGGAAGAATTGCTAAAAACGATCACCGTACAAGTCATGTAACAGTGGTTGTAGCAGAAAGATAATTATAAGGAGGAAGACTAATGGGTCAAAAAGTTAATCCTGCAGGTTTAAGACTTGGAATAAACAAGGATTGGACTGCTAAATGGTACGCACCAAGTAAAGATTTCTCTGCAACATTAGAAAATGACATGAAAATCCGTAACTTTTTAGATAAGAAGTTAAAGAATGCAGCAGTTTCTTCTGTAACTATTGAAAGAAGTAACAAGAAAACTGAAATTAAAATCAGTACTGCAAAACCAGGTGTTGTTATTGGACACGGTGGAGAAGAAATCGAAAAATTAAAGAAACAAATCAACAAATTAGTTGGTGAAGAAGTTCAAATTTCTATTATGGAAGTTAAGAACGCCGATATGGATGCTCAGTTAGTAGCTAACAACATTGCTAGCCAAATTGAAAACAGAGGTTCATATCGTATGGCTCAAAAAAGAGCAATTAGAAATACAATGAGAGCTGGAGCAAAAGGAATTAAGACTTTATGTTCTGGACGTTTAAACGGAGCTGAAATAGCTCGTAGCGAAGGTTATAATGAAGGTACAACACCTTTACATACTTTAAGAGCTAACATTGATTACGCAACAGCAGAAGCTGATACAACTTATGGTAAGATAGGTGTTAAAGTATGGATCTACAAGGGTGAAATACTTCCTTCAAAGAAAAAAACTGGAGGTGTTAAACATGTTGATGCCAAAAAGAACTAAGTATCGTAAACCTCACAGAATTTATCACGAAGGAAAATCAAAAGGTAATACAAGCTTACACTTTGGTGAATATGGTTTAATGGCAAAAGAAGGAGCTTGGATCACTGCTCGTCAAATCGAAGCTGCCCGTGTTGCTATGACTCGTTATATGAAACGTGGTGGTAAAGTATTCGTTAATATATTCCCACACCTTTCATTAACAAAGAAACCTTTAGAAACTCGTCAAGGTAAAGGTAAAGGTAATCCAGAAAGCTGGGTTGCAGTTGTAAAAGAAGGAAAAATTATGTTTGAAGTTTCAGGTGTAACTGAAGAAGTTGCTCGTGAAGCATTAAGACTTGCTATGCACAAGTTACCAATCAAATGTAAATTTGTAACTAAAGAAAATGGTGGTGAAAAAAATGAAGGTTAAGGAAATTAGAGAACTTACCACTGAACAAATCGAAGCTAAGATAGTAGAAGCAAAAGACGAAATATTTAAATTACGTATGCAGCAAGCTACTGGAAACTTAGAAAAACCTTCAAGAATACATGAATTAAGAAAGGACGTTGCTAGAATGAAGACTATTTTAGCAGAACGTCAATAATTTAGGGAGGTTTACTTATGGAAAAAACAAGACATGAAGTAGTTGGCAAAGTTGTAAGTGCTAAAAATGATAAAACAATTACAATTTTAGTTGAAACTTATAAAAAAGATCCAAAGTATGGTAAACGTGTTAAATATTCTAAGAAATATACAGCACATGACGAAAATAACCAAGCTAAAGTTGGAGATATCGTTAGGGTTGTAGAAACCAAACCATTATCAAAAACAAAGAGATTTAGTTTAGTGGAAATAGTAGAAGAAGCCGTAATTTTATAGGCGCTTTACAATTAAGAAGGAGGATTCGTTATGATTCAACAACAAAGTCGTTTAAAAGTTGCTGATAATTCTGGTGCTCGTGAACTAATGGTTATTAGAGTCTTGGGTGGTAGTAAAAGAAAAACCGGAAACATTGGTGACATCGTAGTTGGAACAGTAAAAAAAGCAACTCCAAATGGTAACATATCAAGCGGTAAAGTCGTAAAAGCGGTTATCGTTAGAAGTAAGTTTGGAATGCGTAGAGATGATGGTTCTTACATTAAATTCGATGATAATGCATGCGTTATTATTAAAGATGATAAGACACCAGTTGGAACAAGAGTTTTAGGTCCAGTAGCACGCGAATTACGTGATAAAGATTTCATGAAAATTGTATCGTTAGCAAAAGAAGTGTTATAGGCCTTTTAAGGAGGAAAAATCATGAATTTAAAAGTTGGAGATAAAGTAATTGTTATTGCTGGTAAAGATAAAGGTAAAGAAGGAAAAATCATCGCTAAGAAAAGTGAAAAGGTTTTTGTTGAAGGCGTTAATATGGTAAAAAAACACGTTAAGCCAAACGGACAAGACCAAAACGGTGGAATTATAGATAAGGAAGCAGCTATTCACGTATCTAACGTAATGATGATTGATCCTAAAACCAAAAAACGTACTAGAATAGCAAAAGAACTAGATAAAGACGGAAAAAAAGTTAGAATTTCTAGCAAGTCAAAATCTAAATTAGACTAATAAGGAGGGTAACTATGAACAGTTTAAAAGAAAAATATACTAAGGAAATTATTCCTGAACTTGAAAAGAAACATAATTATACTACTGTCATGGCTGTACCAAAGCTAGAAAAGATCGTAGTTAATATGGGAGTTGGCGATGCAACTACTAATAGCAAACTTTTAGATGTTGCAGTAAGCGAACTTGAAAAAATAACAGGGCAACAACCAGTTATTACAAGAGCAAAAAAATCAATTGCTGGTTTCAAATTAAGAGAAGGACAAGCAATTGGATGTAAGGTTACACTTCGTGGAGAAACTATGTATACTTTCCTAGAAAAGCTAGTTAAAATCGTGTTACCACGTGTACGTGATTTTAGAGGTATATCAAATAAAGCATTTGATGGAAGAGGAAATTATACTTTAGGAATTAAAGAACAAACAATATTCCCAGAAATAGTTTATGACGAAGTTGTAAAAGTACGTGGAATGGACATTGTTTTTGTTACAACTGCAAAAACTAATGAAGAAGCATTAGACTTATTAAAAGGATTCGGTTTACCTTTTAAGAAGTAAGCAAATGGGAGGAAATAAATGGCAAAGAAAAGTATGGTCGTAAAACAAAGAAGACCAAAGAAATTTAAAGTACAAGAATACACTCGTTGCAACAGATGCGGTCGTCCACATTCAGTAATGAAAAAGTTTGGTATCTGCCGTATTTGCTTTAGAGAACTAGCATATAAAGGTGAAATTCCTGGTGTTAGAAAGTCAAGTTGGTAAGAGTAAAAATATAAAAGGAGGATTCATATGTCAGTAACAGATCCAATCGCAGATTTACTTACACGTATGCGTAATGCAAATCAAATGCGTTATAATGAAGTTGTAGTTCCTTCATCAAAGCTTAAACTAGAAATAGTTAAGATTTTAAAAGCTGAAGGATATATAACTGACTACAAAGTAGAAAAAGGTCAAGTACAAGATAACATTGTTATTACTTTAAAATATGGAAAAAACAAAGAAAGAGTAATTTCTGGTTTAAAGAGAATATCAAAACCAGGTTTACGTGTGTATGCTAAGGCTGAAGAAATTCCAACTGTATTAAACGGACTTGGAATCTCAATCGTATCAACATCAAAGGGAATCATGACTGGTAAAGAAGCTAGAAAAGAAAACCTTGGTGGAGAAGTATTAGCATACGTATGGTAATTCATAAGGAGGAACTTAAAGATGAGTCGTATCGGAAATAGAGAATTAACAGTACCTGAAAACGTAACTGTTACAAACGAAAATGGATGCATCACTGTAAAGGGACCTAAAGGTGAATTATCATTAACATTAAATCCAAACATAGATGTTAAAGTAGAAGATAACAAAGTTAAGGTTACAAGAAACAGTGAAATTAAAACAACAAAACAAATGCATGGTACAACAAATGCTTTAATCAAGAATATGATTATTGGTGTATCAGAAGGTTATGAAAAAGGCCTAGAAATAATTGGTGTTGGTTATAGATTTAATCCAAAAGGAAAAGTTCTAGAAATAAACGCTGGTTATTCACACAAAATTGAATTAGAAGTACCTGCTGGACTTGAAGTTTCAGCTGTAAGTGCAACTGAAATAACAGTTAAAGGTATTGATAAAGAAGCAGTTGGTAAATTTGCTGCAGAAATAAGAGAAGTTAGAAAACCAGAACCATATAAAGGTAAAGGTATTCGTTACAAAGGTGAACATGTTCGCCGTAAAGAAGGTAAAAAGGCTTCTAAATAATAGGAAAGGGAGATTATTACAATGATAAACAAGACATCACGTAATGAAGCTCGTAAAGCTAGACATGCTAGAATAAGAAACAAGGTAAGCGGAACTAGCGAGTTACCAAGATTATGCGTATTTAGATCATTAAAGAATATTAGTGCTCAAATAATTGATGATGAAAAAGGAGTTACTTTAGTAAGTGCTTCATCATTAGATAAAGATTTAAACATCAAGAATGGTGGTAACATAGAAGCAAGTAAGCTTGTAGGAGCTTTGGTTGCAAAGAAAGCAAAGAAAGCAAAAATAGAAAAAGTAGTATTCGATAGAGGTGGCTACTTATATCATGGACGTGTTAAGGCATTAGCAGATGCAGCACGTGAAAATGGATTAGAATTCTAAAGGAGGGTAACGATGGAAAGAAGAAATAGCAAACCACGTGAAAAAGAATATAACGAAACAGTTATTTCTGTAAATCGTGTTACAAAAGTTACCAAAGGTGGACGTCGTCTTCGTTTTGCAGCAACTGTTGCAGTTGGAGATGGAAAAGGTAAAGTTGGCCTTGGAACTGGTAAAGCAAATGAAGTTCAAGACGCTATCAAAAAAGCAGTTCAAGATGCAACTAACAGAATCATTAAGGTTGACTTAGTTGAAGATAGAACAGTATCTCATGATGCTATTGGTACAGCTGGAGCAGCAAAAGTTTTAATTAAACCTGCTAAAGCCGGTACTGGTATAATAGCTGGTGGTTCAGTTCGTGCAATCTTAGAATTAGCTGGTGTTAAAGACATCATTTCAAAATCACTTGGATCAAATACAAAATTAAATACCGCAAGAGCATGCATTGAAGCATTAAAGAGCCAAAAATCAGCAGAACATATTGCTGAATTAAGAGGAAAATCTGTAGAGGAGATTTTAGGATAATGAAGTTAAATGAATTAAAGTATAACGAAGGTTCTAAAAAGGACATCAAAAGATTAGGTCGTGGTTCTAGTAGCGGTACTGGAAAAACAAGTGGTAGAGGAGAAAACGGACAAAACTCCAGAAGTGGAGGAGGAGTAAGAGTTGGTTTTGAAGGTGGACAATTACCTTTATACAGAAGACTTCCAAAACGTGGTTTCTCCAATGCAATGTTTAAAAAGACATATGCAGTTATAAACGTATCAGATTTAAACATGTTTGAAGATGGTACAGAAGTAACTCCAGAATTATTATTCGAAATGGGAATAATTAAAAAACAATTATCTGGTATTAAGGTATTAGGTAATGGAGAGTTAACTAAAAAATTAACTGTTAGAGCACACAAATTCTCTAACATAGCAAAGGAAAAAATAGAAGCAGCAGGTGGAAAAGCTGAGGTGATGTAAGATGTTTAAGGGCATTAAGCAAATCTTTTCAGCCAGGAATAAAGATGTAAAAAATAAAATCTTATTCACACTGTTAATACTATTTATCTACAAATTAGGAACAACTGTGCGTGTTCCTGGTACTGAAAACATTACACAAGATTTAGGATTTTTGGAATTACTTAACGTAATGGGTGGTGGTTCCTTAAAGAACTTCTCAATTTTTGCACTAGGTGTTACACCATACATTAGTGCATCAATAATTGTTCAATTATTACAAATGGATATAATCCCATATTTCTCTAACTTAGCTAAAGAAGGTTATTCTGGAAGAACTAAGTTAAACAAAATAACAAGATATTTAGGAATTGCATTAGCATTCTTACAGGGGCTTGTAATGTCATTCTCCTTTTTAGGAGAAAGCGCAACATCACTTGATTATTTAAGGGTAACACTTATTTTAACCGCAGGAACTTGCTTCCTATTATGGTTAGGTGACCAAATAACTCGTAAGGGTGTTGGAAACGGAATATCTATCCTTATTATGGCTGGTATTTTAATTAGTACCCCAAGTATGATGGTAGATGCATATAACGCATTTGTAGTAAGTGGAACAGTTCAAGAAGTAGCTTTAGGAGTTACTAAATTCATATTATTCTTACTTGTGTATGTAGCAATAATAGTTGGTGTGGTATTTATTGAAAAATCTGAAAGGAGAATTCCTGTTCAGTACTCAAACAAAACAGCAACAGCTTATGGTGCAAAACAAACATATATACCATTTAGATTAAATTCTTCTGGTGTTATGCCAGTAATATTTGCATCAAGTTTGATTTCAATACCATCACTTATCGCAGCGTTTGTAAAGAAAGATTCGTTCTCATTATTTGTTAATAAATACATTAACTATAATACGGTAACTGGATTTATATTATATATTTTATTAATAGTTTTATTCTCATATTTATACACGTTTATGGCAGGCTTAAAGCCAAAAGAATTAGCTGAAAACCTAAATAAACAAGGTGGATACATTCCGGGTGTAAGACCTGGTAATGAGACTAAGGGCTATATTAGTAAGGTACTATCAAGAACAACGTTTTTAGGAGCATTATTCTTGGTTGTAATAGCAGGTCTTCCAATAATTGTTACAAACTTAAGTAGCTTGCCTACTAGTGTAACGGTTGGAGGTACAGGTTTATTAATCGTAGTTGGTGTTGCACTTGAAACTTATAATCAAATTGAAAGTACGATGTCAGCAAGAAAATATGAAAGGGGTTACAGAAGGTAATGAAAAACATAATCTTTTTAGCGCCACCTGCAGCAGGCAAGGGAACGCTATCTGAAATGCTAACAGAAAAATATGGATATGGTCATATTTCAACTGGTGATTTATTAAGAGAAGAAGTAAAAAAAGGTACAGCTCTTGGACAAGAAGCAGAAGGCTTAATGAAAGCAGGTAAATACGTACCAGATGAATTAATCATCAAACTTATTTCTAATCGTATAACAGAACCTGATTGTGAAAATGGTTATATCTTAGATGGATTTCCAAGAACTAAAGTTCAAGCAGAGAAATATGCTGAATTATTAAAAGAACTTGGTAAAGATTTAGGAGTAGTAATATATATTGACATTGATAAGGATATGGCAATTAAAAGAGCTTGCTCAAGAATTACTTGTCCTAAATGCGGAAGAATATATAATAAATATTCAAACGAAATGAAGCCTAAGGTAGAAGGTATGTGTGATGATTGTAACGTAAAATTAACACAACGTGCTGACGATACCGAAGAAACATTCGTTAAAAGATTTGATGAATATATGACTAAAACTATGCCTTTATATGATTATTATAAAGATTTAGGAGTACTTAAAACTATTAAGGCTTATGAAAGCAAGTTTGATACTTTTAATGAAGCAGTTAAAGTTTTAGAAGAAAAATAATTATCAGTTAAAATACTGGAAACAGTAACTACCAGATAATGACAGGAGGGTGATTAAGGGTGGCTAAAAAAGAAGACGTTATTGAACTAGAAGGTAAAGTAGTCGAACTTTTAAAAGGCGGAGACTTTAAGGTTCAATTAGAAAATGGACACACTGTAGAAGCTCGCGTTTCTGGTAAAATGCGAATGAATAAGATTCGTATTTTACCAGGTGATACAGTAGTCTTAGAAATATCACCTTATGACTTAACACGTGGGCGTATAACCTATAGAAAATGATAGGAGGAAATAAAGATGAAAGTTAGACCATCAGTTAAAAAAATTTGTGATAAATGTAAAGTTATTAAACGTAATGGGAAAGTAATGGTTATCTGTGAAAACCCAAAACATAAGCAAAGACAAGGATAATAGGAGGTGCAATAGTAAATGGCACGTATAAAGAACGTTGATCTACCAAATAAGAGAATTGAAATAGCATTAACTTATATACATGGTATTGGTAGAAAGTTATCAAGAAACATTTTAACAAAGTTAAACATTAATCTTGATACTAAGGCTAATGATTTAACAGATGAAGAAATTTCTAAAATTCGTAAAGAATTAGATAATCACTTATTAGAAGGTGATTTAAGAAGAGAAGTTTCAATGAATATTAAAACTAAGATGGAAATCGGTTCTTACCAAGGAATTCGTCATCGTAAAGGTTTACCTGTAAGAGGTCAATCTACAAGAAGTAATGCTAGAACTCGTAAGGGTAAAGGTAAGACTGTAGCAAACAAGAAGAAGTAGGAAAAAGGAGGATATACAAATGGCTTACAAAGCAAGAAAACGTAAGGTTAAAAAGAATATCCCTGAAGGACAAGCTCATATACATTCTACTTTCAACAATACAATCGTTACTATTACTGATAAAGATGGTAATGCAGTATCATGGGCATCAAGTGGAACTTCAGGATTTAAAGGAAGTAAGAAGAAAACTCCATTCGCAGCTGGTATGAGTGCAGAAGCAGCAGGTAAAGCAGCTTATGATTCTGGTATGAGAAAAGTAGATGTTTTCGTAAGAGGATTAGGTTCAGGAAGAGAAACTGCAATCCGTTCATTACAAACTGCAGGACTTGAAATTCTTTCAATCACAGACGTAACACCAGTACCACACAATGGTTGTCGTCCACCAAAACGTCCACGTGGATAATTTTAGGAAAAGGGAGTGAATTTACGTGATAAAATTCGAAAAACCAATATTCAAAGTTGCTGAATATGTAGAAAGCAGAAACTATGGAAAATTTGAAATCGAACCTTTAGAAAGAGGATTTGGTACAACACTTGGAAACGCACTTAGAAGAGTAATGTTATCATCATTACCTGGAGATGCAATTACTAGTGTTCACATCGATGGTGTTCTTCATGAATTCCAAACTATTGACGGAGTTATTGAAGACGTAACAGGAATTATACTAAACTTAAAAAGTGTAGTTGTTAAAAACCACACTAATGAGCCTAAAACTATAAAATTAAACGTTAGTCGTGAAGGTGTTGTAACGGCAGCAGATATCGAAAAAGATGCTGACATCGAAATTGTTAACCCTGAACAAGAAATTGCAACAATAGTTAAAGGTGGAAAACTAAACATGGAAATGACTGTATCAAGCGGTCGTGGATATGTTAGAGCAGAAGCTAATAAGAAATTATTAGGTGATGTTAAATTAAATACTATTGCAATGGATTCTAACTTCTCTCCAATCGAAAGAGTTAATTATGAAGTTGAAGGTGCCCGTGTTGGACAAGATGATTCATATGATAAATTAACTATGGAAGTTTGGACAAATGGTTCTATGAAACCAGAAGAAGCTGTTGCATTAGCATCAAGAATAATTATTGAACACTTTGAGATTTTAACTAAGTTAGACGAAATCGCTGATGAAACTGGTCTTATGAAACAAAACGTTGATGATTCTAAGACTAAGGCTCTTGAAATGTCTATTGATGAATTAGAATTCTCTGTAAGAGCATATAACTGCTTAAAGAGAGCTAATATAAACACATTACAAGATTTAACTGAAAAGAGCGAAAATGAAATGATGAAGATCCGTAACTTAGGTAAGAAATCACTTAAGGAAGTAATTGATAAAGTAAAAGAAATGGGATTCTCATTTAGAAGCGAAGAGTAAAACAGTAAGGAGGAAGACAAATGGCTTATAGAAAATTAGGACGTACTAACAAACATAGAAGAGCTATGCTTGCTAACTTAACTAGAGACCTAATTAAAAATGAACGTATTGAAACTACTGAAACACGTGCTAAAGAAGTACGTAAATGTTTTGATAAAATGGTTACATATGGAAAAATTGGTAGCCTAGTAGCTAGACGTAATGCACTTGCTTTCTTATATAACGATAAAGAAGCTGTATCAAAAGTATTTGACACACTTGCTAAACGTTATGAAAATAGAAATGGTGGATACACTAGAATTTTAAAACTAACTGAAAGAAGAGGAGACGACGCTTTAATGGTTGTCTTAGAGTTAGTAGATTAATAAAGGTTAAAAACAAACCTACCAAGGTTTGTTTTTTCTATATAAAATGTTATAATGATTTAGGTGATGATAGATGAAGGCATTAATTACGGGAGCATCAAGTGGTCTTGGAAAAGATTTTGCATTTAAACTAAGTAATATGGGGTATGACCTTATTTTAGTTTCAAGAAATAAAAAAGAGCTTAATGAAGTAGCAAGTAATTTAAAAACAAATGTACAAATAGAAACATATGATTTATCAAACGAGGAAAACTGCATTAAGTTATTTAATAAACATAAAAAAATAGATTTATTAATAAATAATGCCGGATTTGGTTTGTTTGGAGAGTTTAGTAAAACAAATTTAGATAAAGAACTTAATATGATAGATTTAAACGTTAGGGCAGTACATATATTAACTAAACTATACTTAAAAGAAATGATAAAAAAAGACAGCGGTAGAATACTTAACGTAGCATCAACTGCAGCCTTTCTGCCGGGTCCTTTGATGTCAACTTATTATTCCACTAAATCTTACGTTTATGAGCTTACAACGGCTATTTTTGAGGAATTAAGGCGTATTAAGTCGAATGTTAAGGTATCTGTTTTATGTCCAGGCCCTGTTAATACGAATTTTAATAATGTAGCGGGTGTTAATTTTGCAATAAAAGGTTTATCTAGCGATTATGTAACTAGTTATGCTCTTGATAAAATGTTTAAAAACAAGCTCGTTATAATACCAGGTTTTACAAATAAATTAGCTAAAATCGCTTGCAAGTTTGCATCTTTAAGATTATTATTAAAAGTAGATTACAACATACAAAGAAAAAAGGAGAAATAGTTTATGAAAAAGAATAAAAAAGGTTTTACTTTAATTGAGTTATTAGCAGTAATAGTTGTGTTAGGTGTTATTATGTCAATTGCAGGTACTGCCGTATTAAAACAAAAAAAGAAGGCAAACCAAGGAGAAATAGATTCTTTATATAACACTATAAAAGGCTTTGGTGCAGATGTTTATTTAAGTGAAAAAGAAGGTAGTGCTTGTTATAGTGATACTTGGTTAAAAGAAAATGGTTATTTAAAATCAAAAGTTTCTAATCCTTCAAATGGCGACGCATGCAAGGCATACTTAATTATTGATAAAAGTGACTCTAATGATATGTTTAAAGCATACGTTAATTGTCCGGGACTAGATGCTAAAGGAACTTCTCCTAGTGATGAAAGTTTATGTAAGTAAAGCTAAACTAAAAAAGTTTGGCTTTTTTTCTTATTTGTTGTATAATAAAGCCTTATATTTTAGGAGGTGAAATGTATGGATGTGCTAGAAATTAAAAACTTAAGATTTAGATATAAAAACAAGTTTATATTCGATGATTTTAACATTAACATAGAGCGCGGATCGTGGGTTACGATAGCGGGACCTAATGGATCTGGCAAAACAACATTAGTTAAGATTTTAGCAGGTCTTGAAAAGTCATATTCTGATATAACCATATTTAATAAACCTCTTAAAAAAGAAAATTTGCATGATATAAGACGTAATATTGGATTTGTATTTGATAATCCTGATAATTTTTTTGCGTGCGAAACGGTAGAAGATGAACTTGCTTTTTCTTTGGAAAATCTAGGAGTTTATCCTAAGACAATAACGAAGAAAATAGATGAGATATCAAAACTTCTTAAGATAGATCACCTTCTAAAGGAAAATCCATATAATTTATCCGGTGGTGAAAAGCAAAAGGTTGCATTAGGATGTGCGTTAATGCTTGAACCTAGAATACTTGTTTTGGATGAGGCTCTTTTAATGATTGATATTAATGAGCGCGCCTCTCTTCTTAAATTGCTTAAAAAATATAACAAAGAAAAAAGAGTAACCATAATATCATTTACCCATAATCTAGAAGAGGCTTTATATTCAGATAGACTAGTTATTATAAATGATGGTGTAATAGTTGTAGATGGCTCATTTCCATCAGTTTTTACGGAAGAAAGAGTTATGAGAAAAATTGGCCTTGAAGTGCCATTTGGAGTAGAACTTTCTCAAAAACTTAAGGTGTATAAAATTGTATCTAGTCTGGAGCTTGACTTAGAAAGGTTGGTGTCTTTAATATGGAAGTAATTTTTAAAAACGTTAACTTTTTCTATAATTATGGCATGGAAAACGAAAAAAGAGCTTTAAAGGATATAAATTTATGCTTGGAGAGTAATTTAATTCATGGAATAATAGGTCCAATAGGTAGTGGTAAGTCAACTATGTTAGAACTTATGAACGGAATTACAAAACCTACTATGGGAGAGATAATAATAGGAAAGTATAATCTTAATAAACGTAATTTTAAGTTTAATAAATTTAGATACGATGTTGGGTTAGTTTATCAATTTCCAGAAAAGCAATTCTTTTGTAATACCGTTGGTGAAGAAGTTGCTTTTGCAGAAAAAATATTTTCTCCAAAAAACAAGAACATAAAATCAAGGGTAATTAAAGTTCTTAAGATGGTTGGATTAGATGAGTCATATTTAAGTAGAAGTCCATTTAGTCTTAATAATGGAGAAAAAAGATTAGTTGCAATAGCATCCGTTCTTATATCAAATCCTAAACTTCTTATTATGGATGAACCTACTATTGGTCTTGATAATAATAGTAAAAAAAGATTAATGAAACTTTTAAGAAAATTAAAAACCAGATATTCTAAAACGATTATAATAGTTACTCACGACGTTGATATGCTATATGAGATAGTGGATAATGTAGTTGTTTTAAACGAAGGTGTGGTAGTTAAAGAAGGAAGTAAGATAGATGTTTTTGCAAACGTTGAGTTATTGGATAATAATAACACGCCAGTTCCTAGCGTAATTAGGTTTGAAAAAATGATTTATGACAAAACAGGCATAGATTTAGGTTACTTAAAGGATATGAATTCCTTGGTAAGAAAAATAAAAGAAGTAAAAGATGAATTACGAGAGGTGGGGACGAGATATGACTAATAAATATCCTTTCTTTAGGTATGTTTCATCATCTTCCAAGGTGCATTTGATGAATTCTAAAATGAAGATAATATGGTTTTTGCTTACTTTTATATCACTACTACTTATTAACGATTTAGTATCACTAGGTATTTTATCCGCTTTTTTACTTATTATAATAGGTTTATCTAAGATAGATGTAAGAGCATACGTATCAAACGCATTATTAGTTTGGCCCTTATACGTTCTTTTGTTTATCTTACTTTTGTGCACGCTTTTAAATCCAACAATAGCCTTAATAGGTGCTGCAAAATTATTCTTAATAATCATTTTGTTTTTAATATTAACTTTTACAACGTCATTAAGTGAAATAGCATGGGGATTTGAGTGCGCCTTTGCTTGTCTTAAAAAACTTAATTTTCCCGTTTCTAAACTATCACTTAAAATCGCGATGGATATTAAGTTTATTTCAACTGTCTTTGAGGAATCTAAAACGGTTAGAAAATCAATGGCGTATAGAGGAGTTTCATATAATAAAAATAAGCTAAAATCATTTAAGAAAATGATTGTACCAGTTATATCATTATCTTATAAACTTTCTAGAAGAATGGTAAAGATAATGAAACTAAGATTTTATGGAAATAAAAAAAGAACGAATTATCATGAAAATAAGGTAACAAAACTTGATAAAATATTAGTATTTGTCCCTGTTATCCTTATTTATGTGGTTATATGGTTAGGTTGGTGTTAGTGTGACTAGATATTTAATAGATTTTTCTTATTCTGGTGCAAACTTTAGTGGGTATCAAAAGCAGCCAGGAAAAAGAACGGTTCAAGGTGAAATAGAAAGGGTTTTATCAAACATAAATGACTCTTATGTTAAGATATCATCTTCTGGTAGAACGGATGCTTTAGTTAATGCAATTCATCAAAAGGCTCATTTTGATTTGGATAAAAAAATAGGAGCATACAAGTTAAATGGTGCTCTAAACAGTTACTTGCCAGATGATATTTACGTAAATAGCGTAACGGAAGTAGATAACTTATTTCACGCAAGATATATGGTAAAGTCAAAAACATATGAGTATTTGATAAATACAAAGACCTATAACCCCTTACTTCGCACCCACGTGTATCAATACTGTAAGCCTTTAAATATAAGGGAAATGAAGAAAGCAGTAAAATATTTTATAGGTAAGCACGATTTTACTACATTTGCATCTGCCGAAGATAAAAAGGAAGACAAGGTAAGGGAAATTTATGATGCAAGTGTAGATGAAAAAGAAGGTATAATCAAAATCACCTTTAAAGGAAGTGGTTTTCTAAAATACCAGGTTAGAAACATGGTTGGAACGTTAATTAAAATAGGTGAGGAAAAAGTATCACCTGACATAATTTTAAGTTTGTTAGAAAAAAAAGATAGAAAGTGTGCCTTTTTATGTGCACCCGCTCAAGGTCTTACATTAACAGATGTTAAATACTAAATAAAAAAAGATAGTTTTCAAATTAATGAAAACTATTTTTTATTTAACGTCATTTATTAGATCAACTAATGTTTTAATACCAATTAACCCACAAATACCAACTAATATATATACTATTTTAGAGCCTAATGCACCAGTGCCACCGAATATGGTTGCAACTAAGTCAAAATTGAAAAGTCCAATTAATCCCCAGTTTAAGGCACCAATTATCATTACTGTTAAGGCTATAATTTGTAATGTTTTCATAATTTTCCTCCTTTTATACTTATATGATAATCAAAAAAACTATTTTTATACGCGAATATTAAAAAAAATTAACCATATAATTAAATGAAAACAAAAGAGGTGAATTAATGAAAAAATTTTTATTGCCCATACTGGCAATCATTTGTGTAGTTTGTTTAACAGGCTGCGGGAAGGAAACTAGTAAATCGGTGGTGGATAAGTTATCAAAAAAAATGGATAAAACTTCCGGGTATAAACTTGAAGCAGAAATGGAATTAATAAATAATGAAGACTCTTATAAATATGATGTTTCAGTATCTTATAAAAAGAAAGATAATTATAGAGTTTCTCTTAGAAACAAAACCAATAATCACGAACAAATAATATTAAAAAATGAGGACGGAGTTTATGTACTTACACCATCTTTAAATAAGAGTTTCAAATTCCAAAGCAAATGGCCTTATAACAATTCACAAAGTTATTTATTACAATCAGTTATAAATGATATGAAAAATGACTCTAAACTTAGTATGAAAAAACAAGGCGGCAATTATGTATTTAAAAGCAAAGTAAATTATAAAAATAATGCATCTTTAACACATCAAATAGTAACGCTTGATAAAAACCTAAACATAAAAAAGGTAGTTGTTTATGATGACACCGGAAGCGCCCAGATAAAAGTTTCGTTTAAATCCTGTGATATGAAAGCCAAATTTAACAATAAATACTTCGTATTAGAGGAGAATATGAAGACTTTTGATGCTGATACAGAAAGTGATGACGAAAAGACGGAAACAGAGTCTAAAATGCTTGATGAGGCCGTATATCCAATGTATTTGCCAGACGGAACTTATCTTGAAAGCGAAAAAACAATTGATTTAGACGAGGGCTCAAGAATAATCATGACATTTAGTGGGGATACTCCTTTTATGCTAGTTGAAGAGACCGTTTCAAAAAGCGATGATATGGAAGTTATTCCAACAAATGGAGATTTAGATATTTTAGGAGGCCAAATAGCCATCATAGGGGATTCAAGCGTAAGCTTTATAAACGATGGATTACAATACTATTTAGTTTCAAGTGATATGTCAAAAGAAGATCTTATAACAGTCGCTAAATCAGTAGCAACACTTCCTGTTGGAAAATAAAAAGCTAAAAAACAAGCAAATAGTTAAAACAGATTAAATTACGAATTAAAAAATAGGTTTAATTTAAAGATAAGATGTGGTAAAATTAAAAAGGTGATAGATATGAAAAACGAAGTTAAAAACGGAATAATCTTATCGGTCGTAGTAATAGTAGTAATACTAGTTGTATATCTTACAACTGCCGTGTTTATGACTGGTGAAATAGGAAGCAAGAAAAATAGTGAAAAAAAGACTACTACCACAAATGCTGCATCTAATTATGAAAACAAAATACTTGCAAGTAAGGTTTTTGATCAAACACCTGAAACTTATAAAGTATTAATTTTCTCGGAACAAGACGTAAGTGATGATTTAAAATCAGCGATAACAAGTTATAGCGGTGATACTAAATTATATTTAGTAAATAAGGATGAGGCTATAAACAAGTATGTATCATCTGATACTGATAACGTAAAACCTGATAATAGTAGCAGTTTGAAAGTAAAAAAAGAAGCTTTATTAACTATTTCTAATGAATCGGTTACATCTTACGTTACAAACGAAAGCGAAATAATTGATGAACTTAAGTAACTTTAGTAATTTTTAGTTACTTTTTTTCATACATTTGTGCTATACTTTTATTATGCGGAGGTTAAAATGGAACATATGAAAAATAAAAAAAATGAGCCAGAAAACAAAAAAGCAGTAAAAGAAAAGTTAAAAAAAGAGCAAATTAAAGAAGAAAATGAATCTTTTGAAAATAAAGAAGAACAAAAAAGCAATAAAATAAATATATTTTTAAATAAAAAGACCGATTTTAAGGTTTATGAATTAATATTATTTGGCACTTTAATAATGATAGTTTCGGTATTTTTGACGGTTGTTGTTATGAATGATGCTTCGCATAATAAGAACGCACTTAGTAATTCTTCATTAAAATCCGATGAGAAATTAGCAGAATTTGAAGAAGTTTATGATTTAATTAATACGTCTTATTATAAGAAGGTAAGCAAAAAGAAACTAATCGAAGGTGCTATAAATGGAATGTTAGACTCACTAGATGATCCACACACAAGTTATTTTACAAAAACGGAAAAAGAAAATTTCGATGAACTTATGAATGGTTCTTATGACGGTATAGGTGCTGAAATATCATTAGATAAAGATGGTAATGTAATAGTATTTTCAGTATTTAAAAACTCACCAGCTCAAGAAGCAGGATTAAAGTTTAATGATAGAATAATAGAAGTTAATGGTAAAAGTACAAAAGGAATGTCAACAACTGAGGTGGTTGCTCTAATTAAGGATGCTAAAAGAAAAGACGCCAACATAAAAATAGAAAGAGACGGAACCACTTTAGAATTTGATGTTGAAAAAAGAGAAGTTGTAATAGAATCAGTTGAATCAAAGACATATGATGTAAATGGTAAAAAGATAGGCTACGTTGTTATAAACACATTTGCAAATAACACATATAGTCAGTTTAGGAGTAACGTCGAACAGTTAGAAAAGGAAAATATTTCAGGATTAGTAATAGATGTTAGAAATAATTCTGGTGGTTATTTACATTCGGTAACTAATATGCTTGATATGTTCTTACCTAAGGGAACGATAAGTTATCAAATTGCAGATAGAAAAACAACTTATAAGTATGCCGCAACAACAAGTGAATCAAGAAATTACCCTATTGCGGTTTTGGTAAACAAGGCAAGTGCATCAGCTTCTGAAATCTTAGCTATTGGATTAAAAGAATCTTATGGTGCAGATGTTGTTGGAACATATACATATGGTAAAGGCACCGTTCAAACGACCAAGGATTTAAAAACAAGTAAAGGTATGATAAAATATACGATTCAAAAATGGTTATCACCTAACGGAAACTGGATTAATAAAAAAGGTGTTGAACCAACTGTTAGCGTGGAATTATCATCTGATTATGAAAATAATCCAACAGAAGCAAACGATAATCAGCTTCAAAAAGCATTAAATGTAGTTGCAAATAAATAAAACTGGTGTAAAATTAGAATAAGAAAAAGTCAGATAAATGCAAGTTTTTGATATATTATACAAAGATATGCATAAATATCTGTCTTTTTACTTGCAAAAAATTTTGATTTTCATAATTTATGTGCGCCGGTAAAAAAGCACCATGCCCGCTGGAATTATATTTTATTTTTGTTTTTCTTGTGTTTTTTATTAAAAAAGTATAATATTGAGTTAACGAGGAGAAAAAATATGAGAAAAATGAAAGTAGGAGATAATTATACTATTCATTGTTATAAACATGATGGCCATATATATAATAGTTATGAGTATTCTGTTTTGTTAGACATAAAAAAAGATTACCTTGTTTTTGGAAACAACAAGGTAAAGGTAATGGAAGAAGATGGCAGAACTTGGTATACGAAAGAACCAGCCATAATATTTTATTTTAAGGACAAATGGTATAATGTAATAGTACAATTTAAGAAAAATGACATATATTATTATTGTAATATAGCAAGCCCAACCATAATTGAGGGCAAGGTAATTAAGTATATTGATTACGATTTGGATTTAAGAGGCTTCCCAGATGGAACTTATAAGATCTTAGATGAGTCTGAATATGAGTATCACAGGAAGAAGATGAATTATCCAGAAGAGATAAATTTGATTGTCAAGCAAGAGTTAAAAAACTTAATTAAGGTATACAGTTCCAACACTGGTCCCTTTGACAAGAAAATTGCAATAAGATATTTTGAAAAATTTATGCAACTAACTGGTAATAAAAAATAAATTTTTACATATATTAAATAGAAATGGTTATTTAAAATACCTATTTTTACTAGAAAAAATAAGCAAAAAAGCACTTTTTTTTAAAAAAATCAAAAAAAATGAAAAAAATTGAAAAAAGTTGTTGACATGACCATTTGGATGTGGTATATTTTTATTGCGCTTGACAAAAAGAAGTCAAAAAAAAGCGTAAAAAGCCTTTGTAAAACAAGGGTGAAAATGATCTTTGAAAACTGAGCAAAACGTCAAGATTATTTGAGTAGCTAGGAAAAACAAACAAAACAAAATGAATATATTTTTGAGAGTTTGATCCTGGCTCAGGATGAACGCTGGCGGCATGCCTAAGACATGCAAGTCGAACGAGATGGCCCATTGAA
>CAKPCM010000004.1 GCA_934141615.1 uncultured Bacilli bacterium
AAAAAGTGCACTTTCTATTGAAATTGCACTTTTTTGCTGTTATGCACTTATTTGTGCACTTCATTTTGATTTAACGTGATTTAATCATCTTCATCAAACAAAGCCGCGCTTTTAATCGTATTATTACCATATTTTTTATTTATTTTATCCATCGCTCTTTGAACCTTATCCCTTTCGTTTGATTTTCCTACCCTTTCAAATAACGATACTTGTTCATATGATTTATCAGTAAAATCACTTACCCTTAATCCAACTAACCTTATAGGGTCCCCATTCCACATTTCTTTTAACAAAACACAGGCAGTTTCATATATATCATCATCTGAAGATACCGGATTAACTAACTTCTTTTGATGGACAAAATTCATAAAATTATTATTTTTAAGTTGAACTGCTATAACAGTTGCATACTTTTCCTCTTCCCTTAACCTTATTCCAACCATATAAGATAATTTCTTTACTACCTTCTTAAGCGTCATAATATCAGTTGCATCTTTAGGAAGTGTCGTCGAGTTTCCTATTCCCTTATTTTTAGGAAGTGGTTTTTCAACCGGGGAATCATCTATACCATTTGCATAATCATGCATCATCCGTCCCATAGATTTAAAATATCTAGTAAGCATATTTATATCTGCTTTTGCTAAATCTTCTATCCTATTAATGTTTAGTTCATGTAATTTTTTACTAGAACTTTTACCAACCATAAATAAATCATCTACTTTTAAAGGCCACATCTTTTCCTTTACCTCATAATCAAACAAAGTATGAACTTTATTTGGTTTTTCAAAGTCGCTAGCCATCTTTGCACACACTTTAGAATTTGCAACACCTACATTTACCGTAAATCCAAGTGTATCATAAATCTCATCTTTTATTTTGTAAGCCAATTTAACAGGGTCACCAAACATCATTTCCATTCCTGTCATATCCATAAAGCATTCATCTATTGAATACCTTTCTATTATCGGAGTATATTTACATAATATATTATAAAAGGCATCAGAATATTTTATGTAGCTTTGCCTTTCGGATTTTACAACGTATAGCTTATCAACCTTTCTTCTTGCCATATAAAGTGGCTCTCCGGATACTATTCCAGCTTTTTTTGCAGGAAAACTTTTTGCAACTACAACTCCTCTTCTTTTTTTCTCATCACCAGCAACTACCGCGGGTATGGTTCTTATGTCTAATTTGCTACCATTTTTTAACATTTCAACCGCAGACCAAGATAGAAATGCATTATTAACATCTATGTGAAATATTATTCTTTTCATTTCTATCACCTCTACTTTTATTATACTAAAAAAATCCCTATTCGGGACTATTTTTTAAAACAAATGTACGCAACTACTAAAAGAAGAATAAATAATGCTGCTAAAATGATAACTAATATATAATCGTTATTCTTAGTTTCCTTCGTATCTATTTTAACTTCCATATTACTTATGCTTTCCCTTATAACTTTCAAAACACTTTCATCACTTATTTTACTTAATAAGTACATCGTTTCATCAGTAGGATTACCTGCTCTTTTTTCTCTGGTTTCTTTATCCGCTAAAATAAATTCCGGGCTCATTATTCTTATTTTTTGTTTAGAAAAATTAATTAATCTTATTACGCTACTTTTTTTAACGTCAGGAATAATTTTTTTCTTAAGACTTATCTTAGTATTATCCTTATTTATTGCATATGTTTTTATAGTTAAATTATTATCAATTAAAGAATATGGGAAGAACCCAACCGTTGTACCTTGATACTTAACTTTAAAACCATAATCTTCCTTCGAATACTTTTTAGAATCAGATATAAAATCAAATTCATATTCCTTGGTTAGTTTTTTTATCTTATCTCTAACCAAGTTTATTTTCTTGTTCTTAACTAGTATATAAAAATCAGAGTGATACTCCATAGATTCCTTATTAGTTACTAAGTAAGGCACTATACTACCTGATACCGCAATATCGCTTGAAAGTTCCTCATCACTCGTAAACGTTAAAATAATATCAATTATATCATTGTAATTACTGTTCATATAATGTCTCCTATCTTAATCTTATACTTTAATTATATAACAAAGTTATTAAAATGCAATTAAAATTATGAATAATAGTAAACAAAATATAGTTATGAAGTAATGAAGTAGTGGCTTTATTTTAACTCCTAAATTAAATTCTATCATGCTTGGAACAAAAATCAGGCTAATTATCCCAAGTGAATAAACGAATTTAACGCCTTGTTTTTCAAAGAATAAATTAGATGATACAAAAAGAATAATAAGCTGAACTAAAAAATTAAATAAAACATATTTCCTCATATTACATTATATGACAAAATATTCATCTTGACAGTGTTAGTATAATTGTGTTATTATTTTTCTCGTTCGCCTAAAAAAGGAGATGACAAAGGTGTCTTACACAAATGCGTGTAGTAAATATTTTAAAGGAAGTTTAAATAAATCTGAAATAGAAATGGCAAAAGAAGAAAAAATCATCTTATCCAGTCTTTTATATTGTACCGTTAAAACTGATAAAATAACAGAATTTAATGATGAATTAAGGTACGTAGATGCCCATAAAAAATGGGTCTTATCACCTACCGTATCAGAATGTTACGCTAATCAAGGAAGATGTGCAAACATAATTACACCAAACATTAAGGAAGATAAAAAAATTGATAGACTAGAAATTACTAAAACCACATATAGTAATCCATACGGAATATATGATTATTTAATAACACCTGAAATGATTAAATATATAAAAGATGCTAAATGCTTTGTTGTATCAAAAAAATTAAGTGGTCTTGATAAAAGATTTAAAGCTTGGGCTGGTATGGGAATTCCTTGTTGCTTTTTAGTTTCTGGAAAAAATAATAAAGAAACTATGAAAAAGGATGAAAATGCGCAAAGATTTATGGATGGTTTAATCAGGAATAACATGTTATCAGCAGAAGAAAGCATAATTAAAGATGATTTAGATGATATGCTTTATAAAGTTTATGTATTAAAAAGATAGCACTTTTTGATATGAACCCCGTTTCTTGGACATAGAAACGAGGTTTTTGTATGGCAAAATTAACTTATGAAAATAGAATAGAAATTTATAAAAAAATAAAAAATGGTGAGTCCCCAACATATTTATCAAAGCAATATGACATAGGTGTAGACAAAATTAGATATTTAGTTAGACTAATTGATAAACATGGTTATGATATTCTTAGAACTACTAAAAATAGAAAATTTAATAGTTATGAAAAAGAACAAATTATTAATAGAGTTTTATTGAAAGGAGAAACAACTCTGTCTGTTTCCATAGATGAGGGATTACTCAGTAATGGAATATTGTTTAATTGGATTAGAGAATATAAGAAAAACTGCTATAATATAGTTGAACGAAAGCGAGGTCGTCCGACTATGAACAAAAAAGAATTTAAACTTAGAAAAGATGAAACAATAGAAGAAGAAAATGAAAGATTAAAAAAAGAAAATTTGTATTTGAAAGCAGAACTAGAATACTCCAAAAAATTGAGAGCCGTTGTTCAAGCAAGGAAGAATCAACAACAGAAGAAAAAGTAAGTGTTGTAAAAGAACTTCGGCCAATTTATTCTTTAAAGATTCTTAAAAGTATCTGGTTTAGCTAAATCTGTATATTATTATACTTTATCTAAAACTAATAAAGATGATAAAAATAAAGTTATTATAAATAAAATAAAAGAAATATTTCTAAATAATAAAGAAAGATATGGTTATCGCAGAATTACATTAGAATTAAGAAATCAAGGTTATAATATCAACCATAAGAAAGTTTATAGATTGATGGTGAAATTAGGATTAAAACCATTAAAAAGAAATAAAAGAAAATATTCATCTTATAAGGGAACTGTGGGGAATATTTTAGATAATCTTATAAATAGAGAGTTCGAGGCAGATAACCCAAATGAAAAATGGTATACAGATGTTACAGAATTTAATCTTAGAGGAGAAAAGTGTTATTTATCACCTATACTAGATGGTTATAATGGTGAAATAATATCACATAATATATCAAAGTCGCCTAATTTAGAACAAATAAGGGATATGCTTAATAAAGCATTTAATAAAAATGACAATCTTGAAGGATTAATATTCCATTTCGATCAAGGATGGCAATATCAGCATCAGTCGTATCAACAAAGATTAAAAAATAAAGGAATAAGGCAAAGTATGTCAAGAAAAGGAAATAGTATGGATAATGGAATGATGGAAAACTTTTTTGGGCTACTAAAAACTGAAATGTTTTATGATCAAGAAGATAAATATAAAACAATAGATGAATTAATTCTTGCAATAGATGATTATATTAATTATTATAATTATGATAGAATTAAAGAAAAATTAAAAGGACTGTCTCCTGTAAATTACAGGTTACAATCCTCTAATTAGAAATTATTTATAAACTGTCCAACTTTTGGGGTTCAGTTCATTTGCTATCTTTTTAGTATGTCTTTTAAATTTAAACTTGCATTATATATATCTTTTTTACTAAGATCTTTATTTTCTTCATTCAAAAGTTTTATTGCATCTTTTAAAGAACATTTGTTTTTAATAATTAAATCGACTAATAATGCTTCAACTGATACATCACTTTCATTTTCTTTTTCTCTTTCATTATTAATTAAAACTACGTATTCACCCCTAAGACTGTTAGGATCATCCTTCATTTTTTCATATACTTCTTCTATTTTACCGTGAATAGTGCGTTCATGAACCTTAGTAAGTTCAGTGCATACGCTAACCACACATCCTGGTATTTCTTTTTTTATGTATTCTAATAACTTTATTATTCTTTTTGGTGACTCATAAATTACTTTAGTTGCAACAGAAGAGTGTTTTATACGTTCAAATAATTCTTTTTTAGGTTTATTTTCAGTTGGAACAAACCCATAAAAAGCAAATGATGAAGTATCAAGCCCACTTACTGACAAAGATGTTATAACAGCACTACAACCTGGAATGCCAATTACTTTAATATCATTTTCTAAAGCTTCTTTTATTAATATATAGCCCGGATCTGATATACAAGGTGTTCCGGCATCAGAAACTAATGATATATCATTACCTTCATTTAGTAGATTTATTATCTCCGATACTCTTTCTCTTTCGTTAAATTTATGATAAGAAAGCATTTTTACCTTAATATCAAAATGGTTTAATAATTTTATTGTTTGTCTTGTATCTTCTACTAATATTAAATCGCTTTGTCTCAATGTTTCCTCTGCTCTTTTTGAAAAATCATTTAAATTCCCAATTGGAGTTGCAACAACAAATAAAGTTCCCATGTAAATCACTTCCTTAAAATATGTTTTTACTATTTAACAATCATAAGAATTCCTACTATGAAAAATAGTATTCCACTAATTAATTTAGATGCTTTAGATATTTTGGTTTTATTAAATAATTTTACCAATAATAAAAGCATCATAAGTATTACAATATTTATAGCAAACGAAAATAGCGCATATAAAGATAAGACTGATATCTTATTTGCTGAACCATTTAACTTTAATAAATCACTAAATAAAATGGATGCATCACTTACGTTTAATGTTCTAACAAAATTAGATAATACACCAAATATTATCATGATGATAGATAATATTAACAAACTATTATTTTTTAAAAAGTTCTTTATCTTACTTTCTTTTACGTTTGTTTTTTCATCTAAACAATTTGCATAAAGTATAAGTTTTACTGTACCAAAACAAATTAGTATTACGGATAATAAAAGTCTTGCTAATGAAGCATAATTAATAACATTATCAAAACTACCATTGTTAATAAATATAATATAAGATGCATTTAAAGAAAATAATAAAACAACTGATAAAATAATCTTATTCTTATCTTTTTTTTCATCTAGTATAGTAGCTAGTATGACAGCAAAAATCCACAACATCAAAGGATTTATTCCGTCTATTAGTCCTAATATAATGCTAGATAAATAAATGTTTATGTTTTCAAAATCTATGTTTTTATCCTGAAAAATAGAAAGTTCATAACTCTTTTTTTGCGTGTTATTATAAGTTATATCTTCCGTTAAACTTCCCTTTACAACACCTAATTTTATTCCAACTTTATCTTTGAAATCTTTTCTTCTAGCTAATTTAATGTGATATTTATATGTATCATCTGTAACTTTAGAAGAATATCCAAAGATAGGAGTATTATCTATTATAACAAACGGAACTCCGCTTGCATTAACATCTAAAAAATCTGCTATTTCATTCATTAATGCTTGGTTATCTTGATCATACCAAACTTCATATTTAATAATGTTTAAATCATATTTATTTTTAATCTTATCCAAATATTTCATCGCTTCCTCACAGTGAGGACAAGTTTTTCCATAAAATACATACACGTTTACCTCTTTTGCATAAGCTTTTATATTAAACGAAAAAAACAATGCTAATGAAAAAATAAAAATAAATAAAATATTCTTAACGCTTTTCAAAAATATCACTTCCTTGTATATTATAGCATTTATTTTTTATATACAAAAGAAAAAAGCATCAATGATGCTTATTTACTTACACTTATAGTCTTTGTTTTAATAGCTGGTATTTCCCTAGTTACCGTTCCGTCTGAATTTATTTTTTTAGTTTCTGCATGCTCTGCTGGTATAACCTTTACTTTAGAAGCTGGTATAACTTTTTTATAAGCAACTGTTCTTGCTACACTACCTTGTAATTTATTTGGATTTTGAAAAGTTAACACTTGTAGTGGAGTTCTAGCCGTTAGAACACCTACTCCGCATATTGTAAGCACAAAAACAATTACTAAACTAGCAGCTATCTTGCACCAAGAATCTTTTATTAATTCAGAATCAGCTAACTTTGGTCTTCCAACTGGATTTTTTTCTTCCTTTTTAGCCATATTATCAACTCCTCTATCATAATCTATTATAATAATAACATAAAAGCATGTAATTAAAACATTTTTTAAAACTTACTTTACACTGCTTTTACTATTAAGGTTATGGTCTAAATAATAAAATTCATTCAAAAAAAGAGTTACCTTTTTTTAAGTAACTCTTACTTTTTTATAACTAATTCATCATTTGATGCATCAATTGTTAAATTATCACCTGATATAACATCTCCTGATATAAGTTTTTTAGCAAGTAATGTTTCTAGATTTTTAGATAGATATCTCTTAAGTGGTCTTGCACCATAATTGTGGTCATATCCATTCTTAACGATAAACTCCTTAGCTTTTTCTGTTAGAGATATGCTTATTCTCTGATGTTTTAGTTTTTTATTTAAATCATCTACTAGCTTATCTAATATTTCATAAATGACATTTTTACTTAGTGCATTAAAGACGATTATTTCATCAATACGATTTAAAAATTCTGGTCTAAAATAGCTTTTCAATTCAGAATTTATTAATTCTTCGTCTACTTTACCATCTAGTGCATAACTACTTCCTATGTTAGAAGTCATTATTATGATGGTATTTTTAAAATCAACTACTCTTCCATGTCCGTCAGTTATTCTTCCGTCATCTAGTATTTGAAGAAGAATGTTTAAAACGTCTCTATGAGCTTTTTCTATTTCATCAAATAAAACTATACTATAAGGATTTCTTCTTACTTTTTCAGTTAATTGACCACCTTCATCATAACCAACATATCCTGGAGGCGCTCCTATAAGACGAGCTACCGAATGACTTTCCATATACTCACTCATATCAATTCTAACCATGTGTTTTTCATCATCAAATAATTCATAAGCAAGTGTTCTTGCAACCTCCGTTTTACCAACACCAGTAGGGCCTAGAAACATAAATGAACCAATTGGCCTATTTTCATCTTTGATACCTGATCTTGATCTTATAATGGCATCACTAACTAATTTTAAAGCCTCATCTTGTCCTTTTACCCTTAATTTCATGTTTTCTTCAAGGCCTAAAACTTTTTCTTTTTCACCCTTAGCAAGTTTAGTAATAGGAATGTTCGTCCATCTTGATATAACAGATGCAACTAAATCCTCTGTTACCCTATCACTTAGAATTTTATTATCACTAGAATTCTTTAAATTATCAAGTTTTTTCTCTAGTTCTGGAATTGTTCCATGTCTTAATCTAGCGGCTGATTCTAAATCATAATTATTTTCAGCCATTTCAAGTTTAAATCTTGCTTCTTCTAGCTCTTTTTTAGTCTTTTTGATGTCTACTTGAACAGCTTTTTCCTTTTCCCAATTACCTCTTAAATAAGCTTCTTCACTCTTCATCTCTTTTATTTTAGAATCAAGTTCTTTAACCCTTTCACGGCTAATATCATCCTTATCTTTTTTAATAGCTTCTCTTTCTATTTGAAGTTTCATAATTCTTCTTGTTAAACTATCTATGTTTTCTGGAACTGAATCCATTTGAACACGAATTGTTGCACAAGCTTCATCTATTAAGTCAATTGCTTTATCAGGTAAATATCTATCCGTTATATACCTGTTTGAAAGTGTTGCAGCAAAAACTAATGCAGCATCAGAAATAGATACACCATGATGAACTTCAAACCTAGACTTTAAACCTCTTAATATAGTAATTGTATCTGATACGGTTGGTTCTTTTACTAATACCTTTTGAAATCTACGCTCTAAGGCTCCATCATCTTCAATATATTTACGATATTCATTTAAAGTTGTTGCACCAATTAGGTGTATTTCTCCTCTAGCTAGCATTGGTTTTAACATATTACCAGCATCCATTGCACCATCTAATTTACCAGCACCTACTATCATATGAATTTCATCGATAAACATAATTATGTTACCTTCTGACTTTTTAACTTCATTTAAAACGTTTTTAAGTCTTTCTTCAAATTCACCACGATATTTAGCACCCGCAATTAAAGCAGCCATATCAAGTTCCCAAATGGTTTTATCCTTTAAACTACTTGGCACATCACCTTTTACAATACGCCCAGCAAGACCTTCTATAATAGCAGTTTTACCAACACCTGGTTCACCAATTAAAACTGGGTTATTCTTTGTCTTACGAGATAAAATACGTGTTATAGAACGTATTTCTTCATCCCTACCAATTACTGGATCAACCTTTCCATCTTTAACATATTGAGTAATATCTCTACCATATTTTTCTAAAACATTTTCTTCCTTTTGTTCGTTCATATTAAACATAAATATCACCCCTTATAAATAATATTATGCATCTTTTATTTGCACTAGATACATTATATATCTATAGTTAGCACTTGTCAAGCAAGAGTGCTAATTATTATAAAAAATATTAAGCTTACGTATTAATATAAGCTTAATTATTTAAATAAATCACTATGTTTTCCTGTTCTAATTAATTTAAGTAATAATACTTGTTCTTCTATTTTATATATCAAAAGCCAATCCGGTTCTATATGACACTCTCTTACATTATCATAGTTTTTATCACTAATAAGTCTATGATCCTTTAATTTTATATCTAACTTTTCACCAGAAGCAAGTACCTCAATTATATATTTTAATTTTGATACATCAAGTCCTCTTTTTTTAGCTAGTTTATAGTCTTTTTTAAATAGTTTAGATATTTTAATTTTATATTTCATTTATCTAAATCCTCAAATAATTCATCAACCGAATCATAAACCTTTGAGCCTTCATCTGATTGTTCAGCAATTGCCATTTCAGTATCATAATTAGGATATTCTCTTTTTATCTCAAAAGGGATTTTTTGTTCTCTTACGGCTTGCTTCAAAAAAATATTAATTGCGGAAGACATACTAATTCCTAAATCATCAAATAAATTATCTGCATCCTTTTTTAAAGATTCATCTATTCTTATATTGATATTAGAAGATTTCCCCATAATCATCACCTCATCACAAATATATCATATGGCAATCATAATGTCAATACATTAGCAATTTTACTTGATTTTAATAGAATAAATCATTTTTAAAATATTATAATCTTAAAATAAATTCATCTAGTAAAGTAATTAAAAAGGAACATCATATTCCTTCTTAATTACTTGATATTTTCATCAATAATATCTTCCTGTGTATTTTTATATTTATCATTATAAGGATTATATTCAGAATCACTATACATTACCCAATTAAAGTATTCACATATGTATTTTGCATCGCTATTTTCATCTGATTTCTCTATTATTTCTTTTTTATAATGTAGCAAATAGCTTCCTATCTTGCCACCCGTTGTTTGCATTTTATCATCAATTTTTTATAATTCGACAGATTTTTTATAAATGGTTCGTATAATAGATAATTCAAGAAAGGAAATATTTATGAACTATTATAAAGAAATAAAGAATTTAATAGAAGAAAAAGAAGTAAATGATAAGGTTAGATACTTAGAAAGTAATAAAGAAACCATTAAGACCTATTATGAAATAGGAAAACTTTTAACCAACGCACAAGGTGGCGAAGAAAAGGCTAAATATGGCGACGGGTTAATAAAAAAGTGGTCAGAAAAATTAACTAAAGAGTATGGAAATGGATATAGTGAGAAAAATCTAAAGAGAATGAGAAAATTCTATATTTATTTTAAAAATGAAAAAAGGTCAACACTGTTGACCCAATTGAGTTGGTCACACTGGAATTACATTTTATCATTAAAAAATGAAAACGAACGTAATTACTACATAAATAGATGTATTCAAAATAATTTATCCGTAAGAGGATTAATAAATGAAATAAAAACAAAATCATTTGATAGATTATCTTATGCAGATAAGAAGAACATAAAACTAATAACAGACAAAGAAACCAGTTTAGATATAAAAGATATGATACATGACCCAATATTAATAAATATAGATAGCAAGGAAAAAATAAGTGAAAAGGTTTTAAAAAAATACATATTAAAAGAACTAGAACATTTCTTTTTAGAATTAGGTACTGGTTTTACTTTTGTTGGAAGCGAATACAAACTATCTTATGATAATAAAAATTATTACGTAGACTTACTACTATTTAATTACAAGTTAAACAGATTTATAGTTTGTGAATTAAAGCTTAACAGTGTAAATGCAAGAGATATAGGTCAAACTCTAAATTATATTAAAATAATAGATAAAACATTAAAAGAAAAAAATCATAAAAATACGATAGGTATAATAGTATCAAAAAGAAACAATAAATTCATTTTAGAATATGTAAGTGATTTAGACATAATGCTTACTACCTATAAATTAGAAAATAATTTAAAAAAAGCTACGACATAAACTTATGCCATAGCATCTAAATCTTACTTATCTCTTTTAAGTAAATAATTTGTAAAATCCATAAATAAATCTTTATTTTTAACATTCATACTATTTATTATTTGAGTACCTTTATTAGTGTATTCTATCTCTAATTTTTCAGCATTTCTTCTTGCACCTAACTTTTCAAATAAGTCTGCTATCATTTTTGTTTCATCAGCACTTATATTAGGATTTCCATAATACTTATCTATAATTTTTAACTCGTCACAATTTGCATGATCTATTGCATATTTATAAATAATTGTTTGTTTTCCTTCTTTTACATCATTTAAAGTTTTACCCATGCTACTACTTGTAGAATATAATCCTAACAAATCATCCTTTATTTGAAATGCTATTCCAAGATAAGACCCCATTACAGTAAGTTTTTCCTTATCTTCTGTGCTAGCAGAAGCTGATGCTGCCCCTATAAGTATTGGACCTATTATCGTGTACCAAGCTGTTTTATTAAGATATATATCATATATAATACTATCACTCATCCTCTTGTGATAATTAATGTCCTTTAAAGGTAATTCAACATCTATTATCTCTCCATTTACCGTATTATGAAGAGTTTTAGAATAAATCTTTGTTATCTCATCTTTTAGTTCTTTACTAATATTTGCATTATTAATTATTCTATAAGAAATAAAAAAGCCTAAATCTCCTATACATATAGCTTTTGAAACTCCAATGTGGCCTTTATATTTGGCATTAATAGTTTCAAGCCCTCTTCTTTTATCAGCCTCATCAATTATGTCATCATGTATAAGGATTGCCGTTTGAAATATTTCTAAAGCAGCTGCTAAATCTATGTAACTATCATCATCTTTTCCAAATAACATTGCGCCTAATTTAACTAAGTATCCTCTTACTCTTTTACCACCACTAGATAATCTTTTAAGTTCAACTATAGATTCCTTGATAAATTCATTATCACTATACTTTTCTATTTCTTTATCTAAAATTTCATTTACTTTATCTTCTATTTTCTTTTTACTTATTTTTAACAAATCTTTTTTCATATTAATATATTCACATCCTGTACATAAATTATAACATATGTTATAATTAGTTTCCACAAAGAAAGGAATGATTGCTATGGATTTAACAACTTTTTTAATTAGAATTACAATATGCTTTGCACTAAGTATTTTAATAGGATTAGAAAGACAGTTAAGACACCGTATGGTAGGTCTTAGAACTAACGTACTAGTTTGTATTGGTGCATTTTTATTCGTTTACTTATCATTTGGCGTTAATATAGTAAATTCTGATACAACTAGAATTGCAGCACAAGTAGTTTCTGGTATCGGTTTTTTAGGTGCTGGTGTAATACTTAGGGATGGAAGTAAAATAAAGGGACTTAATACCGCAGCGACTTTATGGTGTGTTGCAGCAATTGGAACTTTATGTGCCGCAGGACTTGTTGTAGAAGCCACCATAGGAACGGCATTCGTTCTTTTATCAAACGTTATTTTAAGATTGGTTTCACTAGTTATAATGAACAAATTAAAGGCAACAGAAAAGGAAAAATACACAATTAGAATTAATTGTAAAAAGGCCAAGGAAGAAAAAGTTAGAACTAATTTTGCTAAAATAATAGATAATAACGACTTAGTATTAAATAGCTTAGAGCGTAGTGAAATAACAGAAGATGAAATAAAACTTAAAGCCATTATGATAACATCTACTCCAAGTAAAGTTGAAATGGTAATAAATGAGATAAGTACTAATCCTGGTGTTGTAAGCATAACCTGGGAACACGAAAAAATATCTAAGTCTGATAATGAGGATTCTGATGAAGAGTAAGAGCACTTTAAAAGTGTTTTCTTTTTTTATGTTCTTATGATATAATGCATAATGATAGAAAGGTAGTTCTGATGAAAAAGAGTAATATAAAGTTCTATGATTTAAATGAATCAAAGACTGAGTTTTTATTTGAAAGTGATGCTGAAAAAGCCGCTATAAACGAAGCAATGAGAAAAAAGCCCAAAGCATATAAAAAAATAATTAGAAATGGTCTTTTATTATCCGTTTTCTTATTAACTACAGTTTATGTTATAAACACTAAACAGGTATCGGAAATATACAGACTAAAGGCATCAGTAATAGAAAAAGAAAATAACGCTCAGTTAGACGAAAAGATGAATCAGTCAAGTAATGAATTAGCATACGTTAATAATGCATATAATAAAAAATATGAAATAATAATTAACAAAGCTAACGCTGTAAGTCAAGATATGATTAAAGAGTACACAATAGTTGATGTTTACGATAACGCGATTAAAGGCATTAAGCTTGAAGAAGAAACTTACTCAAACTACCTTAAACTTAAAAATAATTTATTAGAGCGTGGATATTACATTAACATAAGAAGTGGCTTTAGAACGTTTGATGACTCAAGTAACATATATAATTCTTATGCAAAAGAAAAAGGTTTAAACTACGCCGAAAAATACGTTGCAAAACCTGGAACTTCCGAGCATAACACTGGTCTTGCATTTGATTTTATAATAACAAATAATAAAAATTCGCTTAAGACTAATTATGAAAGTGATGAGTATTTTTACTTAGAAAACATAGCATATCTTTATGGTTTTATAATAAGATATCCAAAGGATAAAGAAGAAATAACGGGTTATAATTATGAACCATGGCACTTAAGATATGTTGGTCAAGAACTCGCAAAATACTTAAAGAAAAACAATCTAACTTTAGAAGAATATTATGAAACAAGAAGGTAAAATAAACACTTTACCTTCTTGTTATTTTTTTAGCTTCGCTAGATGTTTTTACAACCTTTAAAGCACTAGACAAATATAAATAAACTATTAATGCGGTAGCAAACAAAAGAGAAGCCGTACTTGATAAAAATAATAAACTATCAAACATTCCATGCACTATTATGGGAATTAAAAGGCTTAAAATAATGTATTTTCTCTTTTTTCTATTCCATCTTCTTGCTTCATATTTTTTAGCAAGTCCTAAATAATATCCTGATATTATTCCAAAAAAGGCATGAGCAGGAACCGTAATTAACCCTCTTTGAAGTGCAAGAGTAAAACCACCAGAATTAGATAAAATAGCAATTAAGTTCTCTACGCTTGCAAAACCTAGTGATATAAAAACGCAGTAAACGATTGCATCATAAACATAATTAAAATTTTTATCCTTCCAGCATATTACATAAGTAAATAACCATTTAACTACTTCCTCACAAAGAGAAATAACTATAAATGATCTAAAAAAGATGCTAATTATGTTACTTTGTAAAGAAAAAGGAAATATTTTTTCTGCGTATATCTCTAAAAATAAAGCTACTCCAGTAGATAAAACCCCAAATAAAAATAGTTTTAATAACAATTTTATTGGTTCTTTTTCTATTATGTCTTTCTTATATATGATAAATGCTATTACTATGGATGGTAACATAGCAAGTAAAATTAAAAGTTCAGTTTTCCCAAAGTTAATTATAAAATTTGTCATACCATCACCTATTATAATTCTATCAAAATAACTTAAATTATAATATTAAATTAACTACGTTTTTATAAACTTTACACATTACTTTTACAAAGCCCGTCATACAAATAATTAAATATTTCTAAGTGCCTTTTTTCATCCATAATTATCCTGTCCAACATTTCTTTAATGTATTTATCATCAATTAACTTTTTATGAAGAGTATATGTTTTAATCGCAGCCTCTTCAGATGATATATCTATCTTTAACATATCTTTTAAATCAGTAGAATAATTAACAAAATTACTATTCCACATAATGCAGTCTCCCCTTGATGCTTCACAAGTTGAATATATTGGCTCTTTACCTAGAAGTTTTATTGTTTTACCTAACAATTCAAGATGCATCATTTCTACATTTGCTATCTCCTCAATTATTTTAGAAAATTCATCATTACTGGAAAATTTCTCCATATGTTGATATGAATATAGCGTAACTGCGGTAAGTTCACTTACTAACCCAGCGTAGTCTTCACTTAATAAATCTGCATAATAAGGATTCTTTTCTTCCACACGTACCTTTGGATACGGTATGTCTAATTTAACTTTCACTATCATCACCAATTAAATATATTCATAAATACCAAAAATTTTAATTACATATTGTAAAACAACACAATTTTATGTTATAATTTATTTGTTTCCATTTAGGGGATTAGTTAAATGGTATAATAATGGTCTCCAAAACCACTGTTGGGAGTTCGATTCTCTCATCCCCTGCCATTTTGAATTTTAAGCAGCAATAGTGCTGTTTTTTTATATTGTTTTTTTATAATTATTTTGCTATATAAACTACTCTTTAATTTAACAAAAATAACGTACATTAATCTTAGGCGTGACACTAAAGTAGTAGTTCTTTTATTTTTGTATCAATAGTTTTGATCAAATGACTTTTTCCAAAAAATTTGGTACAATTTTTTTGGTGATAACATGAAAAACATATTAATTGCAGGAGTAGCCAAATCAGGTAAATCGTTATTTTGCAAAAAATTAGCTAAAAAAACAAATTATAATCATATTCCTCTTGATTATTTTACAGCATCAATGAAAAGAAACTTTCCAAACTGGGGTATTAAGAGTTCTGTTATAATAAATGATACTAGTAAAAAACTATCAATACTTTTAAATACTGTAACAAATTTAATTGATGATACAGATGAAAAATTTATAATTGACTCTGCACACATTATGCCATCTGATATAATTGATAATATTAATAAAGATAACTGGAATATATACTTTTTTGGATATCCTAATATTAGTGCAAAAGACAAGTTATGTGAGATAAGAAAGTATATTAAAGATGGCTGGCCAACAAAAAAAGATGATGATGAACTAATAACAATACTTGAAAAATTAATTAATATAAGCAAAGAAATGAATACACAATGTAAAAAATATAATATTAAGTTTATAGATACTAGTTTTGATCTTAATAAAAAAATAGATGAACTAATAAAAGAAATATTATAACTAACAAAAAGAAAACTGATATTTAGAATTTTTTTCTAATTATCAGTTTTTTTAGCTAATGATTAAATTAATTACTATTTATCTCTTTCACTGTTTAAACCGCTTTTAATACCGCTAGTTATTCCCTTAGCTATTTCTCCTGCTGCATTACCAACGGTTGGTGCCATCTTTTCAATACCCTCCTTAGCAAGTGGCATAGTTTGCTGCATTCCAAAAGCAAGTATGTGTCTTCTTTTTGCAAAAATAAGTATAGAACCTGAAATCATAACGGTTACTACACATATAAATATTCCTATCATTATAAATACTCCACTTGAAAAATCATCTGTGCTATTTTTAGCAGCACAATACTCTTTTGTTAATGAATTATTTTTGTATTCATCAAAATTACAATGTGGAAAACTTGGGTCTAATGCTTCTGTAATAATTTTCAAATCATAAGTCTTACCATCTTGATATTCTGCAAATTCATCAAACTTTAACCCTTCTGATTCAAGTTCTCTTTTTTTATTTTCTAATTGTACCTTTAATGTATCAACCTTATCAGTTCCAGGTTTTGAAACTCCTTTATAAATTAAAAGGCCTCCAATTAATAAACCAATAACTAATACTAAAATTGCACCTAAGGTAATAGATTTTTCTGCGGTTTGATACTTTTGCTCATTTAAATATTCTTTATTTTCCATATTACGCCTCCTATTATAATAATTTTTATTTTTTAATGCAATAAACTAGATAGCTTCAAATGCCACCTAGTTTATTAATTTAATTATAAGTTTTTTTACCCTTAACTAGGTATATTATAAATGCACCAAGTAATGAAACTCCCGCGATTGATGCACCAATTATATAGAAAATTTGATATGACATAGGCTTTACTTCTTGATAATAAACTGTATTATCATAATTTTCTATTTTAAATTGCTCAGTTTCTAAATCATTTATTTTATCTTCTATATCGCTTAATTCTCTTTGACATTTAGAATGATTAGTAAACCAATTTGGATCAGACATACTCATTGAATCACATTCTTGATTTTTTTGTTCTTCCTCATCCTTTAAAGGCTTTAATTCTTCAATAATTTCTGCATATCTTTTTTTAAGTTTTTCCTTATTTTCATATGCCTGCTTATATGCATCTTTTGACCTTTGCTTATTGGTTTTATTTGCATTAACTTCTTTTACTCCACCAATGCCTGCAACTACTAATCCAATTATAAAACCTATTATAATTATCTTAATTGGTAATGTTATTTTTTTCTTATCCACTATACTTTAACTCCTTTCTACCATCATTATATATTATTTTTATCTTGCAGTAAATACTTCATGTGAATATTTTGCAGTAAATAATATCATAGTTTACATAGGGGTGTAAATTATGAGAATAGAATTTAACAACTTAAAAGATCTTTTAACATTTAATATAAAGTATTATAGATACGTTAATAATTACTCACAAGAAAAGCTTGCTGAATTAAGCAAGCTAAGTCCTAGATATATAACCGATGTTGAACGCGGATTACATTGCCCTACTATTCCTAAAATAGAAAGTATAGCTAAATCCTTAAATATAGAACCATATCAGTTATTTGTTAATATTGATAGAGATGAAAATATAATTAATAAAATGAAAAGTGGAAGACAATATAATCAAAAATAACTTTTATTATTTTACCAAATTGGTATAATGTAGTTAGTTAAAGGGCTCGTATTAGACTTTAATAAGTTTAATGTGGGTCCTTTTAAATGTAAGAGAAAAAAATACAGTTGATAGAAAAATTAAACTTTGAAAACTTAAGAACAACACATATTAATTTCATTAATATAGATTTAAGAAACCAAATATATTTATATAATAATTATGAGACATATGTTAATATAGCATATATCTATATGGAAAATCCATTAAAATTCACAGAAAACCTAAATGGTAATTTAATAAAAAAAGAGATAACAATAGTTCACAAGTTATTACATGGTCATTCATAGCTATTGAAAGTTTTTTTTGAAATTATATTATTATGATGAAAAGGCTGATTTTAAAGAAATTATATCTAAATCTTTAATAGAATGAAGCAAATCTTTAATATATTTAAAATAAAATTACTAAATTTATAAAAAGTAAACCGGATAAGCTGCAAACTATAAATAATTATTCAACTAATATAAAAATGTATAATATGAAAAATTTATTTTAAAATATATTAAAAATCAACCTCTAAATCCTTTTTATAATACTATTTTCTTACTAATGTAATTACTCTAGTGTTCTTATCTTTATCTTTATATGAATTTATAATATCTTCATAGTTTTCTAAAGTATAAAAATATGCATCAAAATTTGCTGGTAGTACATATTGCTTATCATTGTCTGTTGCAATAGTATCTCTTAAAATATATTTTTGATTTGCTGTATCTGCAATTACTTTTGTACCTTCCTCGTCTTTATTATGCATTAATAAAGGTGTATGATTATATTTTTGAATGTCTACATCTTCGTATGGGTTATTTTGTAATTTTAAATATTCATTTTCTGTCAAAGAATAAACAATAAAATCATCTAAACTAAACAAATCAATTAGTTTATATAAAGATTCATCATATTTTTTGTATGTACTGAATCCATTTTTATATAAAATTATACTTTGTTCTTTAGGTTTATTATTTGTCTTTAAATCAGGTGTACGTTCCTCAATAAGTTGCTCTAATTGTCCATAGTACTTTAACATAGTATCAAATTCTGAATTTATCTCATCAACTTTTTCCTTAAACTGTTTATTAACTTGCAAATGATAGTATTTGCTATGACGTATTTTTTCATTTTCATTATTTTTATCTTTTTGTGCATCTGCAAAACCATCATACAATTTATCAACTATTGTTCCATTAGTGCAACTATTATTAATTAAATTAAAACTAGGTTCTTCCCTATGCCAGTTCTCATATTCAGAGTAATTATATGGAAATACTACCTGGTATCTTATATCTACAGTTCCATCTATATTATACTTTTTAGTTTCATTTATTACATAACATTTAGATATTATGTAACAAACAACTCCATATTCTCTTTCTAATTCGTGTAATCCGTGAGTCCAACCAGTTTGTTCAACTATAGGCATCAAAGCATATTTAATTGGATAATTATTTTTCATCTTATTCACCTCAATTGCTTACATATTATAAACTATAACTTACATTTTTTCAATATAATGATTTGCATTATTTTATATTTATGCTATCTTGAATTTGTTAGTTATATCAAATTTGGAATATTACTTCCGTGATATACATATTCCATAATCATTTCCTTTTTGTTTTGACTAATATATTATTATAGCGTTCATTTAGATCATAATAATTATTATCTTGATTTAAATTAGCATTTGCATTGCAACCACCATAACAATTTTCAAAATATTCACAATTTTGAATACAATTATTTCTTCTTTCATTTATTTCCATATTTTCTCCAAAATTCCTATAAACCAATCATCACATACATATAAATTAATTACGTATGTTATGGTCATAATAATTAAAAATACCATTCCATCTTTTTTTGCACCTCTTATTATTTTCTTTATAATAAAACCAAATAATATAATCTCCATAAATAGAAACAATATAACTTGTAATCTAAGATTAGTAAATCCAAATCTTCCTATGTATAAGAACATTCTATAATAAGAGTTAAATATTAAAAATATAGAAAATGCTATTAAAGATAAAACTAAAAACTTAACTTTTTTGTCTTCTTTAACTAAGTTTGTTTTATATATTAAATATAATATTATTCCAAAATTTATTAGTGTTACAAATAAAAGCTGGAAAAATCCTTCTCTTGCGTAGCTGGAATAAATATATCCTTTAGGAACTTTAAGGAAGTTGCCACAAAGTTTAGATATTTCTGATATTAAAAATAAAACAAATACAAAGTTTACTATGAAAAGCATAGTTGTAACAACGGTTTTATTTGCACGACTCATTTTACTTTCTTTTAAGGTTATTTCCTTATTTTTAAATAAGTTAATACCTATTACAAACAAGATAACAAAATATATTATTCCTTTAATAACATACCATAAGTTAAAATTTACATTAATATTTATAGCAATACTAGATAAAAACTTATCAAAATAATCATCCGCACTAGTTAAAAGTACAAGTATTAATCCTGATATAAAAACACCTATAATAGTACCAAATATAATGTTAATTATCTTATCATTTTTTTCTTTTTTTGTATCTATTTTAATAAATTCAAGGTTCTTAAATAAGTTCTTCGGAAATAATTTAAATATTAAAAACATATTTTCTAAAGATACTTTATAATCACTTCTTACAAGCATAAATAAATACGTAGAAATTAATAATGGTAAAACTACTATATTAAGTAACTGATTAGTACCATCTAAATTACCTTTTAATACTTTCAAAACCAAGTTGCTTATGATTATAAGAACTATTGGAATGATAAGTAAATAAGCCTTTTTATTTATTCCTTCATAATCTTTAACTAAAATAGTACTTGATATTAAAATAATTAAGAAAGGAAACATAACACTTTTAAAATAAAAATCTATGTTTAACATTCCTGCAATAACTATTAAAATAGCGGATATTAAAGGAATTAATATATGTTTTTTTCTATTTTTACTATTCATTATTATCACCCTTATATTCTAATATATCGCTTGGCTGACAGTTAAGCGCTTTGCAAATTACCTCTAGCGTTGAAAATCTTATTGCCTTTGCCTTATTTGTTTTTAGTATTGAAAGATTAGTCGTTGTAATACCAGTTTTTAGGCTAAGTTCATTTAGTGACATCTTTCTTTTAGCCATCATAACATCTAAATTAACTACTATCATAAAAGTGCCTCCTAAACCGTAAAATCTACTTCCGTTTTATATTTTATCGCAGCTTTTATAACTTCAGCTAAAATATAAAATGAAAGTGATGTAAAAAAACAAATAAGTGCAACTACAAGCGTTAATAAGTTTGGTATAAATACACCCTTAATAATTACTATTAAAAATAGAATCATAAACATAACTGCAATTACTTTTAAAGTATCTTCTAATTTTTTATTAAAAGGACTTCCACTATAAACGATGTTAAATAAACCAATTAATCTATATACTATATAAAGTCCAATTATATAGCATAAGTAAAACGCTAATCTATAAATAAGCATATGTTTTTCAAATAAATCAATATCGCTTCCTTTAAACATATCATAAAGTTCTGGAATAAATATAAAACATCCTATTCCAACAATCAAAATAACAATTAATAATATAGATACTGCTTTAGCTAGTACACTTTTTTTCATAATTTTTCTCACCTCACAATAATAATA
Source organism: uncultured Bacilli bacterium (assembly GCA_934141615.1). GTDB lineage: Bacteria > Bacillota_I > Bacilli_A > RF39 > UBA660 > Aphodocola. The sequence continues at coordinate 21,627 of CAKPCM010000004.1, forward strand.
TTCTATTTTTTATCAAATGTCAACATAATTTTATCGATTATCATAAAATATTTACTGTTTTGCATATATTAAAAACGTATGAATAATTCATTTATAAATCTAATAATATGTAATATGGAGGTGCATTTATGGATAGTAGTTTATCTAATACAGCAAACGTAGTTGGTACGTATAATAGCTTGCCTACTTCTATTACATCAGATGCCGTTGTAGTAGCTTTAATAAATAACATTACAATTACTAAGACCGCAGACAAATCATCATGGGGTACTGGTCCTTTAACTTATACCATAACCGTTGATAACAAGGAAACAGAAAGCTTTGAAAATCCTGTTATAACAGATACCATTGATACAAGCTTAGTTACCTTTGTAAATAACAGTGTTATGATAGATGGAGTTAAAGCAGAAGAGTCAGAATACAATTATGATTCTGATACGCATACTCTAACGGTTAACTTAAAAACCATTGAAGGTGGAAATTCTTCAAAGGTTACTTTCCAAGTTACAAAAAACGCCTGACAAAGCATTTACATTAGAAAACGCATGCTATGTCAAAGCAAAAGATAAAGTATGGTATAGCAACAAAGTAGTTGTAAAAAGCATAGAAAAAGTAATAAAATTTAATGATAACGGCTGTGCTTGCAAAAAGTGGCGCAAATAAAAATTCACAAATTAGTGAATTTTTTTCATTCTTCAATACTCCAAGTTATAATGGCTTGATACTCCTGGCCTTGTTCTACTGGATTATCTTTAATTCTAAGGAGTAATCCCTTATCATTATCCCATGTTATGTTGGTAGTTTTACTGCTTCCTCCGTTATTTTCACCAGTATATATTAGTGTTTTAACGCTTGATAATGAATTTATGTTGCCATCTTCTTCTACGTTTACCAAAGCATCCTTTAGTTCATATCCATCACTTGATATTAAATCATGATTTATGGTAGCATAAAGTTTCCAATTAGAACTTTCTACTCTTGAGTCTATTACGGTTATTAAAACATCAGTTAATCTAGGACAAAGAATTGGATTAGAAGAAATTGGACTAGGTAAAAACTTTATTACCGATGGAGCAGAATCTAGTACAAGTTCTCCTTTATAAACGGTTGTAATCTTTCTAGTTTGGTAAATAAAACTATTTTTAAAGTTTGATGTATAAGTAATTTCTGTTCCAATAGCAAGCGTGCTAGATAAATCAAGGCTAAAAAATCCATCAGATGAGGCCTCTACTATAACGCTTTCATTTAAGTATGATATTTTAACATTGGAATAAGGTAATACATAACCAGATAATGTTAGTGATTCATCAGTAACCGCACATAGCGATAACTTGGTTTTTCCGATTGATATAGCATATTTATCTTGAAATTTAAAGTTTGTAAGTAAAGGAAGATCTTTTAATTCTTCTAAAGTATAATTATTTTCACTTACCTTTGTCTCAGATGCTGAAAACGTACCACTTAACATAGATAAATCATCTTCTTTATACCAAGAATAAGGTGGTATATCATAAATAGAGCCAGCATTTGTTATATCAGATATACTATCCCACATATTAATCCTACTATAAGTTAAATTAAAAGGTATGGTAGCATTTGTGTATATAACTCTTGCTTTACTATTATATAAAACTAATTTTTCTGGATTATTTAGTGTAAAAGATGATGCAGAGCCCCTAAAATATATATTATAGTTAGACGTATTAATGTTACTATAATTATTAATCATTTCTAAGGATGATCCCTCATTCATAACAAATGACCCAGTACAATACCAAGTTGGATATGATCCATTTTGCTTTGTTTGGGTAATTTTTAAGCTGGCTGATTTATCTATTAATACATTACCAGTTGAAAACGTACCATAACCCATTCCAAGTGCCGTTGTTAAATTAAACGTAGCACCTTCTAAAACATCAAATTCTAGTTCATTTGTCCCATAAAATAATTCTCTGTTAAGGCTTGTCATAGTAACATTTGCATTTTCTAAAATTTTAAAATACGGTTTTGCATTTCCCCTAAACCAAAACGATGAGTCACTTGCTGATTCATGAGTAATGGTTGTTGTACCACCTATTTCTATTCTGTTACACTCCGCAACTTCCTGCGGGCTTGCATAGGAAGTTGTTATTTTTATATCACAATCTATGTATCTTGAAATGCCACTTGGATTATAAGTTATTTGTGGTCCTACGTAAGATAAATTATTATATTCTATAACCGCATCTTGATAAGTATTAGATTCTGGTACGTATATTAATCCATAGTAGTTATAACCTACCGTACTAACGTTTTTAAAAACAACGTTTTTAATAAGTCCACTATTAACATAAATAGTGTTAGTGGATGCTGCACTTTTCATATCAGTAAAGGTATGCCTTACACCATTATAAGTACCATCTATTGTAATGCTTGTTTTATTTTGATTAATAGATATTCCAGATGTTAGTGTTATATCCGTATTAAAATATATATAGTTATAAGTATTGTTTCCACTTAATACTTCTTTTAGTTCGTTAAAACTTTCAACCGCAACGGTTTTACTATCTATAATAATCATATTTTTTATCTCCTTTTACACTAGCATATGAAAACTTATAAAATTAGAAAGTGCTAGTTAATCAGTTTAATTTATTTGTGCTATAATTTTATTATAGGATGGTGGTTATATGATACAGATATTTGATATAAAAAAGAAAAAGAAGTATTTAAATGATAACAACGTAACTTTACTAGACAAATATAAAAAAATATCTAATTTATCATCTGATGAGTTAGTCCATTATCTAAATTCAAATAAAGATGGCTTGTCAAACGATGAAGCATCAAAAAGACTTAAAAAATATGGCCCAAACGTAGTTATTAAGGATGATAAAAAGCCTTGGATATATTTTCTTTTAAACTCATTTAAAGATCAGTTTATTATAATATTACTTGTTTTAGCAGTTATAAACTTCTCTTTAGGTGATAGGCTAGGTTCATTAATAATAGTTTTAATTGCCGTTATAAGTGCTGTTATAAGGTTCATCCAGGACTACTCGGTTTATAAATTTAACAGAAAATTAAAAGCAAGTATATATAGCCTTGCAAACGTACTTAGAGGTGGTAAAGAAAACACCATCAAAACAGAAAAAGTAGTTATTGGAGACATTATAAAATTAAATGCTGGTTCAATTGTTCCTGCGGATGTAATTGTTTTAGAAAGTAAAGACCTATTTTTAAATCAATCCGTTTTCACTGGTGAAAGTATACCTATCGAAAAAAAGGCAGAAAAAAACGATGCTAAAGACGTATTTAGCATGGAAAACGTATGTTTAATGGGCTCTAGTGTAATTACGGGAAGTGCAAGTGCAATTGTAATTGAAACTGGATTTAACACTTACCTTGGTTCAATGGGAAAAGAAATAGATAACACAAAAGAAGCAACGAACTTTGAAAAAGGAATGAAAAACATAACCAAGATGTTAATTACATATATGATTGTTGTTTGTCTTGTCGTTTTGCTAGTAGATGGCGTAATTAAAGGAGATTTTAAGGAAGCTATTTTGTTTGCACTTTCAGTTGCAGTAGGTATCACGCCTAGCATGCTTCCAATGATAGTTAACGTAAATTTAACAAAGGGCAGCAAAACACTTGCTAAGAAAAAAACGCTTGTTAAGAAAATAGAAGCTATTCAAAACTTAGGAGCAATAGACGTTTTATGTACTGATAAAACAGGAACGTTAACCGAAAATAACATAACCCTTCAAAAATACATAGATACAAGTGGAAAAGAAAACATAGACGTACTTAATTATGCTTTTTTAAATAGTTATTTTTCAACAGGTATGAAAAACATAGTTGATAAAGCAGTTATTTTGTATGCTAAAGAAAATAAAATAGACAATATTAAAGATAAGTACGAAAAGATAGATGAAATTCCGTTTGATTATAACAGGAAGAAAACCAGCGTTGTAGTTAAAAGTACGGATGGATACAAAATGATTACTAAAGGTGCTTTAGAAGAGGTTATAAAATCCTGCAATAAAGCTCTAATTGGAAATAAAGAAGAAAAAATAACGAATAAAATAATAGACGTTGTAAACAAAAAAGCTAGAAAATTAGAAGAAGAAGGAATGCAGGTTATCGCACTTGCAGAAAAAAAAGAATATCCTGGTAAAGATATTTTCTCTAGTAAAGACGAAAAAGATATGATATTAATTGGTTTTGTTGGATTTTTAGATCCACCTAAAAAAGATGTTAAAAACGTATTATTAAAACTTAAGAAAGCTGGTATAAACTTAAAAGTAATAACGGGTGATAACAGGTATGCAACAGAAAACATATGTAAAACAGTTGGAATTAATAGTGATAAAGTTTTAATTGGTGCGGACATTGATAAATTAACTGATGAAGAATTATCCTCTATGATTGGTGATGTTAACATATACGCGAGATTTAATCCCCTTCAAAAAGAAAGAATAATTAGATTATTTAAGGAAAAAGGACACGTTGTTGGATACATGGGAGATGGTGTTAATGACGCTCCATCACTACATACCGCGGACGTTGGCATATCGGTTAATAGTGCAACTGACATAGCTAAAGAAGCAAGCGATATTATATTATTAGAAAAAAGTTTAAAAGTTATTTATGATGGTGTAATAGAAGGAAGAAAGGTATATGCTAACATAATAAAATACATGAAAATGGCTTTATCCGGAGATTTTGGAGATGTATTTAGTATTATGATAGCAAGTATATTCTTACCATTTTTACCTCTTTTACCTATTCAAATGTTATTCCAAGATTTTATTTATGACTTTTCTCAAATAGGAATTCCTTACGATAACGTTGATGAAGAATTCTTAAGAAAACCTAAAAAATGGAATACAAAGGGAATATCAAAGTTTATGAAAGTAATGGGTATAACATCGTCGGTAATAGATTGTATTGCGTTTATTATATTCTGGTTTGTACTTGGATATAATGGTGTTAATAAACAAGCATACTTCCAAACAGCTTGGTTTGTAATGTGTCTTGTAAGTGAACTTATGATTATTCATAACGTAAGAACCGCTAAAAAGGCATTTATAGAATCAAGAGCAAGCATGACGCTTACTCTTCTTACCCTTCTATCTCTTATACTTACAATAATAACTCCAATAGCACTATGCAAAGTAAAATCATTTAACTTTGTAATCCTTCCTCTTAAGTATTACCTTATAGTTATATTACTCGTTATCTTATACGTAATTTTAGTTAATATAATTAAGAAAATATATATTAAAAGAAACGGAGAATGGCTATGACAAATGAGAAAAAAGAAGATTTAAGAGTAATTAAAACACATAAGCTTTTATGTGATGCTTTGTTTGATTTGTTAAAAGAAAAATCATTTGAAAATATTAAGCTAAACGAAATTTGTAAACGCGCTATGGTACATAAAACAACGTTCTATAATCATTTTGAAGATAAATACGATCTTTTAAAATATGCTCTTTTAAATCTTCAAAAAGAACTTTTACAAAGCTCCAATTATGATGAAGAGGAAAACATAATAGATTATTATTGCACACTTGCTAAAACGTATATGAATCATATAAAAAAGAATAAAAACGTATATAAATCACTTATTTCATATAATAAGGATAGTATTGGTATGCAAATTTTATATAATAATTTTAAAGGTGATGTTGAAAACAGGTTAAAAAAAGAAAAGGAAGTTTTAGTTCCAGCAAATTATATTTCTAATTATTATGTAAGCGGTGTTTTTGCAGTTATACTAGAATGGTTTATTAATGGTATGAAAGAATCTGAAGACGAAATGATTAATTACTTAAAAATACTTATTGGCACAAGATAAAAAGGAATCTTAGTATTTACTAACGATTCCTTTTACTTTTCCTATTTATAGTTTTTACTAATTTTGACTCGCTTTGTTCTTTAAACGAAATACTTTCTCTAATTAAATCATTTAACTTGCAAACTAATTCATCATTTGACATTTCAGGATTATCTTTTAAAATTCCAAGTGCTAATATTTGAATAGTCTCGAATTTATCATTTCTTTGTGCATCATCTTTTACATCATATTGTGTCAAATATTCTTCTGCATGTACTATATTTTTCGAATCGAAATAACGTTCATGATTTTTCCCCATACCACATAGTAAACAACAATATTCATCACCAGTTGACGGATAAATGCCATAGTAACCTAAATTAACACTAACATGAGAGCAAGATTTTCTTTGAGTATTTATTTCTTCGTTAATAGCATTTAATCTTTTTTCTAATTTTTTCTTTTCTTCTTCTTTTTCTATCATCTGTTTTATTTCATCTACTTTGTTCATATATAAACCACCTTTCAACGAATTATATTATACGTGTTTTTTCTAAAAAATCAAATAATATCTTGTAATTGCACATTCAACTAACATTTTTTTATCATTAATAATAAAGGATTTTTTCTCTATCATTTTCCCAAATATAGAAATAAACTCCATACCAAGTACTACCACATTCATCCGTTATAGCACTACAATTATATGAAAATACCCTATTATCAACATTATCGGTGATGTAGAAGAAAGCATTGTTACCTTCTTTTTTACATTCTTCAAAAGTAGTATAAACATATGAATACTTTTGATTGAATTTCTTAGGTGTGCAAGATTTTGTTGTTGCCATAGTTGTTGTAGTTATAACTTTGGTAGTAGTCTTATTATAAGTTTTTACTTTTGTAGTTGTACTTTCATTTTTTACAGTGGTTGTATTTTTTGCATCAGATGATGTTTTACTTTCTTTTTTTGTGTTCTCTTTTCTTTCAACTGTAATATTTTTAGATTCTTTTTTGCTTTCGCTTTTATCTTTATCGCCACAACCAGTAAGCAAAATACAAACTAATAACATTATTAAAATTTTTTTCATAACTTACTCCTTCAAGTTAATTTTACACTTTTTACTCACTTATTACAATATTTATTACTCAACGCTTTTTAAAGACTCAATCATATCAATTTTCTTTAATGCATAATGAATTATTATACTTACTATAATAGTAAATAACATTATCATAAATGCTGTTATTAAATAACTAGATAGCTTTATATGATGAATAAATCTTACTATTTCAATTTCAACAGTATTAACAATTACATTAGTTAAGAAGATACCAAATATAAGGCCAAGGGCTATACCTATAATAGTTAATATAACCGTTTCTTTAACAATGTAATCATCTACTTCTTTATCAGTAAAACCTAATACTTTAAGAGTTGCTATTTCTCTTTTTCTTTCACTTATATTTATGTATGATAAGTTGTATAAAACAACAAATGATAAAGCACCTGATAAAACAATTAGAATTAATACCACACTATTTAATGACTTAAGCATATTATTTACGTTCTTAATTGTTTGATTAACTGACATAATACTCATTACATTGTCATTTTTAAGTAGCATTTTTGATAAAACGTCTTCGTTTTTTAAATCATCTATTTTTAAATAAGTGATATTAGTTTCATAAGTTCCTATATTATCTTCATACGTTTTTTTATTCATAAATACATAGTGACTAACATAATTCTCACAAATATCAGTTATGGTAAATGTATACTCTTTATTATTAGAGTCTGTTATGGTTATTTTATCACCCTTATTTTTCTTTATAAGTTGTGCTAATTTATCAGAAATAATTACCTCATTATCTTTTAAATGGAGTTTTTTACCAGTTTCTAAGTCCCTTAAATTAGCTATTTCATCCATGTCTTTTTCATTAAATGGCACAAATATATTTATATCATTATTATATGCTGTCATAGATGTAACCATATTAGTGTCAAGTCTCTTTGTTATATGGGAACTATCAAATATTTTATCTAGATTTTCCTTTGATGGGTTATTCGTAACATATACCATTTCGTCAAATTTAAATACGTTATTATACTGTTTATCTGGTATTTCTACTATTGAGTCACGAATGCCAAATCCTGCTAACATAAGAGCAGTACATCCAAGTATTCCGCCAACCGTCATGAATACTCTCTTTTTATATCTGAAAAGATTTCTAACGGTTATTTTATTTGAAAAATTAATACGTTTCCAAATAAATGGTATACGTTCTAGTATTACTCTTTTTCCGTTTGACGGAGCTTTAGGTCTCATTAGGTCAGATGGTTTTTCTTTTACTACTTTTCTAATCGTTAAAAGCGTAGTACCACAAATACATATTGTTGCAATTAAAATACCCATAACTGAGTTCGTAGGATTAAAATCATACTTAAATACTGGTACATCAAATAATATTTTATATATGTTCCATATAAACTTTGGAAGTAAGAAAAATCCTAACAATGCTCCTATAATACCACCTAAGATGGTTGCAAGTCCTGAATATAATAAATACTTTCTTCTTATGTGTTTGTTACTAAATCCTAGTGACTTAAATGTTCCGATAACCCCTCTATCATCTTCTACCATTCTAGACATTGATATAAGACTTATTAAAACTGCTACCACAAAGAATATAGTAGGAAATACTTTAGCTAAATTAGATACACTATTGCCATCGTCTATAAAGCTAGAATATCCACTATCATCCAATCTATCATATGTATACCAAACGGCTTTTGGTATTTTATCTAGATTACTTTTTGCATCACTTATTTTTAAATCAAACATAGCTTTACTATCATAATACTCTTTTAATTTAGAATTATATAAATTAAGACTGCTACTATAACTTCTATACGAATTATTATAAGTTGAAAGTCCATTTTGATAATCATTATAATAACTTAAATATTTATTATAACCACTATTATATTCTTCCATAGCCTTATTATATAGTGCTAAACCATTTTGATATTCCTTTTCAGCAGCATTTATTTTATCTATTGCATTAACTAATTTTATGAAATCATCATAGTTTTCTTTATAAAGTGTTAATGCTTTTATTATCTGATCATAATTTGGAGTATCAGTTGGTATTGATGCAATTATTAAATCAATGTTATCAGGATTAGTTATGTAATCCTTAACTAAATCACTATTATCGGCGATAAAGTTAACCATTAATATAATCTCATTATATCCTGGTGTATCAGGCGGAATCTTGCTTATTAAAGCATCTTTATTATTAACTGGATCCTTTATGAATGCTATAAAGTCATCTTGTAATCCTAAGTCGTATATAACGTTAATAGCATTTACTATATAATCATGATATAAAATATCATCTGGAATAGCATTTATGATAACGTCTTTTGAAATAGATGGGTTATTTATATAGTTTAACGCAGTATTTATATCATCTATTGTTATTCCATAAGAATTTAATTTGGCATTTATCTCACTCTTACCTGATTCTATTTCTTTTTTTGCATTATCTAGTTTTAACTTATTATAATTAAGAGTATCTCTTGCATCATCTAACTTTATTTTAGTGTTATTTAACTCTGTTTTAGCATTATCTAATTTCACTTTAGATGATGTTAGCTTATTTTTTCCATCTACTAACTTTTCATTTGCACTATCTAAATCATTTTTAGCGTTATCTAACTTTGCTTGTCCATTTTTTTCATTTTCTTCTATCTCTTTATTTGCCTTATTATATATATCGCTATATCTTAAGCGTTCTCTATCATTTTTTATTTTATCTATTTCTTTTAATGCACTATTTATTATATTGTTATATCTATCGCTATTAGTAGTTTCAACTGAGGCACCATTTACCGTTAAATATATTTCAGTATAATAATCCACATCAAAATTATCACTGTCTGTATAAGCATAGTAGTTTATCTTACCTGTACCAATACTTGTATTACCACGATTAGCCGTACCAGTTTCAGAAGTTATGTATAAAGGACTTTTTACAATACCAACGATTTTCAATCTTTTATTTTTAATAGTATCACCATTAATGGTTATGTAACTTCCTATCTTTAATTTTTCTTTATTAATCATAGCCTGCTCTACTATTACTTCAGTATTATCTTTAGGCATTCTTCCCTTTAATATTTCTATTTTATTAACGTTACTATTTATACCAATTAGTTTTACTACGATTTCTTGACTTTTTGCGTCTACTAATACGTCTTTTGAGTAAGAGCCGTATGCTTTTTTTATGTTTTTTATATTTTTAAGTGCTTTAACATCATCATTTGTAAGTCCTAAAGTAGACACTATTTTAATATCATATAAATTATTTTCATCATAATATTTGTCTACCGATTTCATCATGTCTGGTGCTGCCATCTTTATTCCAACAAAAACTCCTACACCAAGCATACTCATAACAAGTAGCGATAAAAATCTTTTAAACGAATGTTTTATTTCCCTAATACTACTTGTATTAATTCTATCTTTTTTCATGATTACCACTCTATTTCATCGATGCTCTTTGGCTTTTTGTTAATGATGATATCACTTGCACTACCGTTTTTAAACTTAATTACCTTATCTGCCATTGGTGCAATTGCCGCGTTATGGGTAATTATTATAACCGTCATTTTTTCTTTTCTTGATGTTTCTTCTAGTAATTTAAGTATTTGCTTACCAGTTTTATAATCAAGTGCACCCGTTGGCTCATCACATAAAAGTAGTTTTGGATTTTTTGCTATTGCGCGTGCTATTGCAACACGTTGTTGTTCTCCTCCTGATAGCTGGGAAGGAAAGTTATCCATTCTTTTTTGAAGACCAACCTTATTTAATATTGTTTTAGGATTTAAATGGTCTTTGCATAATTGAACCGCAAGTTCAACGTTTTCAAGAGCCGTTAGGTTTTGTACTAAATTATAAAATTGAAAGACAAAACCGATATCATTCCTACGATACATAATAAGTTCTTTATCACTATAATTAGTAATATCTTTTTTATCTACTAAAACCTTACCACGAGTCGCAGAATCCATTCCACCTAGTATGTTTAAGCATGTTGTTTTACCTGCTCCAGAAGGTCCTAGAATAACTACAAGTTCTCCTTTTTCTATTTCAAATGATGCTTTATTAAGCGCTTTTATCTCTACTTCACCCATTTGATATATCTTATCTACGTTCTTAAATTCTATATATGCCATAATACCCCACCTCTTAGTGATATATTATATAATAAAATGAAAAAAATAGCACTACCTATTTTATACTCTTGTATAGTTATTATACTTTTATAGAATAAAGTTTATAAAAATAAAACAACTAATCTTCTTTTTAATATTGATTAGTTGTTTTTACGTATGCATTACTATTTTCACGTTTTCTTTCACTTATAAGTTTTTGTCTTCTTGATGTTACAAGCATATTGAACGTTCTCATTTTACTTACATCTTTTTTTACTATTTTTCTATACTTTAATAGCATTGGTAAAGTAAATGATGAAACATCACTTTTTGCATATAAATTAAATCTTTCTTGTGCGTACTTTAATCTATGAAAATAGAAATCTTTACTATCCATCATATACTCAATAATATCTTCGAACATATCTAAATCCTTTTCAACAACGCAGAATAATTCACCTAATTTTAACTCGTCACTTGCCATGTTACAACCAGGTATTAAATTACCATCTATACTTGCATAAACAGGATATTCTTCGCTATTTATAACGTCAAATGATGTATTTATATCTCTTGCGATAATTATTTTAGATAATGATGTTGATAAGTCTTTACCATCTTTTTTACCTTCATACATTCTTAAGTCTGCAACCGATAATCTTTCATTTAATTTGGTATTATCATCCATAAATAATTCTCCTTTCTTTTTAGCGTGCTTTACCATTCTATAATATATATGCGTCAAAATCAAGGAAAATTTTAAAAATATTTATTATTTATTAAGCATGTATATTCCAAGTGTTAAATAACCTGCAAATACGGTCCATAAAAGATACGGAATATTTAAATATAAAGCTCTTTTGTCTATTTTATAAAAAGTTACCATCATAACTATTATTGATATGATAAGTAAAAGAATCCATATAAATGCAAATAAATATGCACCAAAACCAAAGAATATTAAACTCCATAAAGAGTTAATTATAAGTTGCACTCCATACACTATTAAAGCACGAGTATTAGTTTTTTCATCTTTTTTCGTAACAATATATAATGATATACTCATTAAAAGGTACAATACGCTCCAAACAATAGGAAATAATATACCCGGTACATTAATTGGTTTTTCAAGTTCCTTAAAGGTATCCATATTATTCATTGTAAAAAAGTTAAAAAAACTTCCTACTACAAAAGTAATTATTATTATAATAATTAATCTTTTCCAATCTATTTTTTTCATATCATCACCATTATTAGTTTACTTTATTTTTAATAAATTATGCTTCGTAAAATTCCTTTAAAAATTTATATGTAATTCTTTGGCATATACTAGATGATTCATGGTCATACAAATTATATTGCTTTATACCATTGTTGTTAGCTAAATTAGATATGACTCTTAGTGAAGCATACGGAATTTCATTAACAAATGAGTATTCTCCTACAACACCACTTTCACAGTCAGAAGCACAAGCATTATACTCTCTTCTTATGCTGCTTGCTAAATTATAATTAGATACAAACATATCGGAAGATGCAACAACATCATTTAAATAACTTATTCCAGATACGTTTGATGCTCTTTTTAAACATTCTATTAAGTCTTCATTAGTTTTATATGTTGCCTTATCAAGTCCAGGTATCTGACCTTCCATAAAGCCATTTGGCATAAAATCAACATCAAACTGAGCAGTAGTATTTGGTATTACGGATGAAAAAATTGATGCTTCATCAGTTAAAGCTCCTGCCGTTCCAATAGATAAAATAACACGAATATTATATTTATCACATATATATCTTAAGTTACTTGCAATATTTACCTTACCATAACCACTTACTAAAATAATAAATTCATGGGTTTTATATGTGCATTTATAAACCTCACTTTTATTTGGACTTTCCTCCTTCGTATAACTTAATTTTTCTAATAAATCACTTACGTAACATCTTTCTGATGCAACAATTGCGAGCATTTAAAACACCTCCTAATAAATGTATATTTGTTTTAATTTGATTTTATTTACATAAAATTATTTTAAGGAGGAAAACATATGGCATACAAAGTAGCGATAGATTCATCTAACAGTAGTGAAAATAAAAATGGAATTGTAGAAAAAGACTTTACTTTTACAATTTCAAAATACATTAATGAAAGATTAAATAATCTTGGAATAGAGAATTTTTTAGTTGATGAAAATAATACTGGTTTAACTGATGAAGAAAAGGTAAATGTTATTAAAGATACGTATGGAAACGGAAATAATATTATTGTAATTTCAAATAGATTAAACACAGGAGGAGAAAACGGTGCTGAAATAATGTATCCACTTAGAAATAACAGTAAACTTGCATCTTTAATTGCAAGTAATTTAGAAGATGCTGGTCAAACCGTTTTAAAATATTATCAGCTAAGAAATAGCAGTGACACCTCAAAAGATGATGATTATCTAATTAGAAATACCGCTAACAACTTAACAATCGTAATAGATTACGGATACATAGATAACACAAGTGATGCCAATTTTTTAAAAAACAATTATGAAAAGTTAGCAGAATCCGTTGTTAAATCAATTGCAAATTATGCAGGAGTAAGTTACTCGCCCGCTAATATGGAAGGATATTACATTGTAAAAAAAGGAGATAGCTTATGGAGTATCGCTAGCAAAAATAATACTACTGTAGATAACATTAAAAAGTTAAACAATTTATCTAGTAATAACCTATCAATTGGGCAAGTGTTAAAACTTTCTTATGACGCGGAAAATGGAAGTGCGGAAGAAAGTAATATTTACACGATTAAAAAAGGAGATAGCTTGTGGCTTATTGCAAACAAATATGGAACTACGGTTGATGAGTTAAAAAGTGCAAACGGGCTAAAAAGTAATACATTATCCATCGGACAAACACTTATCATACCAGAGAAAAAAGAAAGTACTAGTGAGATTTCATACGTTGTTAAAAAAGGTGACAGCTTATGGCTTATTGCTAATAAATATGATACTACTGTGGAAAAGATTAAAAGTACAAATAATTTAAAGAGTAATACACTTTCAATTGGACAAGTACTAGTTATTCCAAGCTCAAGTGAATTTATTACTTATACGGTAAAAAAAGGAGACAGTTTGTGGCTTATCGCTAATAAATACAACACTACTGTGGATAACATTAAAAAACTAAATAATTTATCTAGCAATAACTTGCAAATAAACCAAAAATTAATACTTCCAGCCTAATTTTTAATATTTTTTAATCATTATTTATGTTATTATATAAATGATGAGGTGGTAATTATGACATTTGATAAACAAGTTGAAAAGGCTAAAGAAGAAAAATTAAAATACAGAATTACTAGAGATGTAATTTTCATAGTTCTTGGAATAACATTTCTAGTTATATCTATTTTTGTGTCATATAGTGATAGCAAAAAAGAAAGTAATAATACCGATAAGAAAACAACTACGGTAGTTGATAAGTTAAAGGAAACTAATAAAGATAAGAAAACAAAGTAATAATTGTTTTCTTTTTTTGCATAGAATATACTAGGTGATTTTATTGATAGTTAAGTATACCGAAAAAGAACTTGATCTTCTTGCAAGATTAATGAGAGCGGAGGCTTTAGGAGAAGGAAATCTTGGAATGCTTATGGTTGGGAATGTAGGTGTTAACAGAGTTATTGCTAATTGCTTGGATTTTAAGAATACTAGAAGTATAACAGATATGGTTTATCAATCCCCAGGTGGTTTTTCTGGAACTAGTAGTGCACTTTTTCAAAGTTCTTCAACAACTGCAGAGAAAAATCTTGCTAAAAGAATAATAAGAGGAGAATACTTCCATCCCGCAACAAACGCACTTTGGTTTTATTCGCCAGGGACTGGTAATTCTTGTAAGACAACTTGGTTTAATCAAGCTAATGCTGGTAAATACAAAAATCATTGTTTTTATGAACCAGCTAAGGGAGTTTGTAAAGAATTGCATTAAAAAAGCTTATTAAATTGTAAGCTTTTTATTATGGAAAAATTATTTATTGCACACCAATTTCTTTTACATACTCATAATTAAGTTTATTATTTTTTGTTACAACAGATTCACCAAGCTCCTTTTCTAAATTATCTCTTGCTTGTTTAGCAATACCTCCACCACGCTTTGCAACTTTAATATTTTCTTGTAATCCCTGTGGTTTTTGTTTTAATGCTATCTGTTTTGTTGCTTCTTCTGATAAATCAGTTAATATTAATTCAATATTATCCATATTATCTCTTAGATTTTCTTTTCTTAAACCCTTAAATTGTTTATACTCTTTAGCAGTCATTCCAGACCAAGTTTTATATATTTCATTTGTTAACATGGCATATTTCGAATCCTGTTTAATTCCGTTATCTTGCCATACGTCAGTTAATTCTTTTCTATCTTGAATTCCTTTTAATCTTTTAGTAATCCATTTTTCTTCATAACCTTTTAATCTATATAAATCTATTGATCTTTTAGCGGCAATTGAAGGATCAAATACTTCATCTATTCTCTCACTCCCTAATTTTGCTAACCAACCTTTTATAGGTTCTGCATTTTTACTAGGGATAGATTCAATTATTCTAAACATTCCTTTTATATCAACAACATCAGTCATACGATACTTACCATCTTGTGCTTTTAATTTTAACTGGTGACAATTTGTCACCGTTTCATTACCTTCATCTTTTAATCTTTGTTTTAATTTATTCCAATATTTTCTACCATCTTTACTTTCCGAAATAACTCCCACTATATCAACAACACTTACAAAGTATTTTTCTTGTTCTTTATCCCAAACTGTCCTTATTGTTTCATTATTAAATATTTTATTAATTAAATGCATTTTATCTTGATTCATTCATGACCTCCATTCATTTATTATATTTTTATCCTCACTTCAATTAAATAATACCAAATATTTGTTCGTACTTCAATACATAATAGAACGATTTTTTATATAATTTTAAATTTTGAAGCTTGTTAATATCCTTTGCAGTTAAAACAAAAAAAGTTTACATTAAAGTAAGCTTTTTTTATGGGATAATAAGTGTTTGACCTATCGTTAATATGTCAGAATTTAAGTTATTTATCATTCTTATCTCGTTTATGCTAACATTAAATTTATTAGCAATTGACCATAGACTATCTCCTCTTTTTACTACGTAAAGGTTAGATGTATTGGAATTTTGATTTGAATTTCCAGGAATAATTAGAACCTGTCCTACCGATAATATATCACTAGTTAGATTATTAATATTTCTTAAGTCATTAACAGATACATTATAAGCGTTTGCTATCGAATATAAACTGTCCCCTCTTTGAACTACATATGTGTTAGAATTAGATACGTCAGAATCATCTCCTGTACTTTCTACATCACTTGGAATGCTTAATGTCTGTCCTACCGTAAGCGTGTTATTTTTTAAATTATTTTTTCTTATAATTGCATTTGGCGTTGTTCCATATTTAAGTGCGATGGAGTATAATGTATCACCTTTTTGTACTACGTAAGTTGTTTGTGTATCAGGTGTTGTTGTACCACTACTTCCCGTGTTCGGAATTTGAAGTACCTGACCTACATAAATTGTGTTTGTGCCAAGATCATTTAAATTTGCAAGCTCATCTACGGTAGTATTATTGGCGTTTGCAATTGACCATAGACTATCTCCTTTTTGCACTACGTAAGTTACGTTAGTTTGATCTGATGGTGCTGCTCCAGGAATTACCAATTGTTGTCCAACGCTTATCAAGTTTGACTTTAAATTATTTGCATTTTTAATTTCGTTTACACCAACGTTAAATCTTTTTGCAATTGACCATAGACTATCTCCTCTAGCAACGGTATACGTATCATTAACTGTGTTAGCACCTGGTGCTGTATAATTATATCCTTTATAATCTGCAACTGCTTTTACCACTGCCTCTGCCCACTTTTCCCAATCATTTTTAATTTGTTTTCTGTCATCCTTTGTAGAATCCAAGAATGCATATTCAACTAGTATTGATTCTGCTGGTGATGTATTTCTAATTATGTAGTAATAATCTCTATTAGGATTTGATGGAAGCTTCCTTTGGTACCATTTTCTTATGTTTTGACCAGTTTCTTCTATATTATCAAGTATCATTTTTGATAATGTATCATCATTTCTTAGCGCATAAACTATTTCGGCACCATCGCCACCACCTGCATTTAAGTGATTGGATATAACTATATCATCACTACTAGTAATGTTTGGTGTGATTACATTTATTCTATCAGTTGGATTTAAAGTAACATCTTCTGTCCTAGTTATAACAGTAGGTATTCCTAAATCTTTAAATCTATTATACATATAATTTGCAATCTTTAAAGTATAGTCTTTTTCTATTATATCCCCGCTTGAAGAGCCTGGATCTGTCCCACCGTGTCCAGCATCAACTATAACCATATTATCACTCCTTCAAAGTATTTTATGATTAATACCCAATATGGTGTTACATAAATAACTTATCCACAGCAAAAAACAAGAAACTTAATTCTTGTCTTTTTTATTCTTTAACTTTGTAATTTTTCTTTTGTATCTTTCCTTTAGTACTTTCAAATTAGGATATGACTTCATTAATCTCTTACC
>CAKPCM010000005.1 GCA_934141615.1 uncultured Bacilli bacterium
TTTTACTAGTTTAAATAAAAAATAGAAAAAATTTATAAAGTTTTGTATAGAAAATACTTGACTTTATTATGAGAGGAGAAACTTTAAATGAGCAAAAAAATACTAATTATATCTTCCTCTTTAAGTGGAACAAGAAATACTAAAAAATTATGTGAAGAGTTCGAAAAGGGTGCAAAAAAATCTTTGAATGAAGTAGAATTGCTAGAATTAAGAAATAAGAAAATCAATTATTGTATAGGTTGTAATACTTGCCAAAGAAATGATGGCAAATGTGTTTTTAAAGATGATATGGGTAAAATACTTGATAAAATGATTGAATCTGATATCATTGTTTTAGCAAGTCCGGTATATTTTTATTCGATTACTGGTCAAATAAAAACACTAATTGATAGAACTTATTCAAGATATAATGAACTAAAAAATAAGGAGTTTTATTTTATATTATCTTGTGCAGCACCATATGAAAAACCATATAAAGATGATTTAGATATTGCCATAAATTCTTTTAAAGGATTTATTAAATGTTTACCAAATGCTACTTTAAAAGGTATTATTATTGGTGATGATATGGAAAGTAAAAAAATAGAAGAAACAAAAGCTTATCAAGAAGCTTATGATTTAGGAGCAAGCATAAATTAAAATTAGATATTATAAATAGTAGTATGGAAAGGAAAATTTAGATGGAATTTAATGATGTAATAAAAAAGAGAACAGCAACAAGAAAATTTAGTAATAAGAAAATATCACAAGATGATATTGAAAAAATACTAGAAGCTGGTAATTTAGCGCCAACTGCTAAAAATTATCAACCACAATTTATATACGTAGTTAACTCTAAAGAAGGCTTAGAAAAGATAGATAAGATAACACCTTGTAGATATAATGCGAGGTGCTTGTTATTAGTTTGTAGTGATAGAAAAAAAGCATTTCATATGAATGAATATTCATCATTTGAAGTAGATGCTACTATAGTTGCAACACATATGATTTTAGAAGCAACTAATTTAAATATTGATAGTACTTGGATAGAAGCTTTTGATAAAAATGAAGCAAAAGATGTTTTTGGTTTAGATGATAACATAGAACCCGTATGTATAATAAATTTAGGATATAGAGCGGATGATTGCCCAGAAAATCCACTTCATCATCAAAGAAAAAATATAAATGAAATGGTTAAATATATTTAATTAAAATATTAGACAAACAGTAATTTGAAAGTGAGATGAAGTATTATGGAATGTATAGAATGTTATAGTGAAGATAATACTAAAAGACCACGATTGGGAGATCTTGATTGTTTAGAAAATCACAAACAATATATATGTGGAACTTGTGGTAGATGTATTTGTATAGATGAACACCCAGAAAGACATTTGCGAAGATGGAACTTTCCTTTTAAAACATTCGCAGTAGCAAAATTATATTTAAGAACAGCAGATTATATTACTAAAAAATGTTGTGGTGTTTATGAAATAGTAAGTAAGTCAGGAAGAAAATCATATAAAATATTTATAGATGATAAGGAAATGTTAGATTATTTAAAAAAGAATAAAGATAAAGTATGTACTAATAATAAAGCATTATTTAGAGCAAATGAATATAAAGAATTTCCTAATACTGAAATTAGAAAACTAACAAAAAAAGAATCAGAAGATTACTGGAATAAGAGATTTTAGTAAATTACAATTTAGCTAACAACTCAGAATAAAATTTCTGGTCTTTTTTTATTGATATCTTTTTATGCCATTATTAATTAAATTACTCATTAACTCTATTAATTCTTTTACAGATATTTTTTTGTTAGTTAATACCCATTCCTTATATAAACTAAAAAAAGTGTTATTTATAAATGTAATAATTAAATTTTGTTTATTTTCTTCAATATCTCTTAATGGTTTGTATAAATCGTGAATGGAATTAAAAAAATTTTTTAAGTTTCTATTTAATATGTAACTATAAGCATCATTAGATATTATTTTTTCATAAAATATATTTTCATTTTCGATATATTCTATATACTTAAATAGTAATTCATTTAAGTTTGTGATATCAATATATTGAATTTTTTCTTTTACTTTAATATTTAATTCGTTTAATGTAGCAAATAATAAATCATCAATAGTTTTATAGTGAAGATAAAAGGTTTTTCTATTAACTCCTGCTTTTTGACAAAGTTTAGTTATAGATATACTTTCAAAATCAGTTTGTTCTATCATCTGCTTTAAAGTTTCTTGCAATAACTCCTCACATCTTATATATCTTGGATCATTTTCTTTATTCATTAATAATCAGCTCCTTAATACTCAAAATGACATTAAATGTGTATTAACATTTATACTTATTTAAAAATTAAATTAAATATATTATAATTCAAATGTAATTGTTAATCAACACTAGTGTATTAAAAGGAGGAAAGATTATGAAAAAGAAAGTAATTTTAATTACAGGTGCCTCAAGTGGTATAGGATATGATTCAGCAATTTATCTTGCTAAACAAGGACACAAAGTATATGCTGGTGCAAGAAGATTAAATAAAATGGATGATTTAAAAAAATATGGAATAATACCACTATATTTAGATGTAACTGATGAAAATTCTATTAATAGTGCATTAAAAATTATGATTGAAAAGGAAAATAGAATTGATGTCTTAGTAAACAATGCAGGATATGGATCATATGGTGCAATTGAAGATGTACCTATGGAGGAAGCAAAAAGACAATTTGAAGTAAATGTTTTTGGTCTTATAACACTTACTAAAAAGGTATTACCAATTATGAGAAAACAACATTCTGGAAGAATAGTAAATACTTCATCTATGGGTGGAAGACTTGTTAGTTTTATGGGAGGTTGGTATCATGCTACAAAATACTCAGTTGAAGCATTATCTGACGCACTTCGTATGGAAACAAAACAATTCGGAATAGATGTTGTACTAATTGAACCGGGTGGAATAAAAACTGACTGGGGAATAATTGCTGCTGAACATTTGGAAGAATCATCAAAAGGTGGTGCCTATGAGTCTATTGCTAAAAAAACTGCAAAAGGTATGAAAAAACAATATTCTAGCAATATGTTATCTAATCCAAAAGTTATATCAAAGGCAATATCAAAAGCCGTAAATAAAAGAAAACCAAAACCAAGATATTTGGTTGGACTTATGGCTAAACCATTGGTATTCTTTCATACAATATTACCAACCAGAGCATTTGACTTTATAATGAAACACGCAAGTTAAAGGAGAAATAAAATATGAGAGGTTTTGCGTATATTGAAAAAGGAAAAACAGGTTTTATAGATGTTCCTAAACCAAAGTTAAAAAATGATTATGATGTTTTAATAAAAATGAGTTTGGTTGCTCCTTGTACAACTGATATAGAAATGGTTAAAGTTGGAGCAAGTTTACCTAATAGAATACTTGGTCATGAGGGTGTTGGAATTATTGAAGAAGTTGGCTCTAAAGTAAGATTTTTAAAAGTTGGTGACCGTGTTGCTGTGTCTGAAAGCGTTCCATCATTTGATAGTGATGAGGGATTAAATGGTGTTGCTAATTGGTCTATGAATCCTCCAAGTATTAGAATGGCTGATCCAACTACTCAAGGACAGTTTACAGAATATGTAATTCATGAACGAGCAGATGGAAGTTTATACCCACTTCCTAATGGGGTTAGTGATGAACAAGCAATTATGCTTACAGATATGATACCAACGGCTTATACAGGTATCAACTATTTAGATATTAAACTAGGAGAAACTATTGCCATTATTGGAATAGGACCTGTTGGACTTATGGCAGTTGAACTCGCTAAATTGAGTGGTGCTTCAAGAATATTTGCAATTGGTTCTAGAAAATCTTGTGTAGAAGTAGCAAAGAAAATGGGAGCAACAGACATTATTGATTATCATAATGGTTCTATATCAGAGCAAATCATTAAATTAAATAATGGAGAGGTTGATAAAGTTTTAATTGCAGGAGGACAATCTGATATTTTTGTAGAAGCATTTAAAATGTGCAAACGAGGTGGAAAAATAGCAAATGTTGCAACATATTATGAAAATAATCCGAAATCATTAAGTATATTAACTGATCCAATACTTACTTATGACAAAGAGTTTAGGAGTCTTAACTTCTATTCTGATAGATTACAACAAAAGAGATGTATTGATTTAATAAGATATGGGAAATTACATCCAGAATATTTGATAACACATAGATATAACGGACTAGAAAGCATAGAACAATCATTTTATGATATGTCATTAAAAAATCCAGATATGATTAAACCAGTTGTTAAAATTTAATACCATAAAAATATAATTTATCAAGCAGATCAAAATATGATATGAACCTCGTTTCTCTTATGTCCAAGAAACGGGGTTCATATCATATAATGGTTTGCTTTTTTAAAATTTTAAGTGTTATAATATACTTGATTTGAAAAGAATTAAACGTGGTGATTAAGCATGACATACATTAAAAGGTATAAAACTAATGATGATTTTTCAGATATATTATTAAGCAGTGATGGAACTTATTTAACGGGATTATGGTTTGAGGGCTCTTACGACGATGAAAAACTTAACCATAATTATGAGGAAAAAGACTTAAAAATATTTGATGAAACAAAAAAGTGGCTTGATATTTATTTTAGTGGTAAAGAGCCTTGTTTTACTCCTAAGTATAAGATAGAAAATTTATCTTGTTTTAGAAAAATAATAACGGATATATTAATCAAAATACCATATGGAAAAACCGTAACTTATAATGATATTGCAAAAGAAGTAGCAAAAATAAAAGGCATTAAAAAAATGTCTGATCAAGCAGTTGGAGTAGCAGTAGGTAAAAATCCAATTTGTATAATAATTCCTTGTCATAGAGTTGTAGGAAAAAATGGCAATTTAACTGGCTTTGGAGGCGGACTTAAAAACAAGATAGGACTTCTAAAAATAGAAAATAATGATATGGAAAATTTCTTTATTCCAAAGAAAGGTAATAAATTATGAAAAGATGCATGTGGTGTAATTTAGATAATATAACTTACGTTAACTATCACGATAGAGAGTGGGGAGTTTTAAACCTTGATGATGCATATTTGCTTGAAATGCTTATATTAGAATCATTTCAGGCTGGATTATCCTGGGAGTGTGTATTAAATAAAAGAAAGTATTTTAAAGAGGCATATGATAATTTTGACGTTAATAAGGTTTCTTTATATGATCAACATAAAATTGATGAACTTATGAACAATAAAAACATAATTAGAAATAAACTAAAAATAAAGGCTAGTATAAATAATGCTAAAATATTTAATGATATAAAAAAAGAATTTGGATCATTTCATAACTATTTAAAAAAGTTTACTAATGATGAAGTTATATATGAAAATGATAAAACAACATCTAAATTATCAGATGCTATCTCAAATGATTTAAAGATGCGTAAAATGAAATTTGTGGGAAGTACAATTATTTATTCTTACTTGCAAGCTATTGGAATTATAAACTCGCATGATGATTGTTGTTATAAACACGTAAAAAAGGCTTCTTAAAAGCCTTTTTAATTATGCTAGTTTTGTTATGTTTAAGTATGTGCTTGTTCCACTTGTTGGAGTAAGTGTAATATCTGTACTAGCTTCAAGCGCAAGAGCTATTTCATCACCGTTTTGAAGAGGCACTATAACACTTCCTTGAAGCGATTCATCACTGTTAGGAGTTATGTCCTTTGTGATTGTAGAACCTGCTAGTTGTGCTGCGTTTTTTGTTACGTCAAGTGTTAATGTTGCAGCGTTATCTGATGATCCTTGGAATAGATAATCTATTTTATAAGTACCATCCATAGTTATTGTTAATGTATCTGCTTTATCACCTGTTATGTTGTTTAATATTCCGGTTGTTGATAGTGGTACTACACTTTGTGTGTTTGCTGTTAAATCAATGTTGTTTTCTGTTGTGTCATACTTACTTGCAAAGGCTTCTAGATTAGCTGTTCCATTATCTCCTTTTGGTATTTTAAAGTTAATGGTGTAATTAGGAGAAACACCCTCTATTTCTACTACTGCGTTTTCACCGGCATTTAGTGTTGTTACGTCTCCAACTGTTAGTGTATCAGATTCTCCTCTAGGTCCTGTTGGCCCGGTAGGCCCAGTAGGTCCAGTAGGCCCTGTTGCTCCGGTAAGTCCAGTTGCTCCAGTAGGCCCAGTCGGACCAGTAGGTCCTGTTGCGCCAACTTCACCATCATCACCCTTTAACCCGATAGGTCCAGTAGGTCCGGTTGGACCTGTTGCACCAGTAGGCCCAGTAGGCCCTCCAGAAGGTCCTGTTGGTCCTGTTGGACCTGGAATATATCTTGGACAACAACATTTATCTTTTTTCATTTCTAACAAGGCATTATTTAAGATATTGCCTTCATAACATCCATTATTCATTTTTATCTCCTTTCAAAGTATAATATGAACTATGAAAAATATTACTTATTATGTTTGCTTTAGAATGTGTTTTACTTTTTTTATATAAGATGTTATATTAATAATAGATTGTAGAGGGAGTAGTGTATGAAAAAAGGTAAAAAGATATTTTTAATAATTTTGATGATAATATTTATAATTATGTTTTTAATAGGTGTTATGGTAGTAAAGGACTTAAAAGAAGAGGATAAGTTAAGAGATGATATTTCTAACATAAATGAACTTATAAATAGTGATAATCCTGATGACAAATTAATTAATAAAAAACTAAAAACTTATGTTACAACAGGAGAAAACTTATCATTAGAAAAAGCTGTTAAAAGGTATTATTTGGATTCTTATGACTTAGTTAAAAAATATAATAATATAGTCAATGTAGAAATGATAAGTAATCTTGTATCAATAAATAATTTTATGTTTGATGGAAAAGATTTTAATATTTCAAAAAATTATATTAATGATATAAATAACAACTTAGATGAAGTAGTAAATGAGGTTAGTGAACAATTATCAGATAAAAATAGAAATAAATATTTTAAAAAATATAAATTAGATTCATATTATAAAGACTTATATAATGAGCTTACTTTATCATTTGACTACTTCGGCTCAGAAAAAAGCTTTAGAAAAAATGTTGATGAATTAAAAGAGCTTGTTAGTTTAATTAGTGATACGTTAAATTATTTATCTGATAATAAAAGTCATTGGTTGATATCAAATGATACAATTATTTTTGACTCAAAGGAAAAACTAAGTGAATTCGGAATACTATTATCAAAAATAGAGGATAATAATGAGTATACAAATCAAAAAGAAATCACTAAGCAAGATGAAACATTATAGGCATAAATTGATTGGTTTATGTCTTTTTCTTGATATAAAAAGTAAATTGTGATATTATCTAGTTGCGATTTTTAAAAAAGGGATGATTATTCTATGAAAGATATTATATTAGATACTTTATTAGATACAATTAAATTATTACCATTTTTATTTGTTACCTTTTTAATAATGGAGTATATAGAGCACAAATTTAGTAAGAAGAGTAAAGAAAAGATATCTAAAGCAGGAAAATATGGACCTGTTGTAGGAAGTTTTTTAGGTGCTATCCCACAGTGCGGTTTTTCTGTTATGGCAACCAATCTTTATGCTACTAGAATAATAAGTGTTGGAACGCTTATTTCTATTTACTTATCAACGTCTGATGAGATGCTTCCTATTTTAATATCGGAAAAGGCTGGCGTACTTATAATAATTAAGTTTTTAATTATTAAGATAATAATTGGTATGTCATGCGGCGTATTAATAGACTTTATCTTAAGGAAAAAAGAGGCTAATAAAAAAGATAAAATCAAAGATTTTTGTGATGAACACCATTGTAATTGTTCACATAGTATAATAAAGTCAGCCTTAAAACACACCATAAGTATAACGTTATTTTTGCTTGTTATAACATTTATTTTAAACTTAGGATTTCATTACCTAGGTTATGATAAAATAAGCAAACTATTTTTAAAAGATAATTTATTTAGCTCGTTTGTATCTAGCCTTATTGGGCTTATACCGAATTGTGCATCAAGTGTTATGTTAACTAAACTTTATTTGGAAGGTGTTATTTCTTTTGCTTCTTGCTTAGCTGGACTTCTTACGTCAAGCGGAGTTGCATTACTTTTACTATTTAGGGTAAATGAAAATAAAAAAGAGAACCTTAAAATATTATTAACCGTTTATTTAATTGGTGCTTTATCAGGTTTTATAATGGAATTGGTATGCTCTTTATTTTAACTTCTTTATATAAGAAGTTTTTTTATGCTATAATAACTATAGGAGATGATATAGTTGAAAAAACCTTTAGTATTATGCATTTTAGATGGATGCGGAATAAGAGAAGAAAGTGATGGTAATGCATTTAAAAATGCTAATAAACCAACATTTGATTATTTATGGAATAATTTTCCTCATAGTCTTTTGGAAGCTAGTGGAAAACAAGTTGGCTTGCCAGCAGGCCAAATGGGCAATAGTGAAGTTGGTCATATGAATATAGGAGCGGGTAGAATAGTTTACCAACCTCTTGAAATTATTAACCGTGCAATTAACGATAAGACATTTTACTCAAACGAAAAAATTATAAACGTTATAAATCACGTTAATAAAAATAACTCAAAGTTACACATCATGGGACTTTTATCATCGGGAGGAGTGCACTCACACATTAACCATTTGATGGCATTAATAGACATGATAAAGGACTTCAAAGTAAAAAGCGTATGTTATCATTTGTTTTTGGACGGAAGGGATGTTGAACCTAAAAGTGCTAAAAAATTCATCTGTATGTTAAATAATAAAATAAAGGAAACTAATGTTGGAAAAATAGTAACTTTATCCGGAAGATATTATGCGATGGACCGTGATAATAACTATGATAGATTAAAAAAGGCATATGATGCGATAGCATATGGTTCTGGAAATAAATATGATACCGCAGAAATTGCAATAGATGAAAGCTATAAAAATGGTATAACCGATGAATTCGTAGAACCTTGCGTTATAAATGATGGCATTTTAGAAGATGGTGATGGGGTAATAACATTTAACTTTAGACCGGATAGATTAAGACAGTTATTTACTGCATTAACTAATCCTAAAAATAGTCCTATGGAAACTAAAAAGGTTAGTGATTTATCAGTCGTTACCATGATGCCGGTTGTAAATACCGTACTTTGTCCTCATGCTTTTAATCATGTAGATTTATCCGAAACTATGGGAAGATATTTATCGGAAAACAAGTTAAATCAGTTAAGAATTGCAGAAACTGAAAAGTATGCACACGTTACTTACTTTTATGATGGTGGTTTAGAGGAAAACTTTGATGGTATGAAAAAAATATTAATACCATCACCTAAAGTTGCAACTTATGATTTAAAACCGGAGATGAGTGCTAAAGAAGTTACTGATAAATTGTTAGAAGAGTTAGATAAGGATTATTATGACGTTGTGATATTAAATTATGCAAATGGTGATATGGTAGGACATACTGGAGTTTATGATGCCGCTAAAGTAGCTGTTGAATTTTTAGATGGATGCTTAAAGAGATTATATGATAAACTATTAAAACTAGATGGTACTTTAATAGTTACAGCAGATCACGGAAACTGTGATACAATGTGGGATATAAACCATGTTCCTGTAACATCACATACAACTATGCCTGTTCCATTTATAGTAACAAAAAAAGATATAACATTAAAAAACGGAAAACTAGCGGATATAGCACCTACTATGTTAGAATTATTAGGGCTTTCGAAGCCTACCGAAATGACTGGTGAAAGTCTTATTAAGCATTAATTTGACAAATTACATTTAACTGATATACTTTAAAAAGAGGTGAAAAAATGGCTAAAGTTAAAAATGATAATTCTAAAAGCAAGAAGAAAAAAAGTAATAATAAAAAACAAAATGTTAAAGTAAAAATGAAAAAAGATAATAGTAAGATGTATCTTATAATAGGAATAGTACTTATAGTTGTTGCAGCAGTTATTTCTGTTATAACTTTTAGTTTTGAAAATACATATGTTACTTGTAAAAAAGAGGAAGGTAAAAATGGCGTTACCATAAATAGTCACGTTACTATAAGTAAGAAGAAAGATAAAATAGAAAACATAGAAGTTACTAAAACAATTAGTTTAAAAGGTGATAACAGAGATAATTATTTAGATGCTATTAAAACATCTTTAGAAGAAAGCTACAAAAAAGATGGTATTACTTATGAAATATCAAAGAAAAACAAAAAATTAGTGTTAAAGTTAAAATATACTGATAAGAAAAAATACATACTAGATAATTTATTCATAGATAACACGAGTGATGGAATAAGCATTAACTTATTAAGTGAGGATAGAGAAGGTAATTATGCTACACTTGACTTATCTAGAAGATATAATGATAAAAATATTATAAAAATATTACAAAAAGCTGATTATGTTTGTGAAAAATAAAAAAATGTGCAAAAAATCGAAAAAAGTCGAAAAAAAGCTTGATTTATTGTTCAAAATATAGTATCTTATTAGTGGAAGTACTCAATAAGAGCTTCCCTTATTGCTTAAAGGACATGGATCTTACCCACTGTGTCCTTTTTTTGTTTCTATGGAGGCTTTATGAAAAAATTTAGTTTAAAAGAAATATTAAGCATATCTTTAGACGTTGGTGAAAGAATGCTAAAATGTGGAGCAGAAGTATCACGTGTAGAAAAAACAATAACCATTATATGTGAAAGTTATGGTGTTAAATATAGGGAAGTTTTTGCGATGAATTCTTTGATTGTTGCAACCTTAAGAGATGATAATGATTCTGTTACAGAATCAAGAAGAATTTCTTATCACGAAAATGATTTAGGCCAATTAGAAAGATTAAATGATCTATCAAGAAGTATATGTAAGAAAAACGTTCCCAGAAAAATCGTTTTGTCAAAAATAGATGAATGTAAAAAAAGAAAAAATAACAAGCTTATTATTTTAGGCCAAATACTTGCGGCAGCATCATTTACTTTGTTTTTTGGTGGTAATTTAAAAGATTCTTTAGCAAGTGGTTTTATTGCAATCGTTATATTCTTTCTTAATTTGTATGCGAGCAAAAACAAAATCAATAATTTGATAATAAACTTTCTAAGTAGTTTCGTAATTGGAATCACATCTATTTTACTTACCAAAATTAATTTAGGAAGCAACTTTGATAAGATAATAATAGGTGATATTATGCTTTTAATCCCTGGGCTATCTATGTTTATATCAATTGATGATATATTTAAAGGAGATACACTCTCTGGTCTTGGAAGGTTTACTGAAGGTATATTTTTAGCACTTACCATTGCGGCAGGCGTTGGTTTATCTCTTCTTATGTTAGGAGGCACGTTATGATAAAGTTATTATGGGCAATGATAGGTACACTTGGATTTGGAATTATATTTAACGTTAATAAAAATAAATTACTTCCTGTTATGATAGGTGGATTCTTAAATTATTTAGCTTACTATATTACTTTTAAACTTACCAATAATATATTTTTATCATCAGCATTGTGTGCTGTTACAACTTCTTTATATTCAGAATTTTTAGCACTGTTTTTAAAGTGTCCAACAACGATATTTGTACTAACTGGATTAATTCCATCAGTTCCAGGAAGTAGTTTGTTTTATATGATGCAGAACCTTGTATTAAATAACAGTAAAGAAGCACTAAATCAAGGAATAATAACTGTAGAAGTAATACTTGGAATAGTTTCCGGTATGTTATTTGCATCTGTTATCATGGCAATTATTAACGCAAATAAAAAGAAAAGAAATTACATACATTAATTTGTATGTTTTCTTTTTCTTTTGTAAACTTTACTTTCTTTTAAATCTTTTTTCTTACCAGTCATAAAGTTTATGGTTCTGTTTTTCTTTGAGGCATCCATAACGGTAAACGTAATAGGAGAACCTAATGTGTAAGAGTTACCTGTATTTTTACCTACTATCTTATTTTCCTCATAATAATACACGTAGTTGTCATCAAATAAATTTGAATAGTTTATTACACCGGTTATACCATCACTTGTTCTAACACTTAAATTTCTTGCACCTATAGAAGTTACAACACCATCAAATTCTTCACCAATATGATGCTCCATATATTCTGCCATACGCATCTTTTTAGCTTCTCTTTCTGCTTTATCGGCTTCTAAGCTCATTTTGGTACACTGACTAGCTACTTCGCCAAGGTATTTATCTAATTCATTATAATCTATATTAGGAAGGCTTAGATATAAGTCTAATAGTTTATGAATTTGTAAATCAGCATATCTTCTAATTGGAGATGTAAAGTGGGTATAGTTTTTAAGCGCAAGTCCATAGTGTCCTAGATTATAATTAGAATACTTGGCTCTTTTCATTGTGCTTATTAAAAGTAATTCCGAATATATACCTTTATCTAAATCATCTCTATTCATTAGCTCATCAACTAAATTTTGCATATACTTTTTACTTGTTACGTTCTTGCAAGTTTTAAAATGAAATCCCATGTTATTAAGCATTTCAACAAAGTTTAATATCTTGTCTTCATCTGGACTTTCATGCACTCTATAAATTGCTGGAAGACCTCTATACGTCATATATTCTGCAACCGCTTCGTTTGCAAGTAACATAAAGTTTTCAATTAGTTTTTCAGCATCTTTTTGAACTCTTTTTTCAAATTCTATGTTGTGGCCACTTCCCTTAGCTTTAATTTCTTCTCTTCCAAAGTTTAGGTATCCGCGTTTTTCCTTTTGGGCATTTAGCTTTAAAGATAGCTCATTCATTATTAATAAATCATCTTTAAAATCTTCATAACCACAAACATCTTTGCCATCTATTAGGATTTTATTAACATCTTCATAAGTCATCTTTTTCCTAGAATGAATTATACTTTTATATATATCATAGCTTAGTACTTCTCCTTCTGGAGAAATTATTAACTCACAAGTCTTAGTAAGCCTATCAACACCAGGATGTAAGGAACATATTCCATTAGATATTTTAGGGTGAAACATAGGAATACAAGTATCATTCATATATACGCTAGTTGCTCTTCTAAACGCTTCATTACATATTGCGGTATTATCCTTAACATAATGAGATACGTCCGCGATTGAAACGTATAACTTATAATTTCCATTAGGAAGAACTTCTATTCCAACAGAATCATCTATGTCCTTAGTATCTTTACCATCTATTGTAAATAAGTTTTTATCTCTTAAATCACGTCTTTTTTTAACTTCTTTTTCACTATCTACTTTAGTTGGTATTTGTTCTAATTCTTTTAAATATTTATTTGAATAATCAGTTTCAAAACCATGGTCATAGGCGATTGTCTTTTCATCTATGTCAGGTTCATCTTTGTGACCTAGTCTTTTAATTAAATAACCGTCATATAATCCTTTTTCATCTAGACCAATAAGTAATATTTCGCCAACACCATATTTATCAAGTGTTTTTTGATCAACCCTTATTTCTGATTTACATTTGGAATTATATGGAATAATGGTATTTTTGCCATTTTCAAAAACAACCTCACAAGAAATTTGTTCCAAATTCCTTTTAACTATTTTATATAAAATACCATAAATATTATTTTTCTTATCCATTCTTAAATTGTTTACTAAAACTATATCTTTTTCTAGTAAACCTTTTGCATTATCTTTGCTTATAAAAATCTCGGTATTATCACTTGATGTTATAACGGCATCCCCGCTTGTTAAAAAGTGAACCTTTCCCTGAATTAAAGATGGAGATTTGCTTAAAAGAAAGTATCTTCCTTTATCATCTTGAAATATTATTCCATCGTATTCTAGAGTTTTTAAACACCTTTCTAATAGTAACTCTTCTTCGTTACTATTTATTTTTAATTCCCTTTTTATTTCTTTTAAATCAATGTTAGACTTCTTTTCTAAAAAGTCAGTTAACGCTTGTTTTAAAATTTCCATACTACTACTTTACCTTTCACCTATATTATACTATTTATAAAATAGAATTGCTATATATTTTACGTAATATGTTATAATATTTTTATAGAAAGGAAAATATTCATGAAAAAGATATTTATAGCATTATTAACACTTATAATTACGGCTTTAATATGTTTATTATCAGCTAGTTTTTGTATTAAAGATATAATAGTTGATACTTTATCTAAAGAAGTTGTATCATCTGAAATAAAAGAAAAGGTTACAAGTGAAATAAAAAAGGAATATGCAGATATAGATTATGATACCCTAAGCAAGGTAGGAGACTCCATTCAAACTAGTAGTGAGGTATATAATATAACAGATAAGTATTTTGATAACATAATAGAATCGGTTATTAATGGTGATGATGTAGACGTTCCTAAGACAAAAGAAGAAATATTAAACTTAATAAATGAAAATGAGGGTATATTAACAAGAAATGGTATAGAAGTTTCAGAGTCTAAGAAAGAGAAAATTGCAAGTGAGTTATCTGATGGTGGAAAATTAGATAAGATATATAAAAACGTTAGAAATAGTGTTAAGAAAAACTTAAGTACTAAAGAAATAGAACTAGTTAAAATGTATGATAGAATGACTAAACCTTTATTTAGATGGATTATCATAAGTATTATCTTAATTGCAACCATCTTAATTGCAGTTTTAAAAAGAACTTATTACAGATGGATGCTTAACCTTGGTGTAAGCTTCCTATTATCAGGCATAGTTCTTGCTCTTTTAACTCCTTTAATAACGGATGATTTATCTTATAGTATAACTGAAAAAGTAATAGGAAAAGCATCTAGTATAAACGTAAATGCTTTAACTAATATGGGATACGGATGTTTAGCTATATGTGCTTTATTAATAATAATTTATGTTATTGGAAATAAAATAACGAGTTATAAAGAAAGAAAAGAAAATTATTAAACGAAAAAGATGCTACAAACTAGTTATAGCATCTTTTATTTTTTTAAATACGTTACCTAATTTATCATGGATTACTATATCTGCTTTATAATCACTTTTTGTTTCTTCTTTGTTAATTAAGATGATATGTTTTCCATTAAAATAATTAATTAAAGAGGCTGCCGGATATACCAAAAGACTGGTTCCTCCAATTATCAACGTGTCAGCTGATTTTATTTCTTTTATCGCCTTATCTAATGTTTCATAATCAAGTGGTTCTTCATACAAAACAACATCAGGTTTGATTATACCACCACAACTACATAATGGAATTTCTTTGCTTTCTAAAACGTATTTTAAATCATATTTTTTATGACACTTTGTGCATGTATTTGAGTAAACTGTCCCGTGAAGATTTAAAACGTTTTTAGAGTGTGCCATCTCATGCAAACCATCTATATTTTGAGTTATTATAGAAGAAAGTAATCCCTTTTCTTCCATAAGTGCAAGTGTTTTATGAACTACGTTTGGCTTATATCCTGTTGGGTTTAGTTTTTCTCTATAAAACTTGTAAAAATATTTGGGATTAGTATAAAAGAAATGATGGGATAAGATTTCTTCTGGAGGAAATGCATATTGTTCACTATATATTCCATCCTTACTTCTAAAGTCCTTAATTCCACTTTCTGTTGATACTCCGGCACCACCAAAAAATACCGTTTTTTTAGATTCTTTAATTATTTCTATTATTTTTTCTATATCATTCATAATTATCACTTCCTAATTTTATTATATAATTTAACAAATTATAAGTAAAGCGTTTAAATATAAGACAAACACCTGGAATTGTTGACATAAACAAAATGTGTTTTATTTTAATAAAAAAACGAAAGTAATTGACTTAAATATTTAAATATGTTAACTTAAATTCAGTAAATAAAGAAAGGTGTGTGATTAATATGAAAATAAGACTTACTAACAAATTTATAATATGCAGGGTTAATCACACACTATTTATGTAACCTTTTTATAGATATGAGTGTTTGTTTAATCTTGCTTAGAAAAATAAGGCAAGATTTTTTCTTGACTAAAAAAGGAAGGCGATTTTAATGATGGAAAATAAAGATAAGAAAAAAAGTATAAAAGAATTTAAAAATATATATAAACTTATAAAAGAAGATAAAGGAAAACTGATATTTGCATTTATTTGTGTGTTTTTAAGCTCTATGCTTTCAATAACAAACGGATGGTTGCAAGGTAAGGTAACGGAAGAAATAGTAGCTAAAAACCTAAAAACATCACTTATTTTCTTGCTTATATATTTTATTATAGACATATTATTTAATAACTTTTTAAGTAATATAGGTGTTATGATTTCAAGCAAGATAGAAGCTAAACTTTCTAAAAAATTAAGTATCATGGTTTATAAAAAATCTCTTAACTTGCCAGCTTATGCTTTTGAGGAAAAAACAAGTGGTGAGTTAATAAATCGTATAACATCTGATACAGAAACTTTATCAAATACGTTTAATAGTATTATTCAAACGCTTATAAATGCATTTGGGTGTATACTTATATTGATTTATATATTCTTTAATTCATTTGTTGTTGGAATGGAAATAGTTATATTTCTGATAGTTATTTTTGCAATAACAAAAATATTTAATCCTAAGATTAAAAAAATAAATCAGGAATTAAAGGCTAAAAAAGATGATTATACTGCACTTTCAGCGGAATCTATAAGAGGTATTAGAGAGATTAAAACTTTAGGTATAAAGAAAAATTTAATAAGTGAAATATCATCTTTAAGAGAGTTGATTTATAAGAGAGATACTGAAGATATAGATTTGCACAGAACTTATTCAATTATTATGTGGGCAATAAAAATATTTTTAGAATCACTTGTATTTGCAACATGTGTTATCGGTATTTACCTAGGTAAAACATCACTTGGATTTTTTATGGCAATGACTTGGTATGTTTACAAATTTACTTGGCTAATTGATAATTTAACCAATATGAATAGAATGTATCAAAGATTATTTGTATCACTTAGAAGAATAAATGAGATAATAGATAACACGTTATACGAAGATGATAAATTTGGCACTTTATCTTTAAAAAATGTGAAGGGTGAGATAAAGTTTGATAATGTATCTTTTAGTTATCCTAATGAAGAGGTTACTTTAAAGAATTTTTCTGTTTCGTTTGCTCCTAATAAGAAGATAGCGGTAGTAGGTAAATCTGGACAAGGTAAGTCAACCCTATTTAATTTAATAACCAGAATATTTGATGCAACAAGTGGAAATATATACTTAGATGATGTTAATTTAAAAGATTTAAGTGAGGAGTCTTTAAGAAGAAACATATCTATAATAAGACAAGAACCATTTTTATTTAATAGAACTATTAGAGAAAATTTTACAATCGTTAAGCATGATATTACGTTAAAGGAAATAAGAAAATATTGTAAGATGGCATACTTAGATGATTATATTGAAAGTCTTCCTAATAAATATGATACTAAGTTAGGAGAAGGCGGTGTTAACTTATCAGGTGGTCAAAAACAAAGACTTTCAATCGCAAGAGCACTTGCTAAGGAAAGTAAAGTAATCTTGTTTGATGAAGCAACAAGTGCACTAGATAATGAATCACAAGGCTACATAAAGAAAGTTATAGATTCTTTAGTAAAAGATCATACGATAATAATAATTGCACACAGACTATCAACGATAATAGATTCTGATGTTATATACGTGGTTGATAAAGGAAAGGTGAGTTGTTCTGGAACGCATGAAAGTCTTTTAAAAACAAGCGAAACATATAAGAGTTTATATGAAAGCGAAGATAAAAATTAATCTTCGTTTTTTTGTATATTTACGCTTTATTTTACATAAAATAAAATGTATAAATATTTTTAGCACTCACTATTGACAAGTGCTAAAAATAGTGGTATAACATAATTAGAAAGGAAGATGAGATATATGAGTTTAATCCCAAGAAATTATTTCGGTGATATTTTTGAAGACTTTATGCCAAGTACAAAGGAAGATAATATGAAGTGCGATATTTATGAAAAGGATGGTGCTTACAATATTGAAATGGACGTTCCTGGATTTAATAAGGATGAAATAAAAATCGAAGCTAAGAAGGATTATTTAACTATAACTGCTGAGAAATCTGATGAAGTAAATGATGAAGATAAGGACAGAAACTACATTCATCGTGAAAGAAGTTATGGTAAGTATCAAAGATCTTTCTACTTACACGATTTGGATTCTGATAAAGTTGATGCAGAATTTACTAACGGAGTACTAAAAATTACCGTTCCTAAAAAGGATGAAGCAGCTGATAAAAAATACATCGAAATTAAATAATAACATGAAGGTGCTAGAGGTAGCATCTTTTTTTGTTGTAATTTGATAAAAACTATGCTAGAATATGTAGTCGATGTAGTATTAAGTAGTAAAAATATATAAATAAGGTGATTTTTTATGAAAAGTGAAATAAATAAAAATGGTGCTAAAGTTAGAAAAAAATTTCATCCATTATACTTGAAACTTATGAATTTAGTTGAGGATAAAACTCCTATTTTAGTGAATCCAGAAAAACTAGATGAAATAAAGAAAAATTATTTTGATAAAAATATTCCGGTTAGTTTTTGCGCAAATCATACTAATTCACATGATATTCCAGTAGCTGCAAAGGCGGTTAAAGAGCATTTTTATGTTATGATAGCAAAAGAAGGATTAACATTAATTCAAAAGATAGGATTTTTATTAAATGGTCCGGTATTTATAAAAAGAGATGATAAAAAAAGTAGAAAAAATTCTCTTTTAAAACTTATTTCGGCTCAAAAAAATAAGTTATGTACACTTGTTTTTGCGGAGGCATCGTGGAATGTTAAAGAAGAAAAACTAATGAATAAATTATATACTGGAATTATAGAAGCATCAAAAGTAACGGGTACTGATATTATTCCATTGGTATTTATATATGTTGGTGATAAATGTTATTGCAAAATAGGTGATCCTATAAAGGTTGATAAAAATAAAGATTCAAGATTACAAGCTGATGAACTAAGAGATATTATGGCAACCATGATGCGGGAACTTTTAGAAGAAAAGACTGATTTTTATCCAGAAAGAAAGATTTTAAAAGAAATAGAGCTTTTAGCAGATAATTGGGATAAACTTCCAGCTTCAAAGATGAAAAGATTAATTAATCTTAGAAATGAGTTATGTAATGTAAAAGAAAACGCAAAAAAAGAGTTTTACGATAATGTTGAAAAAAACTGGAATGAGTGTCCGGGTTTAGATAAAGAATTCGAGGCAAAATGTATTTATAGAGATGAAGATTCACCAGATGAAGTTTTTGAACATTTAAACAATATAAAGATAAATGATAAGACAATGTTTTTATTTAATCCTAATATAACAGGATATAAAAGATAGTAATTAAGTTGTTACTATTTTTTTATTGTGTTATAATTATTTCGTAAAGTAGGAGGCTTATATGACAAATTTATATTTTCCAGTGTGTGGTTTTTTCATAGCAAGTTTACTTGTTACAGTATTTTTTAGTAAAAAAAGAATTAAAAATGATGAAACAAAATGGTTTTCAGGTTTACTATTAACGAGTTTTTTTGATTCTATATTAATGGTTGCAATAATATACATTGCATATGTTAACCCATCTAGTAAATCATTATATATTTTAAATAGGCTTGATTTTTTACAATATGTTTTTTGGGCAAGATTTTTCTTTCTTTATTTTTATGAAATTACTTTTAGAACTGGCAAGAAAAAGAAAAGTAATATGCCGTTAATAACTTTTATATCTAATATAGTTGTATTTGCTTTCATAATTGTTATGCCACTTCACATCCATACTAAAAATGACATTATGTTTGCATCGGGTGAATCTGTTAATATTTTGTATGGAGCTTGTGCATTTTATTTTGTTATGATATTAATTTGTGTTATTTGTAATTTGAAGAGAATTAGAAATAAGAAATTTTTACCTTTATTAGCGTTAATTATATTGGTTTTTATCATTTTTATAGTAAGGAGTGTAACTCCTGGATTGTTGATAATTCCAGCTATGCTATCATATATTGATTTGATTATGATATTTACAATAGAAAATCCAGATTTGAAAATGATATATGAGCTTAACAGAAATAAAAAATTATTAGAAAGTATGAGTGAAGAAAAATCTAACTTTTTATTTAGTATGACGCAAGATACTAAAAAACCTATTGATAATATCTTAGAAGTAAGCAAAATACTTTTAGATGATAAAAATAAGGAAGATATGAAAACAGGTATTAAAGTTATAGAAAATAACGCTAGAGGTCTTAAAAACATCATTAATAACGTATTAGATATTTCAAATATATCATCTAGTAAGTTAGTTGTTTCAAACGAAACTTATAATGCTATTTCGGTTTTAAACGAATGTATAAAGAAAATAGAAAAAGATGTTAATAAGAACGTTACAATAGAGACGGAAATAAGTAAGAACATACCAGATGAGTTATATGGTGATAGCGTTAAGCTAAAACAGGTAATAATGAGCATTTTAATTAATGCATCTAAGTATACTAAGGAAGGCTACATAAAGGTAAGTGCTAATGAAATAGTTAAGTATGATGTATGCCGTTTAATTATTGAGATAGAAGATTCCGGATGTGGAATGAGCGTTGATAAATTAAATGAACTTTTAAAAACTAATACTGATTTAGAAGATACTGACCTTTTAAAACTTAATAGTTTGGATGTGGATTTAAAACTTGCTTTTAAAATAA
Source organism: uncultured Bacilli bacterium (assembly GCA_934141615.1). Taxonomy (GTDB): domain Bacteria; phylum Bacillota_I; class Bacilli_A; order RF39; family UBA660; genus Aphodocola. Next base: position 20,695 of record CAKPCM010000005.1, read on the forward strand.
TTAGAAAATTAGGTGGTTTTATAAACGTTAGAAGTGAAAAGGAAAAGGGAAGTACGTTTACTATAATTTTAGACCAAAAAATAAAAGTTAGTAAAGATTATTATAGCGAGTACATCTTTAATAAGAAAAAGGTAATGGTTGTAAGTGATAAATTGCAAACTTTAAAAGATATAAATACTTTAGCTAGCAAGTATGACATAGAACTTTTAACTACGATGCATAGTAGTGATATTATAGAAAGAGTAAAAGATGGTGAAAGTTTTGACTTGATTCTTTTAGAAGATGATATGAGGCCTTTAAGTGGTTTTGGTACGCTTGGAAAACTTCAAGAAGTAAGAGAGGGATTTAATGTTCCAACCGTTATAATGTTAAACAAGAACAAAGAATCAATAAAGGATCATTACGTTGAGGATGGATTTAGTAATTACATAAGAAAACAAAATCTTGAAGAAGACTTTGATAAAGTAATAAAAAAATATATATAAATAAGATGCTTTTAGTATCTTATTTTTTCTTTTGTTATGATATAATCATTATAGAATAGGAAAAGAGGTTGGGTTATGACAGAACTAGAAAGATTAGATGGTTATTTTAGAGCGGCTAATTATATATCGGCTTGTCAACTTTATTTACTTGATAATCCACTTTTAAAAAGACCGCTAGAAGCTTCAGACATTAAAAAGAAAATAGTAGGTCACTGGGGAACTGTTCCAGGACAAAACTTTATTTATACTCATCTAGACAGGGTAATTAATAAATATGATTTAGATATGATTTATATATCAGGCCCAGGTCATGGTGGTAACTTTATGATTGCTAATACATATTTAGAAGGTAGTTATACCGAAAAGTATCCTAATATTACTCAGGATGAAGCAGGTTTACAAAAGTTATTTAAACAATTTTCATTTCCAGGTGGTGTTCCAAGTCATGTTGCACCAGAAACTCCGGGTTCAATTCATGAAGGAGGAGAATTGGGTTACTCACTTAGTCATGCTTTTGGAGCGGTTTTTGATAATCCAAATTTAATTGCAGCGTGCATAGTAGGAGATGGGGAAGCAGAAACAGGTCCACTTGCAACAAGTTGGCACGGAATAAAATTCTTAAATAAGAAAACTGATGGTGCAGTACTTCCTATCCTTCATTTAAATGGTTATAAAATAAGTAATCCAACTATTTTCTCTAGAATGAGTAATGAAGAACTTGCTAGTTTCTTTTATGGATGTGGATATAAAGCTTATTTAGTAGAAGGCTCTGGCGAAATTTTAATGCATAAAAAAATGGCATCAACGATGGATGCGGTAATTAATGACATTAAAGAGATTAAGAAATCAAATGATGATGAAAAACCAAGGTGGCCAATGATTATCTTAAGAACACCTAAAGGTTGGACGGGTCCAAAAGAAGTTGATGGTAAAAATATAGAGGGTTCTTTTAGAGCACACCAAGTTCCTGTTTCTATGGACAAAAAAGAACATATTAAAATACTTGAAGATTGGCTTAGAAGTTATAAACCAGAAGAATTGTTTGATTCTAATGGAAGACTAAAAAAAGAGTATGAAAGTGTTTGTCCAAAGGGCGATAAACGTATGGGATCAAGTTTATATACTAATGGAGGATACTTAAGAAAAGATTTAATTATGCCTGACTTTAGAAATTATAAAGTTGATATTCCTTATCCTGGTGGTGTTAAAAAGCAAGATATGCTTGTGTTAAGTTCATTTATAAAAGATATATTTTCTCTTAATAAGGAAAATAAAAACTTTAGAATCTTTGGGCCAGATGAAACCATGTCAAACAGGTTATATGATGTGTTTGATGTAACTAATAGAGACTGGCAATTAGACATAAAAGAAAATGATGAATATTTATCTAAAGATGGTAGGGTAATGGACTCAATGCTTTCAGAACATATGTGTGAGGGAATGCTAGAAGGTTATCTTTTAACTGGTAGACACGGATTTTTTGCTAGCTACGAAGCGTTTATAAGAATAGTTGATTCAATGGCAGCACAACATGCTAAATGGCTTAAAGTATGCAATGAAATTTCTTGGAGAAAGCCTATTTCATCACTTAACTTCCTGTTAGCATCAAACGTATGGCAACAAGACCATAATGGTTTTACTCACCAAGATCCAGGCTTTATGGATCATATTGCAAATAAGAAGGTAGATGTTATTAGAATATATTTGCCGCCGGATTCTAACTGCTTGTTATCTTGCATGGACCACTGTTTAAAAAGTAAGAATTACGTAAACGTTGTTATAGCATCAAAACATCCATCTTATCAGTGGCTTAATATGGATGATGCCATAAGACATTGTACTAATGGTATTGGTATATGGAATTTTGTTAGCAACGATGCTAATCCAGATTTAATAATGGCTTGTGCAGGTGATACTCCAACAGTTGAAGCAATATCAGCAACAAAGATACTAAAATCTTACTTACCAGATTTAAAAATAAGATTTATAAACGTTGTTGACTTAATGAAGTTAGATTCCACAACTAACCATCCACACGCGTTAAACGACGTAGCATACGATTATTTATTTACTGAAGATAAACCTATTATTTTTGCATTTCACGGTTATCCAACGTTAATTCACGAATTAACTTACTTTAGGCATAATCATAACATTCATGTTCATGGTTACAATGAAGAAGGAACTATTACAACAGCGTTTGATATGAGAGTTAAAAATAAGATAGATAGATTTAACTTGGTAATAGATGCTGTAAATAACCTAGATTTAGGTGATGTGGGTGAAAAAATAATTAGTGATATGAATAAAAAACTAGAAGAACATAATAATTATATTAAAGAATACGGGGAAGACTTAGAGGAAATAAGAAATTGGCAATTTTAACATTAATTTAGTTTAATCTGCATCATCTAATGTAGTTGCTAAAATGTTTTCTTTTGAAAGAAAAGAACTATTTAAGATTGACGAAGAAAAAAGAGCTAACGTAAAGGTTAATTTTTAAAAATGAAAGTTAAGTTTAGGCTTAACTTTTTTTATGAAGTTTAATTTTAGTTGATTTAAGTTTAGTGTTAATTATATAATATGTAGTGTAGGAGATGATGTTATGAGTAGTATTTTTAAATCTAATTTTTTAAAATTATTGATAAGTATTTTGGTTGTTGTTACAACTGGTACTTTAATTTTTATATCCATTAATAATAAAGATAAGAAAACAGATTGGAAAGATAAGTATGTTATGTATTTAAAACAAAAGATATTTAACAATAGTAATGAAGCGTACGTGTGGCTTAATAACTTAAGTAGGGAAGATATTCCAAGTTTAATTGTTAAAACTAAAAATGATATACACGTTGTTCAAATAAGCAATGGTTATGCAATAGAATCATTTACATATAATGATGCAAGTTTATGCTATATTTATTCTAAAGAAAGAAAAGATTATAACTGGTATGTAAGACATAAGGAAGATGGTTATGTTACGTATACTGATATTTCTTATATGTATAATCCAAACAAGCCAAATTATAGTTTCGTAGATTATAATAACTTTGATAATAACTATGTGTTAGATAAAAAAGAAGTTTCATACTACAAATTAGAAAAATCAAATTTTGAAGAAGAATTTATTCGTTATGCAAATAATTATAAACCTGAAAAAAATGTAACTAATTCTATAGCTACTAGCAAAACGACAAGTACTACTACGAAAAATAGTACTTCAAAAGTTAAAGAAAGTACCACAAAAAATAATAAATTACAGGTAGGAAGTTATAGTTTGCAATACGGAACGTATAAGGGTACTGATTATTATTACACGGATGATGTTAATTCAAAGTATGAAATAACTATTAAAATTAAAAGTGATAACACTTATGAGATTTTATCAAGTAACTCTAATGCCATAACAAATTCTAAAGGCAAAATAGAAATAATTAATAATACTTTTGGAGGAAGTAATAGTAAGGCTATTAAATTAGGTGATAAATCATTTATCGTAGATAGTAATAATACCATTACTTTTCCAGCAGGTAGTGGATCATCATTATATTTAGAAAACTAAAAAAGACCATTTAATTGGTCTTTTAATTTTTAACAATTATAAGTTCATGCCACTGATCAGACATATGATTGTTATTTATAACTTCAAAGTAAATCTTTTTACCAACCGTTGAATTTAAAACTATGTAATACTGCATTCCACCATATCCATCACTTGAGTATTCAGTATAATAAGTACCACTATATTTATTTCCGTTAACATCTTCATAGGTAAATGTTTTATCTTTGTTTAATTCAGCCTTTTCGTTATTAACATAATCTATGTAAGTACCATATTCAAGTGTTTTACTGCCAACTTTTATGTTGCTAGGTAAAGCAGTAGTAGTTGTAATTGGCATTGTAGTAGTTGTTGTAACAGATTCTTTTGGAATATCGTTATTATTTTTATTTTCTAACGTTTTTTCAAAGTATAGATATCCTTCTTTACCTTTTAAGTACTCAATCTTAAGTCTTAAAAACGTCTTGTTATTTTCTTTTACTATATCTACACTATCAGCTTTATTATCAATGTTAGAAAGATTAATTTTTTCACCATCTACTTTATACGTACCATCATATAGTGCAGAAAAAGGTGTTGTAATATGATATGTTCCGTCATTGTTTAATCTTAAAACATTTGCATATTCTTTTACGTCTTTATCAGTTACGTTTTGATTCCACTGCAATAAATAATTTTTCATTGCATCATTTAAGGTGACATCACCATCTAGTGTTTTAACGGTTTTATTAGCACTCCATTCACCAACGTATTCATTTTTTAAATAACTTTTATCCGCTTTCATATCAAAGTCTGCGTTAAATGAATCATTTTTAACATCATCTTTTTTCAATCCGTTTTCACCGTTTATTGATAGTATAACTTTTATCTTTATTTCTTCATTCTTACCTAATTTTCCGGATGAGATTATTAAGTCTTCATCTGAATTTAACGTGTATATAGGTGCTGACACATTAAAATCATCATAATATATTATGTATTGAACTGCTTTTTTCTCTATTAGTTTTTTAGATACTTTAATATTTGTTAAAGCAACTGCATAATCCTTTTCCTTATTGTTATTATTTTTAATGCTAAATTCATACGTTGAATTATAATTGATTCCGGCTTCTACATAAGAATCTTTATTTAGATTAACTTTTTTGTTACCCTGTTCAAATTTTAATTTTACGTTATCGTCTTTTATCTCTTCGCTACTTTTAACTAAAAGTATGACAGATAGTGAAACTACTGATATAAGAATAACGCAAGCAAGCACCAAAATAAGTATTTTAGTACTATCTAGTTTTCTTTTCTTTTTTTCTTTTACACTCATTTTTATCCTCCTAATATAATTTTATTATACATTATAAATAGGATGTAAATCAATTTAAAAATATATGTTAAAGTTAATTTCTTTGTTATATAATATTAACAGGAGAATGTTATGGAAAAGATATTTGATTACGTTAATAAATATGGAAATTATGATTTTGATAAAAAAGCACTTGGCGAGCTTGATATGCTTATATTTTCTCATCTTTCTTACCTTGACTTATCAAACTTTAAGGATGGATTAATCTATGATATAGGATTAAGTTTAAAAAATTATGACGCATCTAATTTAGGTGATTCAGTAAAGACAGCCTATAAGTTATTATCCTTAATATATGATAAAAAAAGATATAAAGACATAACCATTTTTAACTATAAATACATATTAACAGATGATGTTCAAGTTGGTGTATTATCTTTAAGACTTTTAAATAATGATGTCGTAATAAGTTTTGAAGGAACTGATAACACTTTTATAGGTTGGAAGGAAGACTTTGCACTATCTTATGAATATCCAACTAAGTCACATCTAATCGCGAGCAAATACGTAAGTGATACTTTAAATAAAAATAATTGTAGCATTTATTTGTGTGGACATTCTAAAGGTGGGAATTTAGCATTGGTATCAGCACTTAGACTTCTTCCGTCTAAAAATGGTAAGGTAAAGAAAATATACTCATTTGATGGACCAGGGATCCCAGATGACATATTTAAATCGATGGATTACAATATGATTAAAGATAGACTTATTAACATAATACCTAATTATAGTATAGTTGGAGTTTTATTAAATCAGGAAAACTTAAACGTAATAAAAAGTGATGCAATAGGAATCATGCAGCATGAAATATCGAGTTGGATAGTAGAAGATGACCACTTATTAAGATGTGAAGAATCTAGTTTGAGTAAGGAACTTGATGTTTCAATAAAAGTTTGGCTTATAAAAACAACTCGTGAAGAGCGAAGACAAATAATTGATGAAGTATTTGACATTTTTATTAAGTCTGGTATAAAAACAACAGATGATATAAAGGAAAATAAGATGAAATCCGTAAACATGCTTTTAAAAAATTTAAATGTTTTTTCAAAGGAAACAAGAACTTTATTTAATAATTATATGAAGATGTTAGTTGGTGAGGTGGGCACGAATATAATAAATGATAAAAAGAAAGTTATTAAAGAAAAAACAGAAGAATTAAAAAAGAAAATAGGCTATGATTTATAACCTATTTTAGCTTTTTTGAATAACCATTTTCATTATCATACTTAATTAAATTCTTTTCACAATCATCAGAGTAATTTAAAATAAGACTTCCAGTATTTATTACTTTATTATTTAAAACGAGCAAATCCTTTTTTTCAATATGATTAAAGTTAAAGTCATCATTCATATAAAATGTAAGTTCTAATGCTCTTGGAATACTTGTTTGATCATATCTAATATTATTAATTCTTGATAGAGTAGGAACAACAATAATAGGAGATCTACTATTGTTTACGTTGACAAATGATTTGGAAATATGCTCGTGTCCCATAAGCTGAAGTTTTACTTTGTCTAAATGTTTAATATCCGGAAATTTATGAGATAGAGTTATTATATTATTGTTAATATTAATGTTGTTTGAATTTGAATAATAATTAATTGGAAAGATGTCATGTCTTTTTCTAATTAATACATCATCTAATGAAATTTTTAAATCCTTTAAAATTGAGGCGTCATGATCACCGCTAACATAAAAATTATTTATTTTTTTATCATGCGGGTATTTCTTTAATAGGTACTCTATTTGATCTTCAGCATTTATAATTTGTTTTCCGGCTGAGTACGTACCATCTAATATATCTCCACATATTAATATTGTGTGAATATCATTTTTTATACAATAATTATAAATGGCATCTAATGCTTCCATGTCACTTTTAATATTTCCTATGTGTAAATCTGATATTGCAATTGTTTTAAGTCTTTTTTTGTTATTATATAATTTAAATTTATCTGTTTTCTCAAAGAGATATTTTATATTTCCATTAGAGTTATATTGTCTTTTAATTGGATACCCTAAAGCTTCTATTTGAGTCATTCTATAATATATTTGTTTATAACTTAAGTTCATAGTATTAGATATCTCATCTAGGCTTTTATTTTGTTTTATCATATCAAATAATTTTTGATTTATATCAGTCATCATAACACCCCACAATTTATTGGTATCTATACTAACATTAGTTTTTAAAAAAGTAAATATAAGATTTTAAATACACCTTGTAAATAGTGTATTTTTTTTCTATAATATCATTGAGATGAGGTGTTATACTTGAAAAAGACGGTGCTTATAACAGGAGGTTCTAGAGGAATAGGTAAGGAAACTAGCATAGAATTTGCAAAAAAAGGATATAACGTTGTAATAAATTATGTGAGTGATGAAAAGTCTGCACTTTCCTTAAAAGAAGAATTAGAAGAAAAATATGATTCTGATGTTATGCTATGTAAGTGTGATGTATCAAATGAGATAGACACAAAAAAAATGGTAAGTGATGTAATTAATTATTATGGAAAGATAGATGTACTTATTAATAATGCTGCGATTGCTTTAGATTGTGTGTTTGAAGATAAAAAGATAAGTGATTTTAAAAAAGTATTAGATGTTAATTTAATTGGCCCATTTACTTTATCAAGAGAAGTTGGAAAAAACATGCTTGAACATAAAAGTGGTGTAATTGTAAACGTATCTTCTACCAACGCGATTGATACATATTATGAATATGGCTTAGATTATGATGCATCAAAGGCCGCGCTTATTTCTCTTACTCATAATCTATCTAAGCATTTTGCTCCTTACGTAAGAGTAAATGCAGTAGCACCTGGCTGGGTTAACACTGATATGAATAAAAACCTAGATCAAGACTACATAAAAGAAGAAATAAAGGACATTTACTTAAAGAGATTTGCAGAAGCTAAAGAAATAGCTAAAGTGATATACTTTTTAGCAAGTGATGATGCAAGTTATGTAACAAACGAAGTAATAAGGGTAGATGGCGGATATAATCACGGATAATATTTTTAGTAAATTAGTTTGCAGTATTTAACTTTTTTACTCCGAAAACAGTAAATTTAAGGAGGATTTGAAAATGAATGAAAGTAAACTAGAAACAGTAACCAAATTGTTTGAAGGTACTGAAATAAGAAGTGTATGGGATAGCAAAAGGGAAGATTATTATTTTAGTGTAGTTGATGTTATTAAAGTTTTAACAGGAAGTCCTCGTGCGAGAAAATATTGGAGTGCATTAAAAAATAAATTAAATAAAGAAGGAAGCGAGTTGTCCTTTAATGTGGGACAACTGAAATTAACTTCTCAAAAGGACGGAAAAAAATATATGACTGATGTATTAGATACAAAGGGAATATTTAGACTTATAGAATCGGTACCGTCGCCTAAAGCAGAACCTTTTAAAATGTGGTTGGCGTCACTTGGTAAAGAGAGAATAGATGATGTATTTGATCCTGAAAAAGCTATTAATAGAGGGATAGAATATTATCTTAATCATGGATATTCTGAAGATTGGATAGAAAGAAGATTAAAGGCTATATTAGATAGAAATAAGCTAACTAAAGTATGGAAAGACAATGGTATTAAAGAGAATTATGAATTTGGTATTTTGACTAATGAAATTTATAAAGCTTGGTCTGGTATGAAGGCATCTGAATATAAAAATTATAAGGGAATTAGGAAGGAATCTCTGAGAGATAATATGAGTGATTTGGAACTTTTGTTAACTGATATAGGCGAGGTTACCACAAGAGAACTTGCTAAAGAACATAAACCATTTGGATTAAAGGCTAACAAAATAGTAGCACAAGCGGGTGGTGAAATAGCCAGTAATACCAGAAAAGAAATAGAGAAAAAGCTAGGAAAGAAAATTATTAATAATGAAAATAACTTAGATATTAAATATATAGAAGAAAAGGCTCAAAATGAAACAAGTAGATAAATTATATAAAAATAGGAGTTGATATAATATGTATAATGAATTTGGTATAAGTGATAAAGCAAAAAAATTAGTGTTAGAAGCAGAAAAAAGCCTAAATGAAGAATTTAAAAAAATAGATGATATGTGTGATATAAATAGTTTGAAAGTTTTAAAAGCATTTAATGATAATAAGATATCGGAAGCACATTTTGGAAGCACAACAGGGTATGGTTATGATGATATAGGTCGCGGGGCAATAGAGCGCGTTTTTTCATCCGTATTAGAATCAGAAGATGCCATTGTTAGAAGTCAGTTTATCTCTGGGTCGCATGCACTATGCGTTTGTTTATTCGCATTTTTAAGGCCTGGAGACTTAATGCTAAGTATAACAGGTACTCCGTATGACACTCTTCATGAGGTAATAGGAATAAAAGAAAATAAAAGTTCTTTAAAATCATTTGGTATTAAATATGATGAAATAGATTTATTAGATAATGACTTTGATTATGACAAAATAGAAAATTATATCAAAAATAATAAAGTAAAATTAATAGAAATTCAAAGAAGTAAGGGATATTCTACTAGAAAAAGTATCGTTATAGAAAAGCTTGAAAAAGTAATTAAATTAATAAAAAAAATAGATGATAACATAATAATAATGGTTGATAATTGTTATTGTGAGTTTGTTGGTGATAAAACGCCAACAAAAGTTGGAGCGGACATAATAGTTGGTTCGTTAATTAAAAACTTAGGAGGCGGAATAGCTCCTAATGGAGCTTACGTAGCAGGAAAAAGGAAGCTTATTGATTTGGTAGGCGAAAGACTAACACTACCTGGTGAGGGAAGAGAAGTTGGACCAACTCTTGGAATAAATAAACAAATATTAGAAGGCATTTTTATGTCTCCTAATGTTGTTGCATCGGCACTTAAAACGGCTGTTTTAACAAGTAAAGTACTAGAAGATTTAGGATATAACGTGGAACCTAAATACAATGAAGAAAGAGCAGACATTGTTCAAAACATAGTATTTAATAACGAAGAAGACTTAGTTAAATATTGCGCGGGTATTCAAAGCGCGTCTCCAATTGATTCATTTTCAAAACCACTACCTTGGGATATGCCAGGATACGATGATAAAGTAGTTATGGCAGCAGGTACTTTTACACAAGGCTCTTCAATCGAACTTTCTTGTGACGGCCCTATAAGACCTCCTTTTATAGCATATCAACAAGGAAGCCTTACTTATCCGTATGGTAAATTAGCAGTAATGCGTGCGGTTACAGAATTATTAGATAAAGAGTAATTTATTTTACTCTTTTCTTTATAGTTTTAAAAACAAGTGTTATAATAAATTGTGAGGAGTAAGAAATGAAAAATAAAAATGATACTATAAAAAACAAGGGATTAATTTTAATAATTATTTTTTCTTTTTCTTTGATATTTTCACTTGTATACGTAAACTTTTACGCAAGTAATATTTATGTTAAAGACTTTAAAAGTACCGAGGAAATAGAAGTATTTAAAAAATATAAAAACAGTAAGATAACCGCTTGTTATGGAACTAGAATAAGATGTAAAAAAATCACTTACAAAATAAAGGGAAGCGTTAATACTAAAAGAATTGGTACTTATAACGTAACTTATAAGATTGATTATAAAGATAAGTACGTATCTAAAATTAAAAAGGTTACCGTAGTTGATACTAAAAAGCCAGAATTAGTAATTGAAGGTTCCTTTTTAAACGTTTGCCCAAATGGAAAAACAAGTGATGTTAAGATAAGTGCAACTGATAATTATGATGGTGACATAACAAAAAATGTAAAATATAAAATAGAAAAAAATAAAATTAAATATAGAGTATCAGATTCATCTGGTAATATGGCAAGAAAAGAGTTTGATGTTAATATTATGGATAATGAAAAACCTAGTTTAATTTTAAATGACGAATCTATTATATATTTAAGTGTGGGCGCAAAATACGTAGAACCAGGCTATGTTGCAATTGATAATTGTGATGGAAACATAACGGATCAAGTTTTAGTAAGTGGTACTGTTGATACTAAAAAGCCTGGTACTTACGTTTTAACATACAGCGTAAAAGACGAAGAAGGAAACTTAAGTGAGGTAAAAAGAACCATAAAAGTTTTTCCTAAAAATAATTATAAACCAGGAGTTAATACCGCTAAAACAATTTATTTAACGTTTGATGATGGACCTGGAGCACATACGGCAAGACTACTTGATATACTTAAAAATTATAATGTTAAGGCAACCTTTTTCGTAACGGGATATAATAACAATTACAATGATTTATTAAAAAGGGAAAAAGAAGAAGGTCACACGATTGGTCTTCATAGTTATTCACATAATTATGGTCTTATTTATACTTCTATTGATGCTTATATGGAAGATTTATTAAGTATACAAAATAAAGTTAAGGAATATACTGGCGAGGAATCTAAAATAATAAGATTTCCAGGAGGCAGTTCTAATACGATAAGTAGAAAATATAGAACCCATATAATGAGTGATTTAACAAGTAAGGTAGAATCCCTTGGATTTAGATACTTTGATTGGACAATTGTATCAGGTGATGCTGGAGATACTAAGGATTCAAATAAGATAGTGTCAAACGTAACTAGCGGAATTACGGAAGATGGGTTAAACGTTGTTTTAATGCACGACATAAAACCTTATACGGTAGATGCTATTGAAAGAATAATTACGTTTGGCCTTTCTAATGGATATACGTTTGCACCTCTTACGATGGATAGTCCGGTTGTGCATCAAAAGGTTAATAACTAAGAGAATTTATTTTATTCTCTTTTTTTGTGGTTTAATAATTATTCATAAAATGATTAATTGCATTAAATATTAGTGAAAAAAGGGGGAAAAAATTTTATGCAAAAAAAGGGAATTGACATAAGTCACCATCAAGGAGACATCAACTTTGACAAATTAAAAGGAAACATAGATTTTGCAATGGTAAGGACAAGTTATGGTTCGTTTTATGAGGATAAAAAATATAAAAGAAACATAAAGGAGTTAGAAAGAGTAAAAATTCCGTACGGATTATATCACTTTTCATATGCAACAAATGTAGAGTCTGCAAAAAAGGAGGCTACTGGGTTTATAAACATAATAAAAAAATATAATCCTACTTATCCGGTTGTAATTGATATAGAAAGCTCTAGCAGAACATCTAACGTTAGGAAAGATACACTAGTTGATATAACATCTACCATATGTTCTATGATAGAAAGTGCCGGATATTACGTAATGATATATGCTAATAAAGATTATTTAACTGGTAAATTAAATAGTTCAAAACTAGATAGATATGATAAGTGGCTTGCCGAGTGGAGTAGTAAACCTACGTATAATAAAAACTTTGGTATGTGGCAGTATTCATCTAAGGGAAGTATGCCTGGAATAGTAGGAAACGTTGATTTAAATATCTCTTATAAAGATTATCCTAGTATAATTAACAATAAAAAGCCAGATACATCATCTATTGATAGAAAAGAAGAAGACAGTAATTCCGTTATAAATTACGTTGTTAAAAAAGGAGACACTCTAAGCGCTATTGCTAGTAAATATAACACCAATTATAAATCTTTAGCAGAGTATAACAACATCAAGGATCCTAATAAGATATATATAGGTCAAATAATAAAAATACCAAATAAAACGACTTCAGCGCCAACAACTTACATTGTAAAAAAAGGAGATACACTAAGTGCTATTGCAAGTAAATATAATACTACTTGGCAAAAACTATATGAAAAAAATAAAAGCGTAATTGGTAAAAATCCTAATAAAATATATCCAGGAATGGTATTAAAAATATAAGTTTGGTTAACACTACATAGTGTTAACTTTTTTATTTTATATTGACTTTGATAAAAAATAAATGTATTCTATATTTAGATAATAAAGGAGAGGAGATTATAATGAAAAAGCAAAGTATAGCAATCATTGGTGTTATAGCATTCGTTTTAGCAGTTGCAGTAGGTTACGCATTATTCAGCGATACATTAACTGTTAAAGGTACTGCAACAGCAACTGGTGATTTTGATGTTGAATTTACTAAGGTAGGAACAATTACTAAGGTAGGTTATACAGGTGCTGGTGATAGCGAAATAGCAGTAATTTCACCTGATAAAAACACATTAACAGTTACTGTTAACAAACTTGACTATCCAGGAGCTTACGTAACAATTCCTGTTACTATAACTAATAAAGGTTCAGTTTCAGCTAAGTTAAAGAACATTAAAGAAACTGGTCTAACAGAAGATAGCAGAGCTATAAAAGTTACGTATACTGGTGTTGCAGCAAGTGATACTCCAATTAATACTAATGATACTCAAGAGATGAATATCAAAGTAGAATGGGATAGTACCGTAAATACTGGTTCATCAGACGTAACTTTCCAAATTCAATTGGAATACGAACAAGCACAATAAAAATGGGATTTATCCGAGACTGCTGAAAAAGTAGTTAAAATTAAAACTGATATTTAGATATATTCTCTAAATATCAGTCTTTTTTAGTTGA
>CAKPCM010000006.1 GCA_934141615.1 uncultured Bacilli bacterium
CACTTATAGAATGTAATAAACTTATCATGGAAAAAAATCCCATTCTTTGGCAAAAAAGAATAGAAGATGAAGACTTTTTGAAAGTTAGTCTAGGATTTGGGAATTATCCTATGAAACTCAAGTTAACGTACCCTGAAGAACAATTTACGATGGAAGAAGATGAACTGAAAAAAATATCTGATAAATTAGGCAGAGAGCCTAAAATACTTCAAAATGTACCTGTACCATATTCATTTATGGATAATCACATATCTGGTATTATTGGAAAGTATGAAGATAGAAGTGACTACTTAAAAAAACTTATATTACAATTGATAACATTTCATAGCTATATAGATTTGAAAATAGTAATATTGACAGATAATGATAAAAAAAGTGCTTGGAAGGATATAAAAAATTTACCATATTCGTTTACTGATGATAAAAAACTTAGGTTATTTGCTTCTAAAAATGAGGAGTATGGGGTTGTTTGTTCGTATTTAGAAAAGGTATTTAATTCAAGATGCGATGTTAATCAAAGGGAAGTTAATCCTCATAAATTTAATAAGATTTTTCTAATTATAACTGATTCTTTTAAAATGGTTAGGAATCAAGATTTTATTGAAAGATTACTTAAGGAAAAGTTTAATTATGGTTTTAGTTTAATAATTTCAAACGATAATATTGCTACACTTCCAGAACAATGTAAATCATTTATAAAGGTAAATTCTACTAGCGGTAATGCAATAAAAAATGTTGTAAATGAAGATAAACATGATTTTATGATAGATATCAATAATGGTATTAATTATAATGAGTGCTTTAAAATTCTTTCTAATATACCGATTGAAACTACAGATAATTCATCTTCAAAAATACCAGATAAGGTAGGTTTTTTAGAAATGTATGATGTAGGGCGTGTGGAACAGTTAAATTCACTTAATAGATGGAAGAATAGTAATCCTATGGAAACACTTCAAACTCCTGTTGGTTATGGTAAAAATAGTGAATTACAATATATTGATTTACATGAAAAATATCATGGACCTCATGGCCTTATTGCTGGTATGACGGGTAGTGGTAAATCAGAGTTTATCATAAGCTATATATTATCACTTGCTGTTAATTATAGTCCATTAGAAGTACAATTTATTTTAATTGACTATAAAGGTGGTGGACTTGCTGGCGCATTTGAAAATGCTAACTCCGGTAAAAAACTTCCGCATCTAGTAGGAACAATAACTAACTTAGATGCAAGTGAAATAAAAAGAAGCATTTCATCAATCGAAAGTGAACTTAAAAGAAGACAACGTTACTTTAACGTCGCAAGGGATAAAAACGGGGAATCAACTGTTGATATATATAAGTATCAAAGATTATATCGCGAAGGAAAGGTGGAAGAGCCTATTTCACATTTATTCATTATAAGTGATGAATTTGCAGAACTTAAAACGCAACAGCCAGAATTTATGGATCAACTTATTTCGACGGCGCGTATAGGTCGTTCTTTAGGAGTACATCTTATCTTGGCAACACAAAAGCCAAGCGGTGTAGTAGATCCACAAATATGGTCTAACACGAGGTTTAGGGTATGTTTAAGGGTTCAAGATAAAGATGATTCAAATGAAGTAATTAAATGCCCTGATGCTGCATTTTTAAAGCAAACTGGTAGATTTTATTTCCAAGTTGGTTATAATGAAGTATTTACACTTGGACAAGCCGCTTGGGCTGGTGGCAAATACATTCCAAAGGAAAAGACTAAAAAACAAATCGATACATCAATAAGCTTTATTAATAATGTGGGTCAAATAATAAGAAACGTTGAAACCAGAGAAAAAAAGGCGAATGTAGAAAGCAAGAAATATGGTGAGGAATTATCTAATGTTGTAAATTATCTATCTGATATAGCAATGGAACAAAATATTAAATCGAAACCATTGTGGTTAGATAAAATACCAAGTTTTATTAAGATATCTAAATTAATTGAAAAATATAAATATAAAATAAAACAGGGAATAATAGATATTCCAGTAGGCGAGTATGATGTTCCAGAACAGCAAAAACAAAACCTACTTACCGTACCTATAAGTTCAAAAGGAAATGCAATTATATATGGTGCTCCAGGTTCTGGTAAAGAAAACTTTATTATGACATTAATTTATGAATCAATGAATTTGTATACACCAGAAGATATTAATTTTTACATAATGGATTTTGGAGCTGAAATATTAAAAGTATTTAAGGGATCACCTTATGTTGGAGATATTATTCAAATAGATGAAGAAGAAAAAATTGTTAACTTATATAAAATGTTAAACAATATGATGGAACAAAGAAAAAATTTACTTTCTAATTATGGTGGTAATTTTTTCAATTATAACCTTAAGAGTGATTCTAAACTTCCTAGTGTAATAATCATCTTAAATAATTTTGAAGCATATCAAGACACATATGAGCAATATGAGGATACATTAAATATCCTTACTCGTGAATGTTCAAAATATGGTATGTACTTTATTGCTACATGTAATACACCAAATGGGATGAGGTTTAAATTAAAGCAAAACTTTTCTCAAGTTTATTGTTTGCAGCAAAATAACGAAGATGATTATTCGACGATATTAGGCAATATAAATAAAAGTTATCCTTCTAAATTGTTTGGAAGAGGTATTATAAAACAAGAAAATGTTTATGAGTTTCAAACGGCATCAATTGATACACAGGATAAAACAAATGAACTTATAGAAAATAAAATAAAAGAGGATAAATCAAAGTATAAATTAAAGGCTAAAAGTGTTCCAATACTTCCTTCTATTGTTAATTATGAATCTATAGAAGATAGTTTAAATAATAATTCTATGGATGTTATTATTGGTATTGAAAAGAAAAGTTTGGATGTATCATATTATGACTTTAGTAAGAATTTATTAAATATTATAACTGCTAATGAACCATCTGTTATGAATGATTTTACTAATGCTTTTATTAATCAATTGAAACAAAAGAGTGCCTTTAAAACAATGGTTTTGGATGCTGGTGATATTGATATATATGAGACTACTAAAAATGGAATTATATATGAAGAAAATGATTTTAACGGATTCCTAGAAAAAATATTAAACTATGAAACAGAATGCTATGATTTATATGTGAAAAATAATTACAATCCAGCAGTTTTAGCTAATCAAAAGAAAATTTTAATTATAATAAGTGGCATAGAAGAATTTAAAAATAAATTATCTATGGAAAATCAGAATAAGTTAAATGATTTCTTTACAAAGGCCAAGAATCTTGGAATAATTAATTATTTAATTATTGATAGTGTTGATAATGTTAAAAAATTCGAATATGAATCTTGGTTTAAGGACTCAGTCAATTTGGCAGATGGAGTATGGATTGGGGATGGCATAAATGATCAATTCATGCTTAAGGTTTCCGTTCGAACTGACGAAGTAAGAGAATCTGTTGATGATGATTTTTGTTTCGTTCTTAAACGTGGAAAACCGGTTCTTGTTAAATATGTAAGTGAGTTTGAAACTAAAATGGACAGCGAAGATGAAATGTTAGAAATAGATTAAGTAAAGAATAAAATCTTTACTTTTTCTTTATTCATTTTTTTAAATGTGTTAAAATATAAATATATAAAGAAAGGGTAACGATAATGAAAGAACAAACAAAAAAGATGATATTATTAATAGCAATATGCGTAGTAACAATTG
Source organism: uncultured Bacilli bacterium (assembly GCA_934141615.1). Classification (GTDB taxonomy): domain Bacteria; phylum Bacillota_I; class Bacilli_A; order RF39; family UBA660; genus Aphodocola. The sequence goes on from CAKPCM010000006.1 coordinate 3,699, forward strand.
GGATACTTGTAGTTGCACTTAAACTAAATCAAAACAGGGAAGAAAATTTACTTTCAGAATCTAAAATAAAGGATTATTTAACAGAAATTAAGTATGATGAAATATCAAACCATGTTATAGAACAACCAAGTTCTGTTATCTACGTATCAAATAGTAGTGAATATAGTACCAAAAAATTTGAAAATATATTTATACCTGTAGTAAAAAAATATAACTTAGAAAACGAAATTATATACATTAATATTAACGGTATAACGGTTGTTGATCCATTTTATCAAAGTGCACCAGAGTTAGTTTTTTATAAAAATGGAGAAGTTTCTGACGTAATAGATGTTAGTACTTTAAAAACTAAAGATGACGTAATTAAGATACTAAAGGAAAGAAGTGTAATAAATGATTAACGTAGTATTATTTGAACCAGAAATACCAGGTAATACTGGCAATATAATGCGTACTTGTGCTGCAACTGGAACTAAGCTTCACCTAATTAAACCACTAGGTTTTTCACTAGATGAAAGTTATATAAAAAGAAGTGGTGCAAACTATATAAAAGACTGTGATTATAAAGTATATGAAAACTGGGATGATTTTAAAAGTAAAAATAATGGAACATATTATTATTTAACCAGATATGGAAAAAAGCCTCATACATCATTTGATTATAGTAATAAAGATGAAAACATATATTTGGTATTTGGCAAAGAATCAAGTGGTATCCCGCTTGAGATACTAAAGGATGATTTAGATCATTGTCTTAGAATTCCTATGAATGATAAGGTAAGGGCACTTAATTTATCTAATTGTGCTGCTATTATGGTTTATGAGGTATTAAGACAACAAGATTACAATGATCTTTTAAGAACTGAGCCATTTAAGGGAGAAGACTTTATAGAAACAGGAATAGATGCTAGCAAATAAGCTAGTTTTTTTAATGAATTAAAAAAAGCGATTTATTTATCGCTTTTAGTTATTTACTTCAAGTTTTATTGAGTTTATGTTATCTTCCATAATTGAAATATAATCTTTTTTATCTTTTCTATCACTAGCGCTTAAAGTAGATATTGTATTTAGTTTTACGGTTGTAAACTCATAACTTTCTTTTAATTTTTTAATTGTATCATTTTCTTTTTCATCATCTTTTAAGAATATATAACTTATTTTCTTATTAGCTAGAAGCTTTCTAACTTCTGAAAGTGTTTTCTCATTTAAATTATTATTTTCTTCTAGTGATATAACATTAAATCCATATTTTTCTAAATATTTAAACGTATCACTTGAAACAACTATCGTAGCGTTACTTGCGTTAGTTGCAATTTGTTTTAGTTCAGCGTCTATCTCTGATAAATTAAGTTTTAACTCTTCATAATTACTATCTATTATATCGGTTTCTATTTTTTCATTAATGTATTCTTCAAGACCTTTTTTTATGTTTGATGCCATCATTAAGTAATTTGATGGGTTAAGCCAGTTTTCAGCAGGATCACCAGAATATGTCATACCAAGTGATGCATCAATTACCTTTATGTCTTTATTTTTATTTAAAAGGCTAACAGCATAATCTTTTTCTTTTTTAACAGTTCCGTTATAAACAAATAAATCTCCTTTACTATAATCACTTAATTGTTTATTTGTTAGCTTATAATTTTTATAGTTTATTCCGTCTGGATAAATACTATATATGGCAATTTTTTCTCCGTATAAGTTATCTAGTATATATTCTGTTGGGTAAGTACTTGTATAAGCCGTCATGGAAAAATTAGTATCTTCCTTAGCACACCCAGATAACATAAACAGTGATATGATAACTCCAATTATCACAATAATTTTATTTTTCATTTTTATTCTCCTTTTTTGGTACGGGATCATATCCATAAGTTCCAAACGGATTACACTTAAGTATTCTTATTGTTCCTAAATATAACCCTTTAAAAACTCCGTGAGTCTCTAGTGCTTCAATCATATAATTTGAACACGATGGAACGTGTTTGCAGTATCCGTGAAAACTTCCAGGAATTTTTTGATATACTTTAACAATCCCTATTAATATTTTTTTAATCATACTGATATTTTATCATTTTTTAGATAATAATGGTAGGGGTATATTATAAAAAAATAAATTTTATACTTTACGTAAAGTGCTATTTTTGTAATATTTTTTAGTTTTTTTATATGGACAATTTATCTTATTATATGGTATCATAGTGGTAGCCAGTGGAATAAAGTGGTAGATTGTGGGGGATTAATATGTTCATGGGAGAGTTTCATCATAATATTGATGATAAAGCAAGACTTGTTGTTCCATCTAAGTTCAGAGTAGAACTTGGAGATACATTTATTGTTACCCGTGGACTTGAAGGGTGCTTATTCGTTTATTCAAAGGAAGAATGGGAAAGATTGGTTGAAAAGCTAAGAAAACTTCCATTTACAAAAAAAGATGCTAGGGCTTTCTTAAGATTTTTCTTATCAGGAGCTGGGGAGGCATGCTTTGATAAACAAGGAAGAGTAGCACTTCCACAACCACTTGTATCATACGCTAACATAGAAAAGGAATGCGTTATAATTGGCGTGAATGACAGACTAGAGATATGGTCAGAAAGTAAGTTTAACACCTTACTAGAAGAAAATTATGATAACATATCAGACATAGCGGAAGACTTGTTTGATAATATGGAGGTTTAAATGAAACATATAAGCGTTTTACTAGAGCCTACCATTTCTTCTTTAAACATTAAGGAAGATGGCGTTTATGTTGACTGTACTTTAGGATATGCTGGTCATTCTAAAGCAATCTTAAAAAGATTAAAAAAGGGAAAATTATATGCTTTTGATCAAGATGAGGAAGCAAGAGCATATAGTGAAAACGTTCTAAAGGAAGTTGGAGATAACTTTACTATCATTCCTAGTAACTTTGTTAATTTAAAAGAAGAACTAGAAAAAAGAGGTGTTTCCAAAGTAGATGGCATTATGTTTGATCTTGGAGTTTCGTCTCCACAACTAGATGATGCCTCCAGGGGGTTTAGTTTTCACTTAGATGCAGATCTTGATATGCGTATGGATAGAAAAAGTAGCCTTTCAGCATATGAGGTCGTTAATGAATATTCCTTTAATGACTTATACCGAATAATAAGAGATTATGGTGAGGAAAAATACGCTAAACAAATAGCAAGAGAAATAGAAAAAGTAAGAAGTAAAAGAAAAATAAAGACGACGCTTGAACTTGCAGATGTTATATCTAGTTGTGTGCCTGCTAAATATAAAAGGCTTACACATCCTGCTAGAAGAACGTTTCAAGCGATTAGAATAGAGGTAAATAAAGAACTTAGTATTTTACCTAAAGCCTTAAATGATGCGATTGATATGCTAAAAAAAGGTGGTGTAATAGCAGTTATTACTTTCCACTCACTAGAAGATAGGATATGTAAAGAAGTATTTAGAGAAAGGTCAAAGGAAAACGAGATATTTAAAGGAATGCCAAACGTTCCTGATATGTATATTCCGGATATAAAAGTTCTAAAAAAGATAAAACCTTCTAAAGAAGAATTAGAGGAAAATAAAAGAAGTAGAAGTGCAACTTTAAGAGTTGCTATAAAACAAAAATAGGGGTGATAATATGGCCAAACAAAGAAAGAGAAAAACTAAATTTGAAAAAATGATGATAACACTTACCGTAACTACGGTGGCATTTGTTTTCGTGTCCGTATTTTTCTTTAAGGCACAATTATCATCTGTTAATATAGAAGTCGAAAGACTTAAAAAAAGCGTAACCAAACAAGAAAAAGTAAACGAAAGTTTAACGATGAAAGTAAACGAACTTATTTCATTAGAAAATATGCAACTTGTTGCAGCAAGTAACGGATTGGAGTATAATAATAATAACATTATTGTAATTCAAAAATAAGGGTGATTTAAATGAAAAGAGAAATGTTAAATAAAAATAAAAACGCAACTGCTAAAATTTTTACTTTAATATTTTTTCTTTTTATTTTTGTGCTTATTTTAAGATTGGGTTATCTATGTTTAACTGGAAAAGTAGATGGTATAAACCTAAAGAGTTTTGCAAATAAGAGAAACACAAAAAAAGAAACGTTATATGCACTAAGGGGTAATATATATGATGTTAATGGTGACGTTTTAGCACAAACAATAAATTCATACACGATAATAGCATACTTAGATGAATCAAGAAGTAAGGACTCTAAAGTCCCTCTTCACGTTGTAAATAAAGAGGAGACGGCAGAAAAACTAGCAACCGTACTTGATATGTCAAAAGAGCAAATTTTAGAAAGATTAAATAAAAAAGCTTATCAGGTAGAGTTTGGCTCAAAGGGAAGGGGCCTTACCGAACTTCAAAAGGAAGCTATTGAAAACTTAAATTTAAGCGGAATAGATTTTATAACAACTCATAAAAGATATTATCCTAATAACAATTTTTTATCATACGTAATAGGTTATACTTCAACTGATGAAAATGGCAATATGAAGGGACTTATGGGAATAGAAAAGCAGTATGATAAAAAGATGACTGGTACTAATGGATTCGTTAAGTATCAAAAGGATTTAAATGGTTATAAGTTTCCTAATTCTAATGAGATTAGAAAGGAAAAAATAGATGGAAATGACGTTTATTTAACGATTGATTCAAACGTACAAATGTCTTTGGAAACAGCTGTTAATAAAGCTCAAAATGATTCTAGTGCAAACTGGGTAGTTGCGGTAGTTGCGGATGCTAAAACCGGAAAAATATTAGGTTCTGCAACGAGCCCATCATTTAATCCGAACACAAAAGATATAAAAAACTACTTAAACCCACTTGTATCTTATACTTATGAACCAGGTTCTGTTATGAAAACTTATAGTTATATGGCAGCACTTGAAAATAATCCTACTTGGGATCCTTATAATACTAACTGTGAAACTGGTCCTTATGAGATAGGTGATGATACCGTAAGAGACTGGAATAAAACCGGCTGGGGGTCAATACCTTATTCGAAAGGATACACACTATCTTCTAACACTTGTGTTGCAAACATGATAAAAAATTATTTATCAAGACAGAAACTTATGGATTATTATAAAAAGTTAGGATTTGGTCAAAAAACAAATATTGACCTTCCAAACGAGTATACTGGTAAGGTTAAGTTTAAGTATGATGTCGAAGTTGTTAATGCTGGATTTGGACAAGGTATTACAACAACTCCTATCCAGCAGATAAAAGCACTTACGGCGATTTCTAATAATGGCGTAATATTAAATCCTTACATTGTTGAAAAGACCGTTAACTCCTCAACTAAAGAAGTAACTTATAAAGCAGAGGTAAAAGAAGGGGAGAAAGTTGCATCTACTGAAACAATAAATAAAATAAAAGATTTAATGTACCGTGTTGTAAACTCTGATTCATCAGAAACAACTGGTAGCAAATATAAAATGGATGGCTATGATTTAATTGGTAAAACAGGTACTGCTCAGATAGCGAACCCTAAAACCGGAAAGTATTATGATGGTAAATATGATTACATAACTTCTTTTTCTGGAATGTATCCTAAGGATGATCCTAAGGTAATTTTATATGTTGCTTTCCAAAGAAGTTACAACTCTAATGTACTTCCAGAAACGGTTCAAACGATAGTAAGAGATACTGCCAAATACTTAGGCATATTTGAAGAAGCTCCAGAAACAAACAAGGAAGTTACCACGTACAAATTAGGTAGTTATAAAAATAAAACAACTGAATCTGTTAAGCAATCCTTAGATGCGAAGGGCGCAACTTACGTTATTTTTGGAGATGGAAACAAAGTAATTAGTCAGTATCCAAATAAGAATTCCAAGGTAAGTACAAAAGATAAAGTATTTATATTTACAAATGGTACCGTAACAATGCCGGATTTAACTAATTATTCAGTTAAAGAAGCTGATATTGTATTATCTAAATTAGGAATTAAGCACACTATTAATGCATCAGGATATATAGGATATCAAAGTGTAAGTGCTGGAACCGTTATAAATAGTGATACGGAAGTTACGTTAAACTAATAAATTTAGAAAACTCTCTAAATTTTTGAAAAAAGTTTCAAAGATTTATGCCGTGGGGAAACCTTTCTTATAAATATTTATATGGAAGTGAGAAAAATAAAATTCTAAAAAAGAAAGGTGGCAAATATGGACTATAAAATAATACCAATGACAAATGACAGAGTATTTAAATCAGTATTATCAAGTATTGAAGCAAGAGATTATTTGATAGATATAATATCAGGAATAACAGGACTTCCTAAAGAGAATTTAAAGAAGGATATGACGTTTGTTGATTCAGAACATAGAATATCGAGTAAAAAGGAAAGCAAAAAAATAAGTGATTTGGTAGTAGAAGTAAAAGATAATGTAATAAACCTAGAAATGAATAATACGTACTATAAAAAGTTAGTGGATAGAAACTTTGAATATATAGCAAAATTAAAAAGTAACTTAATAGGAGAAAGTTACAATAAAATAAGAAAAGTAATACAGATAAACTTTGACAATTTTAATAGGTATAACGATAGTAGAGCAGTAATAAAGTTTGAGATGAGGGATGAAAAAGGAATAAAAGAGGGAGTGTCGTTAGAAAGTTATCATGTAATACTTCCAAATGTAAAAGAAAAGTATTATAATGAAAACAACAAAGACGATTTAATTGGAAAGTTGGTGATATTCGTGGCAGAAAAAGATGAAGAATTACAAAAATTAATAGATGAGCATATAGAACTAAGACCAGTTGGAAAAAAATTGGTAGAAATAAGTAGGGAAGAAGAAGCAAGAGGAATATATGATTTAGAAGAACACGAAAGAAGGGTAAGAAATTCGTTGATAGAAGATGCCTTAGAAGATGGCTGGAACAGAGGTAAAAAAGAAGGCAAGGCAGAAGGAATAAGAGAAAATAAACTATCAGTTGCAAAAAAACTATTTGAGGAAGGTATTTCGTTGGAGATTATAAAAAAGGTCACTAATTTATCAGATGATGATATAAAAGCGTTAAAATAATAAGAGACAGGACTAATTTAGTTCTGTTTTTCTATGCTAATTTATAGTATAATTTTACTTGGTGATGTACATGAAAAAAGTAGAGTTGCTTGCTCCAGCAGGTAATATGGATTCTTTAAAGGCAGCTGTTATGGCAGGATGCGATGCGGTTTATCTAGGTGGAGTTTTATTTGGTGCAAGAGCGTTCGCCGGTAATTTTACAAATGAAGAAATCGTTTATGCAATTAATTATGCACACTTATATGGTGTTAAGGTGTTTGTTACAATTAACACGATAATATATGATAGTGAAGTGGAAAGATTTTTAGACTATGTAAGATTTTTACATAAAAATAACGTTGATGCGGTAATAATTCAGGATATTGGTATGTTTGATTTATTAAGAAAAAAGTTTCCTAACCTTGAATTACACGCATCAACCCAAATGAACATTCATAATTATGATGGTGCCTTGTTAGCTAAAAAACTGGGATTTAAAAGAGTTGTAGTAGCGCGTGAAACGCCTTTGGATGTTATTAAAAAAATAAAAGAAGAAATAGATATAGAAATAGAAGTATTTATTCACGGAGCATTATGCGTAAGTTATTCTGGTGAGTGTCTATTAAGTGCGTTAGTTGGAAAAAGAAGTGGAAACAGAGGCACTTGCGCACAAATATGCCGAAAAAAATATGATTTTTATGATGATGATAAAAGAAAGTTAAACACAAATAATTATCTTTTAAGTACAAAGGATTTATGTACGTTAAAATACATTGATAAATTAATAGAAATAGGTGTTGATAGCCTTAAGATAGAAGGAAGAATGAAAAGAAGTCCTTATGTTTATCTAGTTACAAAAACGTATAGAAAAGTAATAGATAATTATTATAATACGGGTAAACTAAAAATAGATGAAAATGACATAATAGAACTTAAGAAAATGTTTAATAGAAATTTTACCAAGGGATTTATGTTAAACGAAGATAACAATAATTTTACATATGATAAAAGACCTAATAATATTGGAATAGAAGTAGGAGAAGTAATAAAAAAGGTAAAAAACGATTTAAAAATAAAGTTAACTTATGATGTATCAGTTCATGATGGTCTTAGAATACTTGATGATAAAGAAGATAAAGGGCTTGTCATAAACAAGATGTTTATTAATAATAAAAGTGTTTTAGAAGCTAAAAAAGGTGATGTAATAACACTTAAGTATGACAAGTATGTAGAAAAGAAAAGCAAGGTATTATTAACTTCAAGTAAAAAGCAATTGGATTCTATTTCTGAAGCAATAAAAAAGCAAGAAAGATTTATATGCGTTGATTTAAGTTTTACTGCAAAAGAAAATGAAAATCTTAAGCTAACCGTAACGGATGGCTTAAATACTGTAATTGAAACGTTAGATAAAGCTCCAATGCGCGCAATAAATAAAGAAACAAGCTGTGATGCAATTAAAAAGCAATTATCTAAGTTAGGACAAACGGTATATAAAGCTCGAGGCATAACACTTGATTTAGATGATAATTTATTCATAAATATAAAGGATATTAATGAAATAAGAAGACGTGCTATAAGTGAACTAAATGAAAAAAGATTGTATAAAAAAGATTTTGTAGAAAAAGATTATACAATTGACGTACCAGACTTTCCTTCTATAAAGCAAACGGCTGTTTTGGTAGGCAAAGAAAATGATCGTTTAAAGGATAAATATGACGTAATTTATACAGAAGATGAAAAAACGAAAGATGAAGATTCTGTTGTAGTACTTCCTAGAATAACAAATGAGCATCCTTTTGTTAAAAATACCGTTATGATAGGAGATTTTGGAGGATTACTTAAGTATAATAATTTTCAAACTAACTTTTCATTTAACGTGGTAAACTCATATTCGGTAGCGTTTTTGCATAGCTTAGGCGCAAAATTAGTTACGTTATCTTATGAATTATCACTAAGTCAAATAAAAAACATGATAGAAATTTACAAAAAAAGATATAATAAAAATCCAAATACTTCACTAATTATCAATTCATATCCGGAAAGCTTTGTATCAAAGTTTAATTTAAATAAGAAATATAACGTTAAATCCGGCTATTTAAAAGATTCTTACGGCAATTTCTTAAAGGTCAAAACAAAGGGTGATGTAATGACCATTTATCACTTTAAAAAGGTTAATTTGTATGATATAAAGGAAGTATTTGAAACTGGCGTTAACTTATGCCTAGAAATTAAATCATATTAATCATAAATACTGGTTTTTAACTGGTATTTTTTTTTAAAATATAGTACAATTATTAAAGAATAGATTAGAAGGTAGGGATAATAATGGATAAAATAGAATTTTTAAGAAGTATGAACGTTGATGTAGATCAAGGAATACAAAACATGATGGACGTTCAAACATATGATGAAATGTTAGGAGATTTTTATGATAGTATTCCAGAGGAACTAAGCAAAATAGATAATTTTAAAAACGCAGGTGATATGCCTAATTATGCTATTTTAGTTCATGCAATGAAAAGTAATGCTAGAAGTTTTGGATTTATGAAATTTGGTGATATTTGTTATGCACACGAACTTGCTGGAAAATCAGGTGACGTAAACTATGTAAATCTACATTATAACGAATTATTACAAGCTGCAAAAGAAACTATTAGCATAATTGAAAAATATAAAACTATGTAAAAAAGGGGATGAAGCTAGTGGATACAAATTTATTAGAAAGCACGCTAAAAAACGTTTTAGTAGATGATACGTTAGAAGTTTGTACGTTTGATGTGTTTAACGATAAGGTAACGAAATATGCCTTGGTAAGTGGTAAGTTTACCATATCTAGTGAAGATACGTTAACAAATTATTTAGAAAGCATAAAAACTAAGATAGATTCATCTTACATACCAGGATTTATGAATCTTGTTTCTATTCCAAAAATTAAAGAACAACAAAAAAACGGAAATGACAAGGTTTCATTTAAATTTCAGGCATTAAGCAGAAAATGGTATAAGATGACATCTTGTATAATTAATGATGGACAAAACGAAATTATATTTTCAGTTAGACAAAAACTAGAAGATGAAACTAAAACTAAGGAGTCAAATGATTCGAAGTATAACGGATTAGTAGCAAGACTTGCTGATTCAATTTTGAAAATAGATAACGTATTTAACTTAGATGAGGCAAAAACTAATATAAAGTCAGTAGAAGAATACATTAACTCGGTTTTAAATGGTCTTACAAGTTCTTATCCTGAACTTAAAAGAAGTTTAAATAAAAATGCTGCAAACGTAAGTGGCAGGGTAGATGATTGCATCTTAATAGTAGATGATGATAAGCTTATGCGTAATATGATAAAGAAGATATTCGCTGATGAATATAAAATCATTATGGCCGAAAATGGTAAGGAAGCAATAGAATATTTAGAGGCTAATAGTAACAAGGGAATTACTGAATCTTCTGATAACATACTTGGTATATTCCTTGATCTTACCATGCCAGTTATGGATGGTTTTGCAGTGTTAGAATACCTAAGCAAAAATAATTATTTATACAGAATTCCAGTTATTATAATAAGTGGTGATTACGAAAAAGAAACGAAGGCTAGGGTATATAATTATGGTGTTGCAGATATGCTTGAAAAACCATTTGATTTCGAGGTTGTAAAACACAGAATAGGAAACTTTATTAACCTTTATAAATCTAGTAATTCATTAAATGACTTAATAAGTGATCAAGCAAGAGATTTAAAAGACCTTATTAATCCTTTTGTAGAAAGTTATAGATATGATTATAAGGAAAATATTGTAGCTCTAAAAAAATATATGAAAGTATTAGCACAACAAGTTAAAGAAGATTATCCTGAATTTGGTTTAGATGATGAGATGACGGATAAAATGTCTGATGCGGTAGAGTATTATGATATTGGCTTTTACTCTGTTCCAAGAAGTATTTTAACTAAAAAAGAAGGATTTACTAAAGATGAGCTAGATAAGATAAAAAGCTATCCATTATTTGGAACAAAAATGTTAGATTATGTTCTTTCACTAAAGTCAGATGCTTTATATAAAAAATACGCATCTAACATAACTAGATATTATCATGAAAACTATAACGGAACAGGATATCCAGAAAAATTAGATGGTAATAAAATACCAGTAGAAGCAAGAATTGCATCCGTTTGCATCAATTATTATAATTTAAAGAAAAAGTATGGCGATAAAGCAAAAGATGTTATTGAAAGTAAATCTGGCACTTTCTTTGATCCTAAAATAGTTGATAGTATGATTAAAGTAATAGATAAATTAGATTAGAAGGTGATGGTATGAAATATACTTTATTTCCAAGTATAGGCTTTTCTATTTGCGCGCTAGTGTTCTTATCTTTAGTTGGAATAATGTATTTAAGTAAGAAAAAATACAAGAACTTAGAAAATAACATATTTGCTTTTATGCTAGTGTTTACGATAGTTCTTCTTATTTTAGAAATAGTTTGTGTGTACACGATGAGTATAAGAGATGAGATTCCAAAGCTAAATGAAGTGTTATGTAGGGGCTACATATTAGGTACAATAATATGGACCACTTCCTTTATTGCATACATATGGTCTTTAGGTTCAAGGAATAAAAAGGTTAAAAACAAAAGAAAAAGAAACGTTATTTTAAGTATTTTATTATTTGTTATAATATCCATTTTGTTTGGAATATCTTGTTTTAGTCCAATTACTTATTCTGGTGGTTCTGGAGAATTATACGTAATTGGAGGAGATGCTGTATCAGTTGTTTATGTTGCAGGTTTTGCAATGGTAACAGCACTATTATTCTTCCTTTTGAAAAACAATTTAAAATTACCGTGGGCTCAAAGGGCACCAATATATTTTGTTGTTGTGTTTTTTGCAGTAGTAACCGCTTTCCAAGTTTTAAGTGGCTATGACTTTAATGATTTAACTTACATATTTGCTTTTTGTGTAACGGCGCTTTACTTTACGATTGAAAGCCAAGATAATAAACTTATTAGTGAACTTGAAAAATCAAAAGAAGAGGCGATAGAAGCAGATAAGGCTAAAACTGAATTCTTATCTAATATGTCCCACGAAATTAGAACACCACTTAATACAATAATGGGGTTTAGCCAGTCACTTTTAGGAGAAGATAAACTAACTGAAGAAGTGGTAAAAAGGGATACTAAAAGTATTCATAGCGCAAGCGTAAGCTTACTTGATTTAGTAAATAACATACTAGATATTTCTAGAATAGAATCAGGTAAGGAAGAGAAAGAAGAAAAAGAATACGCATTAGAAAACTTGATATTTGACATAAATAGTGTTATATCATCAAAGATAAATAAAGAATCTTTAGAATTTAAAATAGATGTTAATCAAAATATTCCAAGTAAGTATTATGGTGATTCATCAAAGATTTATAAAATAATTATATGTGTTCTTCAAAATGCTATAAAGTACACAAATTATGGTAGTATTACTTTAAAGGTAGACGGAACAAAAGATAATGATATGTTTAGCTTTGATTTTGCAGTCTTAAATACCGGGCACGCAATGAAGATGGAAGACTTTGAAAAAGATTTTAATGATTTTGTAAAACTAGGTAACAGTACCCAAAACAACATTGATAGTACAACGCTTGGTCTTATTATTGCTAAAAGACTTGTTAATATGCTAGATGGAGAAATAAAGTTTGTTAATGAACCAGGTAAAGGAACTCAGTATCATGTTATTATTTCTCAAAAAATAATAAGTGAAGAAAAAATCGGGAACATATTCGAAGGAAAAGATGATAACGAAACAAGTAGTTCTTCCTTAATTAATCTTAAAGGTAAAAAGGTTCTAATAGTAGACGATAATAAAATAAACATAAAATTAGCTACTAGACTACTTGAGTCATATAACTTTGAAATTGATTCTGCTTTAAGTGGAAAAGAGTGTTTAGAAAAAGTAAAGAACGCTAAATATGACTTAATATTCCTAGATCATATGATGCCAGAATTAGATGGTGTTGCAACCATGAAATTATTAAAAGAATCAGGTTATAACATACCACCAGTAGTAGCTTTAACCGCTAACTCATATACCGGATTAAAAGAAAAATATTTAGAAGCTGGTTTTAGTGATTATTTATCAAAGCCGATTAGTTTTAGAGAGTTAAATAAGCTTATAAATAAATTTTTTAGTGAAAAATAAAAAGGAGTGAAATTATGATAACAGGATTAATGTTAACAATGGGAAGTTTGCTATTTATTACATTATTATTACTTGTATATTTTTCAAAACAAAGATTCTTATCAATAAGAAATAAAATATACAGATATATGTTAATAGTTGAAGTTATTTTGATTGTATCAGAAATAGTTGCAACTTTATTAGTAGGATATTGTAATAACGACTTCATAAACCTTTTAATATATCGTATTCACTGGTCAACTGGTATCGTTTGGTTTTCACTTCTTTATTATTACAGTATGGTCTTTATCAGTGACATAAAAAAAGATAACCTATGGCAAGTTATGACTTACAATAAAAAAACTAAAGTCATAAGTATAATATTTATTATACTTTTCTTAGGATACTTTATTGTTCCTTTTGAAAAACTTGATCCGTCTGCTATCTCGTACATACCAGGCCCAGCAGCATACTACGTATTTTCTTTTTGTGCACTATCCGTTTTCCTTATAATAGCATACATATTTAAACACGGAAAAGGCGCAAGTTTTAGAACGAAGTTATCAGTTTGGTTAATGATAATAGAACTAGTTATTATATTTGGATTACAAATCATTTTTCCTTATATTGCCATATCGGCGATAGGAGCAGCAGTTCAAATGTTCTTCTTATACTTTAACATTGAAAATCCAGATTTAAAGATAATAAGCGAACTTGAAACGGTTAAAGATGATATAGAAAGATCAAACAGAGCTAAATCAGACTTTTTATCAAACATGTCTCATGAAATAAGGTCACCTATGAATGCTATCGTAGGTTTTAGTGAAACGTTACTTAATAATCCGAACTTCGATGAAAAGTCAGCAAGAACTGACATATCGCATATAGCATCAGCGGGTAACAACTTGCTTGACATAGTAAACAACATATTAGATATATCAAAGATAGAGTCAGGTAAAGAGGTTTTAGAGAAAAAAGAATACTCGTTAAGTAGTGTTGTAATGGAACTATCAAGCATTATAGAAGCAAGATTAGGAAACAAACCAATTAAATTAATAATTGACGTTGATAAAAATATTCCATCTAAAATGTATGGAGATTCTACTAAATTATTTCAGATTTTGCTAAACATATTAACCAACTCAGTTAAGTATACCGAGGTAGGTAAGATAAAGTTAACTATCACAGGAGAAAAAAACGGGGACTTTGAAGACTTAAAATTTAAAGTATCAGATACTGGTTATGGTATAAAAAAAGAAGATTATGATAAGCTATTTGAAAAGTTCTCAAGACTAGATGAAGCAACTTCTAAAGAGATTGAAGGAACTGGTCTTGGACTTGTAATAACTAAAAAATACGTTGATTTAATGAAGGGTAAAATTTGGTTTGAAAGTGAGTATGAGGTTGGAACAACATTTTACGTAACACTATCTCAAAAAATAATTAATGATAGTGCAATAGGTGAAATAACAGAACCTGTAAAAACTCAAACTGAAATAAAGAGAATAGATTGTTCTTCTTATAAAGTACTTATAGTAGATGATAATAAGTTAAACATAAAAGTAGCTAGCAGATTACTTGGTAAATATAACTTTGAAATAGATACTGCAATAAGTGGTAAGGAGTGCATCTATAAGGTAAAAGAAGGAAATAATTATGATATGATATTCCTAGATCATATGATGCCAGAGATGGACGGAATAGAGACCATGCATATTTTAAGAAAGTTAGATGGTTATAATATGCCTCCTATTATAGCATTAACCGCTAATGCTATAACTGGTATGAAGGAAATGTATTTAAAAGAAGGCTTTGATGAATACTTATCAAAACCAATAAATATTACTGAATTAGATAAACTAATTAATAAATACTTTAAAAAATAAGGAGATAAAAATGAAGAAAACGTTAACTATAATAATGCTTTTAGCTTGCATCTTTACTTTAACCGCTTGTGGTAAAAATATGAATGTAAAAGAATCTGATATGACAAATGAACTAACAAAAATGGGCTTTGATGTAAATGATATAACTGATAGTATAGAAGATTCTGATATAAAAATGGTAAAGACTGCTAACAATAGAAAATATCAGTTTGAATACTATGTGTTTAAAACAGAAGAAACTGCTAAAAAGGCATATAAGAATAATGCAAATGTTTTTAAGGCAAGAAAAAAATATAAAGGCAAAGAAAAAAGTAGTGCTGGCTATGATTGTTATATACAAACAACTGATACTTATTATAACAGGGTAGAACGTATTAAAAATAAGTTAGTATACGTATCAGTAAGCCTAAATTATAAAGGTGACGTAAAAAAGACACTTAGTAAAATTGGGTTTTAGAAAATTAATATAAGAAAACTGACGGATTGAACTGAACCCCAAAAGTGATATGAACCCCGTTTCTCTTATGTCCAAGAAACGGGGTTCATATCAGATTAAGTCAGTTTTTTTAGTTCCTAAATTTATTTTTAAATTCATTAAATAGTTTTATTCCATTATCATAGGTTTCATCTGATACTTTCCCTTTTAATTTGCTAAAGGCTTTATCGCTATCTCCTTTATAAACTTCCATCCAGTTATTCATGATAAAGTCATATAAAACCTTATCTTCACCAGGTTTTAATGAAACGTTATTTTTATTTGCAAAATCATTAATATCCTTTAAGGATAGTCTTTTTAAATACTCTTTAATTATAACTTCATACATATAAATCCTCCTTATTTATTATATGAATATGAACACATAAAAATTAACATAATAAACATAGAGGTGATAATTATGAATAATACTAATAAAGACGTTACATCTAAAAAAAGAATGTTATTTTTACTTATATTTATGTTTTTAATGTTTTTAATTATCATCATAAAATTATCATTTATGCAAACTCATAACTTAAAAGCTTCTTTAGGTAATCTTAAGAAATTATCTACGAAAATAGTGTATGGTCCTTCTATGCCAAGAGGAAGAATATTAGATAGAAATTATAACGTAATAGTAGATAACGTTGGTACAAACATAATAAGTTATAAAAAGGAAGCTAACGTAAGCGTAAAAGATGAAATTGATTACGCTTATTTATTAGCAGAAAAAATAGATATCAATTATACTAAGTTAACTAAAAATAGTCTTAAGGATTTTTGGATTGCAAATAATAAAGAAAAAGCTGATAAAAAAATAACTGATAAAGAATATGAATTATATGAAAGAAGAAAACTAAAAGCTAAGGATTTAGAGGCTTTAAAAAAGAAAAGAATAACAGATGAAGACCTTAGTGTGTATTCTGACATAGATAAAAAAAGCGCGTACATCTATTACTTAATGAATCATGGATACTCATATGATGATAAGGTAATTAAAGAAGACATAACTCCTTTAGAATACGCTTTTGTAGCGCAAAATAAAAATAATTTAAAAGGTTTTAGTGTTTCCTCATCTTGGAAGAGAGCATATCCATATGGCGATACTTTAAGACAAATACTAGGTAATGTATCAACTAGTGAGCAAGGCATTCCAGAAAGTGATGCTGCAAGCTACTTAAATAAAGGCTACTCCTTAAATGATAGAGTAGGAATTAGTTATCTAGAAAAAATGTATGAAGATGAACTTAAGGGTAAAAAAGATAAGTACCAAATAGTAAATGGTAAAAAGACTTTAATAGAAAAGGGAAGACGTGGTAATGACATAGTCTTATCAATTGATATTAATCTTCAACAAAGTCTTGAAGAAATAATAAAAGAAGAACTTATAAATGCTAAAAAAGAGCCTAATACTAAGTATTATGATCACACGTCAGTTATAATAACTGATCCTAAAACGGGAGGAGTACTTGCAATGGCATCAAAGCAGATAAGTGAAAATGCTGAAGGATATAAAATAAGTGATTATACAACTAATTTATTAACTGGAAGTGACACTCCGGGTTCTATAGTTAAGGGAGCATCTATGTTAACTGGATATTCATCTGGTAATTTAAAAATAGGCGAGGTATTATATGATAAATGCATTAAGTTTAAAAATACACCTAGAAAATGTTCTTGGAAAACATCACTTGGAGCTTTAAATGATTTAAAAGCACTAGAACTTTCTTCTAACTCATATCAATTTCAAGTAGCACTTAAGGTAGCTAATATAAAGTATTATGATAATATGCCGATAAAAATAGATGAAGCTCCATTTAAAACTTATAGAAATGTTTTTAACTCCTTAGGTTTAGGTGTTAAATCAGGTATTGACTTACCATTTGAAACGGAGGGATATAAAGGAAAAGAATATAACGCAGGTCTTTTGCTTAACTACTCAATAGGTCAGTATGATACGTATTCTGTTATGCAGCTTGCAAGTTACGTAAATACCATTATAAATGAGGGTGAAAGATTAAAGTTAAATCTAGTTCAGGAAGTAAAATATGCGACAAAAGATGACAGCATAGGTAAAACAAAAAGTACTTATCAAAAAACGGTACTTAATAAGAGCAACATAGATAACATATACTTTAAAAGGGTAAAAGAAGGATTTTCTAGCGTTATGAAAGGAATGCTAGGTCGTGGTTACATGGGTGATAGTCCGGATCCAGCTGGAAAGACAGGAACTTCAGAAACTTTTTATGATAGCGATTTGGATGGAAAGGTAGATACAGAAACGTATAGTAAGTCATTTATCGGGTATGCTCCAAAAGATGATCCAGTAATGAGTATTGTTGCAATTTCTCCACACGTAAGGTATAAAAATACAAATTCTACGTATGCAAGTAATGTAAATAAGAGAATTGTATCAAGAATTTGTAATATTTTCTTTGAAAATTACAAATAATTTGGTATAATACCTTTAGTTATCCGAAAAGGAGGGGAATTTAATATGGCAAAAAAGAATGAAAACAGAGCTAACATAACTTTAAAATGCCCTAAATGTGGTGAGTTAAATTACCGTGTAGAAAAGAACAAAGTAAATAGTCCTGAACGTATGGAAATAAATAAATTCTGCCCAAGATGTAGAACTCATACTGCACACAAAGAAACTAAAAACTAATAAGATTTAATCTTATTTTTTAATTATGTAGAAAGGAGTTTTAGTATGGTAAACGTAAATGATATTAAAAATGGTATGACGGTAGAAGATGAAGGAAACTTATATCAAGTTTTAGATTTTTCTCACGTTAAACCAGGTAAAGGTGCCGCTTTCGTTAAAATGAAACTTAAGAACTTAAGAACTGGTGCAATAGTTGAAAAAACTTATAATAGTAGCGTAAAACTAGCTAAAGCAATGGTACAAAGAAAACCAATGCAATATTTATATCAAGCTGGTGATTCTTATAGTTTTATGGATATGAATACTTATGAACAAGTTGAATTAAATGCTAGCCAAATTGGTGATGACTTAAAGTATTTAAAGGAAAACTTAGAAGTTAGTTTAATTTATTATGGAGAAGAATTAATTGGACTTAACTTACCAGAAAAGATTGATTATGTAATAACTGCAACAGAACAAGCTGTTAAGGGTAATACTTCACAAGGTGCACAAAAAGATGCAACACTAGAAAACGGAATGACTATAAAAGTTCCATTATTTATCGGTGAAGGGGAATCAGTTTTAGTATCTACTAAAGATGGTAAGTATGTATCAAGAGCATAAGTAGTGCTCTTTTTTTATTGACATTTTATAAAATAGCATTATAATACCAGTTACACGTATGAGGTGATGTTATGAAATTATTTAATGCTTTTCTTAATAGAATTCGTGAAATCATAACAGAAGATGATTATGAAGATGAAGAACCTTTAACAGAAGAAGAGAAAAAGTGGCAAAATTTTATAGAAAATCCAATAGAAACAATAGCGCGTATTATAGGGGTAGTATCTGATGAGACTGAAGGTAGTTATGAGGATCAACCGGAAAACTTTCTTATTAATGAAGATGTAGAATTAACAACTCAGTCTGGTGCAGGGTATGTTATTCAAAACGAAAAGGCTGATTTAGAAAGAGAAAAGTACGGAAGTTCTAAAATTATAAAATATGATTTCAAAAACAAAAGAGAATTGTAAAAATTTCTCTTTTTTTGTATTAGCTATTTAAAAATATAAATAAATGTGATAGAATATTCTTATAGATAGTAGTAAAATATTTGGAGGGATAAAAATGGCATTTAATTTGAAGAAATTTTTAGGTGGAAGTGACGTATCTAGTGAAGATGAATACTATACTTTAAGTGTTGAAGAAGCAACAAGAGAAGAAACTCAGGAAGGTTCTAAGATGATTTTACTTGAGCCTAGAGCTTATTCTGAATCACAACAAATTGCAGATTACCTAAAAAAGAGAAACACGGTTGTAGTTAATTTAAAAAGAGTAACACCAGATCAAGGTAAAAGAATAATAGACTTTGTATCAGGATGTTTATATGCAATTGGTGGAACTATGCAAAAATTAGGTGATGGTATATTTTTATGTGCTCCAAAAAACATAAATGTTCAAGGTAAAATGACAGATGAAGAAGAACCTAAAAGAGGAAGAACAAAAAATATTTCGGAAGACTTTTAGGCCTTGATTATTTTATAAATTATGATAAAATATAAGTCATAAAGCAAAAGACGAAGACGTTATAATGTGAAATTATAAGAGATTCTACTAATTGGTGAGATGTAGATTAAGGAAACATTATAAGAATCACTTCTGATGTATGTATCTGAAATAATAGTAAGATATATCGCTTGTAAGCGTTAAAACTACTTAAGTGTATATCATTATGATGTGAATTAAGGTGGTACCGCGGTTATCAAATCGTCCTTTATTAAAGGATGATTTTTTTATATTTAAGGAGGAAGAAATATGAGTAAACAATTTAGAGAACTTTCTAAAAAAGATGTTTGGGAAAACGAACAAGATATCTTAAAAGAATGGAAAAAAGAAGATATATTAAATGAAACGATAGAAAATAGGAAGGGCAAGGAAAACTGGGTATTCTATGATGGACCTGCAACTGCTAATGGTAAGCCAGGTATTCATCACATGGTAGCCAAATTCTTAAAAGATGCGTTTTGTAAGTACAAAACAATGCAAGGCAAAAGAGTATTGCGTAAAATAGGATGGGATACTCACGGACTTCCAGTTGAAGTACAAGTAGAAAAAGAATTAGGATTTAATGGTAAAAAGGACATTGAAAAATTTGGTATTGAAGCATTTAATAAAAAATGCCGTGAAGCAGTATGGGAAAATGAGGAAGCATTTACCGAACTTACTGATCAAATGGGGCAATTTATTGATACTAAAAACAGATATATTACATACGATAATAACTACATAGAAACAGAATGGTGGATACTAAAGAAATTCTTTGATGAAGGATTATTTTATGAAGGTGTTAAAATAACTCCATATTGTCCTAGATGTGGTACTTCTCTTGCATCTCATGAAGTTGCACAAGGTTATAAAGAAGTATCAGTAGATACCGTTATTGTTCCAATGAAGAAAAAGGATGAAGATGCATATTTCCTTGTTTGGACAACAACTCCTTGGACGCTTTTATCTAACGTTGCGTTATGCGTAAACCCTAACGAAACATACGTTAAAGTAGAATCTATGGGATATAAGTTTATTTTAGCTAAAGCATTAATGAACAAGGTTTTAGGCGATGATGTTAAAGTACTTGAGGAATATAAAGGTAAAGACTTAGAATATACTGAGTATGAACAATTATTACCATTCTTAAGTGTTGATAAAAAAGCTTTCTTCGTAACTTGTGATACTTACGTTACAATGGAAGATGGAACGGGCGTAGTTCATATTGCACCAGCCTTCGGTGAAGATGATGCTTTAGTTGGTAAAAAATATAACTTACCATATTTAAACCCAGTAGGAGAAGATGGATGTTATAATGCAGGTCCTTGGAAAGGTATGAAAGTATTTGATGCTGATATCGAAGTAATTAAATGGTTAAAAGCTAATGACAAATTATTTAAAAAGCAAAGAATAATGCATAATTATCCTCACTGCTGGAGATGTAAGTCACCACTTTTATACTATTCAAAACCATCATATTATCTAGAAGTAACTAAGTTTAAAGATAAGATAATAGAAGAAAATAAAAAGGTTAACTGGTATCCGGCTTACGTTGGTGAAAAGCGTTTTGGAAACTGGCTTGAAGAGTTAAAAGACTGGGCTATTTCAAGACAAAGATACTGGGGTACACCACTTCCTTATTGGACCTGTTCATGCGGACACTCAGTTATGATAGGTTCTAGAAAAGAATTAGTAGAAAACGCGATAGAAGATATTGATGAAAACATAGAATTACACAGACCATACGTTGATGATGTACACTTAAAATGCCCTAAATGCGGTGGCGTTATGACAAGGTGTAGTGACGTAATAGACTGCTGGTTTGACTCTGGTTCAATGCCTTTTGCACAATATCATTATCCATTTGAAAACAAAGAATTATGGAAAGAACAATTTCCAGCAGACTTTATTTGTGAAGGTATCGATCAAACCCGTGGATGGTTTTATTCACTACTTGTAATATCTACTTTTGTAACTGGTAAAAGTCCATATAAAAACGTATTGGTAAATGATTTACTATTAGACAAAGATGGCCAAAAGATGCATAAATCAAGAGGTAACGTAGTAGAACCATTTACAACGATGAAAAAGTATGGTGCAGATACAATAAGATGGTACCTACCTTATGTATCTCCAGTTTGGACACCCGTTAAGTTTGATGAAGAAGGTTTAAAGGAAGTATACTCAAAATTCTTCTCAACCCTAAAAAACACTTATTCGTTTTTCGCTCTTTATGCAAACACTGATAACGTTGATCCATTAAGCTTTGATGTAGCATACGAAAAAAGAGAAGAAATAGATAAATGGTTAATTTCTAAATATAATAAATTACTTGATTACGTAACAAAGGCATATGACGAATATGACTTAACTAAGGTGGTTAGAAGTGTTACTAACTTTGTATCAGAAGATTTATCTAACTGGTACATAAGAAGAAATAGACGTAGATTCTGGTCAAGCACTTTAGATGATTCTAAGAAGTCTGTTTATAAAACAACTTATGAAGTTTTAGTTGGACTATGTAAGATAATCGCTCCAATTGCACCTTATACAGCTGAAGAAATATATAAAGATTTAACAAACGAAGAGTCAGTTCACTTAAGCGATTTTCCTAAGGCTGATTTATCACTTGTAAATGATAGAATAGAAAACAAGATGGACTTAGTTAGAAACTTAATTTCACTTGGTAGAAATGCTCGTGAGGAAGTTAAAATAAAGGTTAGACAACCAATTAGTGAAGCTTTAATTGATGGTAAAGATAAAGAATTAATTGGTGATTTAGAAGAACTTATAAAAGAAGAGTTAAACGTTAAGAAAATAACTTATATAAATGATTTATCTACTTATATGAACTTTGAAGTTAAACCTAACTTTAAGATAGTAGGTAAAATATTTGGACCTAAAATAAAATTATATCAAGAAGAACTTAAAAAACTAACTAACGAAGATATTAAGTTTATTCAAAATGGCGAAGCTGTAACAGTAACTGTTGATGGAGAATTATTTGATATAACAGAAGAGATGGTTGATATTAGAGTTTCTGCTAAAGAAGGATATGACGCTCAAAAAGATGCTAATAACTTCATAATCTTAAATACTACGTTGACTGATGATTTAATAAATGAAGGTATTGCAAGAGAATTAATATCTAAGGTTCAAAACTTAAGAAAACAAAAAGATTTTGATGTTGCAGACAGAATAAAATTATATTATGAAGCAGATGATGCTTTTGATAAGGTAATTGATTCTTTTGAAGATATGATCAAGAAGGAAACTTTAAGTATAGAATTAATTAAGAAAACTAATTTAACTTTGAAATACGATTTAAACGGATTAGAAGTTAAGTTAGACGTAGAAAAAATATAATTGTACTTAATTATAGAAGAAAAAATGTTAAAATCATTTTTTCTTTTTTCTTTATATGATATAATTACTTAATAGAAATGAGTGATTAATATGTTAAAACCAAATTATATAGAAGCTAAAAAAAGAACTAAAGAAGATATTAAGATATTAAAAGATGAATATAAAATTCCGGATGAAGTTAAAAACTTAGGAGAAAATAAAAAGTATTTTATTAAGACTTATGGTTGCCAAATGAATGAACACGATAGTGAGGTAATATCCGCAATATTAGAGGATATGAAATTTACCAAAACAGATGATTATGAAAATGCTGACTTAATTATTTTAAACACTTGTGCTATTAGAGAAAACGCACATAATAAAACGTTTGGAATGCTTGGAAGAATAAAACACTTAAAGCAAACGAAGCCTAATTTAATGGTTGGACTTGCTGGATGCATGAGCCAGGAAGAAAGCGTAGTAAACGAGATAGTTGATAAGTATAAATGGATGGATTTTGTTTTTGGAACCCATAATATTCATAAACTTCCAGAGATTCTAAAAGAACATATGAAAACCGAAAAACTAGAGGTTAACGTATGGTCTAACGAAGGAAACGTAATAGAAGGACTTCCATCTAAAAGGGATTCTAAATATAAAGCATGGGTAAACATCATGTATGGTTGTGATAAGTTTTGTACGTACTGTATCGTTCCTTATACACGTGGTAAACAAAGAAGTAGAATGCCAGAAGACATAATAAGCGAAGTTAAAAAACTAAAAGAAAATGGATATATGGAAGTTACACTACTTGGTCAAAATGTTAATGCGTATGGTAAGGACTTTAAAGATAGAAATTACAAAATGGAAAACTTACTTGAAGATGTTGCTAAAACAGGTATTAATAGAGTGAGATTTGTAACATCTCATCCTTGGGACTTTACTGATAATATGATTGATATAATTAAAAAGTACGATAATATTTGTAACTATATTCATCTTCCGGTACAATCAGGTTCATCTAGAATATTAAAACTTATGGGAAGACGTTATACCAAAGAATCATACTTAGAACTTTATAAAAAAATAAGAGAAAAATTAGGTGATAATGCATCTATTACAACCGACATAATAGTAGGATTTCCAGGTGAAACAAATGAGGATTTTGAGGAAACTTTAAAACTTGCAGAAGAATGTAAATATGATTCAGCATTTACTTTTATTTATTCACCAAGAGAAGGCACTCCTGCTGCTAAAATGGAGGATAACGTAACAAAAGAAGAAAAAGAACAAAGATTATATAAACTTAACGAAGTAATAAATAAGTATGCTAAAGAAGCTAATGAAAGACTAATTGGTAAAGTTATGCCGGTTTTATTGGAAAATGTAAGTGAAAAGGATCAAAGCATGTTAGCAGGTTATACTGATACGATGAAATTAGTTAACGTTAAAGCAGATAAGAAATACATTGGTAAAATAGTAAACGTTAAAATTACTGATGCTAAGACTTGGAGCTTGGATGGTAAGATAGATGAATGATATTGTAAAAAAAATAGATGAGCTATTTGATGATTTTGAAGAATCTAAGTTATACAAAGATTATTTAAACGTTCAAGATAAAATGGCTAAGGATAAAGAGATAGTA
This sequence comes from uncultured Bacilli bacterium, assembly GCA_934141615.1. Taxonomy (GTDB): domain Bacteria; phylum Bacillota_I; class Bacilli_A; order RF39; family UBA660; genus Aphodocola. The sequence goes on from CAKPCM010000006.1 coordinate 28,410, forward strand.
AGCGTTATAAATGAAATAAAGAAATTTCAGAAAATAGGTGCTAACAACAAAGATAAGTCAGTTGAACTTAAAATAAACGACTTATATAAAAAATTAGAGTCTTATCCGATTTATCAAAGTTACTTAATTATGCATGATGAAATAGAAGAAGAGTTATTTATGATAAAGGAAGTTTTTGATAAATATTTTAATGATTTGTTAAATTTAAGATAATGATATATGTCACGACTTTTTTAATTATTTCATAAATTATATTGGTGATTATAATGAATGATGTTATTTTAACCATAGAGGAAATAAATTGTATTTTAGATGACATAATATTAGAAAATAACATTGGTTATTTAGGTAGCGATACGAGAGATATTTTAAACGCATACAGTTCTGATTTTTGTGATATTATGTTGAGTATTTATCCAGGTGCTACCATAATGATTCATAAAACTTATAAAAAATGTGCAGTTCTGATAAATGGGGTTTTATATGGATCATATGGTATGGAAAATCTAGATAATTATTCAATTGCAAATAGTGAAGATATTAATTATATACAAAAGGGATTTCCTAAGTTATCATTTGACGTTTTAACTGAATTATATGAAAGTATTAAGGGGCAAAAAATAAAATTCGGAAAATCATATACTTTAAGAAAAGACATAAACAAATTAATTTAATTTACTTATAATAATTAGTATGGTTGATTAGGAGTGTATAATATGAAATTTACAAATGAAGTAGTAAAAAAAGAATTTAGTAAAATTAAAAATTATTTATGGATAGGTATGCTATTAATTATTTTATCCTTTGTATTTTTATCACTAGGAGATAAAAGAGATAGTATGGATAAAAAGGATGCATTAAATATGCATAACTTAATAGTAGATAATTTAAAGGATAAAACTGGCAAAATGGGATTTATAGACGCAAATAACATACCATATAAATTCGCTATATATAAGGATACAACAGATGCGTATTACTTTGTTACTGATGATAAATATATATACGTTGTTTACATGGATAGTGATACATTTAATAGTCTTAATAATAAAAAAATAGAGAAAAAAGCAAAGAAGATAATTGGAATAACAAAAGAAACGCCTGATGATATTAAAAAACTTGCTGTTTCATCGTATAACGAAATAGTAGGTAATCAAAACAAAATAACGACTGATGACTATAATGATTATTTTGGAAGTATTTACCTAGATATGACAAGTAGTAATAGTGGTTTTTATTATCTAATGTTTATAGCGTTTTTACTTGTAGGTTTTATTTTATTAATTATTTATGTAGCATCTAATAAAAAATTCAAAAAGGGAGTGAAAAAACTATCAGATGAAGAATTAAAAAGGATAGATGATGAGCTAAATAGCAAGGATTCATTTTATTATGAGAATGACCACTTAGTTTTAACTAAAAACTACGTCGTTAATTTAGGAGCCTCTTTTTCTATAATTAAATATAGTGATATAATCTGGCTTTATCCTTATGTTTTGCACATGAGAGGTATTAAATCTTCCGAGTCAATAATTGCAGTTACAAACGATGCAAAAAGACATAGCATTGCAAATATAAGTATGATTACAAAGGCAAAAAAAGAAGCATTTAACGAAATATTTGACACCATTGCATCTAGAAATCCTAATATGTTAGTAGGATATAATAGAGATACTTGTGATAGGGCAAATGTTCTAATAAAAGAAATAAAGCAAAATAAGAAGAAATAGTAAAAAAGCTGTAAAGAAATATATGTATTTCTTTATAGCTCTTTTATTATGAAAAATAGTTATGTTATAATTAAGTAGTGTATGAAAATATGATCTTATATAGTAAATAATAGTTTTTTAATATCCTTATATATTGAATTAATTCAGTTATTTGTTAAAAGAACAACTGATATAGATGATTTAATATTAAATACTTTAGGAGTTATAATAGGTCTTTTAATAAGTAAACCAATAAAAAATAAGAGGTAGTATATGAAAAAGTGGTACAAGAATTATTTGAATAAAAAACCTTTATTTGATAAGGAAAGATGGATTGGAATATTTTGTCTTATTTTTACAATATCGGGTGTGTTTGGTTTTTTATATGAGTTTATATTTTATTACTTTAATGGAGGTATGGTAAAGTTTTACTGGCGTGGTGGAAACTTCTTACCTTGGATAAACATATATGCAATAGGTGCAGGATTAATTTATTTCCTTACCTTTAAACTAAGAAAGAAGCCTTATTTAGTATTTTTAATAAGTATGGTATCAACTGGAATACTAGAGTTTTTTTCAGGATATTTTATGGATGTTATTAGGGGTGGTAACAGATGCTGGGACTATAATAACGAAATATTAAACTTTGGAAACATCGGCGGCTTCGTGTGCTTAAGAAGTGTTTTGGTATTTGGACTTTCAAGTCTTCTTTTAATGTACGTGGTAATACCATTTTGCTTTTATTTAGCTAAAAAAAGTAATAAGAAAACGTTTTTAATAATTAGCGTAAGCATATTTTTCATAATTATGATAGATGAGGTATATAACCTTTTAATATCAAGAATATTTAATTTGCCAAGGGCATATGGCACGTATAAAAAATTAGGATTTAACTTTGTTAAATTTAAGTAAGGAGTAATAAATATGAAAGAAAAAGTAAAACTAAGTAGTAAAATATGGCCTATTTACTATGGGCTTTCTGATGATTTGATGTTTTGGGCCGCTATTAACACACTTTTTTTAACCAGAGTAAAACATCTAGATGCACAGCAGATTAATTTAATTATGTCTTTATCAGTTATTGTTTGTTTTTTTGGATATTTTTTGATAAACAAAATAATTGGGAAAATAGGTGCATTAAAATCCATAAAGATTGGGAATATACTTTTATTAGCAGCAAGTCTTTTATTTACTTTTTTAAAAAGTTTTAATGGCATATTATTTGGTTACATAGTCTATCAAATAGCCTTTCTTTTTAAAAGTATGGATCACATAATAATAAGAAAAAACTTAAAATATTTAGGAAAAGAAGATGAGTTTTTTAGCTATGTATCAAAAGGAACGTTCATATACTCATTTATCACGATGGGAATTGCGCTTATATCGGGCTTTATATTTAATTTAAATAATTATCTTCCAATGTATATTGCAATATTTTGCGCCCTTATAAACGTAATATTGATGAATTTCTTAACCTGTGATAATGATGAGAAAGAAGCGCCTGTCTATAAAGTTAAAATTAATAAGATAATTATTTTTGTATTAATTTTTTATGGACTTATATACTCATCAATTGAAATTGCTCAAGTAAATACTAAATTTATCATGCAATTTAATATGGAAGAGTTTTTAAGTAATAATAAAACCGTGTTATATCTTAGCTTTATAATATTTTTATCTAGGGTTTTTAGAGTAATTGGTAACTTATTATTCTTAAAGATATTTAAAATTTTGAAAAATAAGATGTCTATAATCTTAAATGTTTCATTATTGATATCTTTATCACTTATTTTATTTGGAGATTTATATAGACACGGATTTGTTGGTATTATTTTAGTTGCACTTGGTTTTTTAATTATTTTACTGATTAGAGATTCAACACAAAACTATAGTAAAACATTACTACTTAATAGATCACCAGAAAAGCATCACAAGAAATTATCAATGTACTTTTTCTTGATAAGGAAACTTGTTGATTTTACGTTTAATTTAATAGTTAGCTTAATCCTTTTAAAATTTGATCTTAAATATGCTATTATGTTTTTAATTATAATAGTTACATTTACTTTATATATATCAATTTCATTTACTAAAATGGTGGAAGAAAAATCTAATTAATCAAAAAATACATTATAAAAATTTACGTGGAAGAAAAAGCAATCGCTTTTCTTTTTTTTCTTACAAAATATTTAAAATGTTTAAACATATACTTATTACAGGTGATGGGTATGAATAATAAGAAAGTTGACAATAAAATAAAAATATTCGTAATAGGCGTGTTTATAGTATTTATAGTTGTAATTTTAAAAGTATTTTATATTCAGGTGTTTGAATATGATAAGTTAAATAGCTTGGCATCTGATTTGTGGAGCAGAAATCTGCCACTAGAAGCAGACAGGGGAAAAATATACGATAGAAATGGTATAGTTCTTGCGGATAATATAACCACAACTTCGCTTGTTTTGATACCTAATCAAATAAAAAACAAAGAAGAAGTAACTAAGAAATTAGCAGAAATCCTAAACGTATCATATAGTGATATGAAAAAGCACGTTTATAAAAACGCATCAATTGATAGGGTTCATCCTTTTGGAAGAAGATTAGATTATAAAGTTGCAGAAAAAATAGAAAAATTAAAGTATGATGGTGTTTATTTAGTAAGGGAATCAAAGAGAAATTATCCTTATGGCAAAGAATTATCACACACGTTAGGTTTTGTTGGAATAGATAATCAAGGCCTTTCTGGGATAGAACTTCAGTATGATAAGTACTTAACTGGAAAGTACGGCGCTATTAAATATTATTCTGATGCAAAAGGAAATAAGCTTGATTTGTCTCAAGTATATGAAGCACCTCAAAACGGAGTTAACATAACGCTTACCATAAATCAAAAAATTCAAGAAAGCGTAGAAAGAGAACTTGATAACGTAGTTACAAAATATAATCCTGAAACAGCACTTGCAATAGCAATGGACCCAAATACAGGTGAAATACTTGCTATATCATCAAGACCAAACTTTGATGCTTCGAACTATAAAAATTATGATGCGGAAACCTTAAGTAGAAACCTTCCTATATGGGCAACTTATGAACCTGGTTCAACTTTTAAAATAATAACTTTATCCGCGGCTTTAAACGAAGGATTAGTTGATCTTGATAAAGATACATTTTATGACTCTGGAAGTGTGAAGGTAGCAAACGCTAAAATAAAATGTTGGAAAGCAGGAGGACATGGTGCACAGACATTTTTACAGGTTGTTGAAAATTCATGCAACCCAGGATTTGTAGAACTTGGAAACAGGCTTGGCAAGGATAAACTTTTTTCGTACATAGATAAGTTTGGTTTTGGTAAGAAAACTAACGTTGATTTAAACGGAGAAGCATCTGGTATTATTTTTAATTTAAATAAAGTTGGTCCAGTTGAACTTGCTACAACGGCATTTGGTCAAGGTGTATCAGTAACGCCAATTCAGCAAATTACGGCGGTTTCAGCAGCTATAAATGGTGGAACGCTTTATAAACCATACATTGTAAAGAGTCTAAACGATCCGGAAACAAACTCTGTAATAAAAGAAAATACTCCTGTTAAGGTAAGAAAAGTAATATCAAAAGAGGCTTCTAAGAACGTAAGAAGGGCACTTGAG
>CAKPCM010000007.1 GCA_934141615.1 uncultured Bacilli bacterium
AAACTAATTAATAAAGAAAAGGTTAATGCTGGTGATTTAATAAAGGATCCAATACTTATAAGAAATAAGTTTGATACAGATAAGATATCAGAGAAAATGCTAATGTCATTTATACTAGAGGATATACCAAGCTTTCTAAAACAACTGGGAGAAGGTTTTACTTTTATAGAAAATGAATACCCAATAAAAATAGGAGATAGATATAACTACATATATATGCTTTTATATAACATTTATGATAATTGTTATGTTGTAATAGAACTTAAGATAAACGAAATAAAAAAAGAACATATAGGACAAGTAGAAACGTATATGAACTTTATTGATAAAAATTTAAGAACAATTAATCAAGGTCCAACCATTGGTATTATTGTGTGTAAAAAGAAAAATGGCTACTTATTTAAATACGTAACTAACGAAAATATTTATGAAAGAGAATACGAATTAGTGTGAAAAGCAAAGAGAAAACCTTGTTTTTTTATTATGTTTAATTATTCGACAAAACTTCTTAAATTTTTTTCATATTTCTTAGGGGGTTTTTCAAAACTTTGTCTAACTATTAATTTGAAAGGAGGAAATTAATGGTTAAATAACTTTGAATTGTAGTAGTTAAAAAATAATCATAAAAAAGAAAGGAAAAAATATATGACTAGAAAATTTGTTGTTACGATTAAAGAAATAGAAAATGAGGATAGTGAAACTAAAAAAACACTTGCAAGAGAAGCGTTTATGAACTTAATTAGGGAAAAAGACAGCTTAGATAACTACGAAGAAGATATAGAAGAATCTGAAGAAGAAATAGTAGATGAAAACGGTAATAAGAAAAAGCTATACATAGTCTCTAAAAGTTCTCCATATTTAACGAAATTATTTAATGACATTGAATCGTGGGTGAATAAAGATTGAAAAAGAAAATAACACTGCTTCTTCTTGCTGTAATAATGCTTTTACCGTTTATAAAAGTAAAGGCTTTATCAAATGATTCATACGTTGATTGGAATTTAGACAGAAGCATTTTTGCACATCAATATAGAAATGGAAGTGACCATATTACAAACCTTGCAATGATAACTGTAAATGGTATTTATGGTTACTGCATTGAGCCAGGAGTTCTAGCCGATAAGGCATCATATTATTCGTCAACTACTAGCATAAATGATACTCCATTAAGCGGGATAGATACCAGAAGATTAAGCTTAATAGGATATTATGGATATGGATTTGAAGGACATAATACAAAAGAGTATTATATGGCAACTCAGGAGCTAATATGGAGGTATATGGGCGTAGAAAACGTCTGGTGGACTGATAGTAAAGTAGGAGGTAATATAATAAATATTGACTCATATAAAAACGAAATATTAAGACTTGTTAATCTATATGATGTAACTCCTTCTTTTAATTTTAAAGAAGAATACATGGTAGGAGATGAAATCATTCTTCCTGATAATAACAACGTTTTAAATGGTTATGACGTATTTCAAAATCAAAACGTTACAAAAGATGGTAACAATATAAAAATAAAGGTATCTGATGGAAATAATAAGTTTGTTTTAAAAAGACACAACAATGGTAAATTAACTAAGTTCTATTATAAAAGTGGATATCAAACAATTGGGACGTTTGAGTTTCCTTATGAACACTCTAAGGAGTATAACGTTAAATCATTTTATGGGAGGATAATAATTGATAAACTAGATGATGATACTAAAAGTAAAGATAAGTCATCTAGCGAAGCTTCATTAGAAGGAGCAGAATATGGTTTATATGATAAAGATGATAATTTGCTTCAAACTAAAAAAACTGATAAAAATGGAACAATTATATTTGATAATCTACCAAAAAATAATTATCGAATAAAAGAGATTAGTCCAAGCACAGGATATACTAAATCACCAACTATATCATCTACGTTTATTGGAACTGGAACGAGGGAAGTTGTTATAAAGTCGTTTGAGAAAATAATTAAAAATAAAATCTATATTACAAAGGTTTTAGATGATCCAATAAATAATACTTGCACACCTGAAGAAGGAATATTATTCTACGTGTTTGATATATTAGGAAACCACATAATGGATCTTGTGACAGATAAAAATGGTAATATAGAGTTTACCTTACCATATGGGACTTATACGCTTAGACAAATATCTACTAAAGATGGAGTAGACAAGGTAGAAGATAAAATAATTGAGGTTACTAAAGATGGCGTTATCCAAAAAATAGCGTTAGTTAATCATTTTTTACCAAAAGAAAAAATTCCAGAAGAAAAGAAAGAGGAAGTTTTACCTAATACTGGTAAACATAGCTTCCCATTATATATCATGCTTTTATCTATAAGTTCATTAATTACTATTTATGAAAAATCGCGTAATTAGTTTAGTACTTTTTATAAGCGTATTTTTAATTACAAAGGATTTGGTTTTTATGGCTTTATTAAATACTACAAGTGATAAGATAGTAAGTTCTTATTTTGCGGGTAGTCCAACCTTTAATTATAAAAGCGACATGGTTTTAAGTATTCCAAGTATTAACCTTAAAAACGTAGTAAAAAGAGCAGATAATGAATTTAAATTACTTGATAGATATTTGGTTTATTATAAAAATAATAATTATAAAGATGGAATAGTAATACTAGGACATTCTGGTATGGGATATGGCACGTACTTTAATAGATTAGATGAACTAGATAATAAAAGTGATGTATATATCTACAAAGATAAACTTAAACTAACCTATCAATTTAAGGAAAAAATGGATGTAAAAGAAACGCGCACAGACATTTTAAATAGTGCTAAAGCAAATGAACTTATACTAATTACATGTAAAAAAAGTGTTAAAGATGAAAGGTTAGTTGTTAAATTAGTGTTAAAAAGTGCTAAAACCATTGAAAAATAAGCAAAAAATGCTATTTTTGCACTAAAAATACTTGAAATAACTAGTAAAAAATGATACGCTTATATTGTAAGCAAGATAGCTTATAGATATGAACATAAATATGGAGGTTTTATTATGTCAAAACAAGAATTAGTAGAAAAAATGGCTGAAAAAGCTGGATTAACTAAGGCTGATGCTGCTCGTGCATTAGACGCATTTACTGAAAGCGTAACTGAAGCATTAAAGGCAGGAAACAAAGTTTCATTAGTAGGATTTGGTACTTATGCAACTTCAGAAAGACCAGCTAGAGAAGGTCGTAATCCAAGAACTGGAGAAACAGTTAAGATTGCTGCTAGAACTGCAGTTACATTCAAAGCTGGTTCTAAGTTAAAAGAAGCTGTAAACAAATAATGAAAAACCATGAAAATGGTTTTTTCTTTTTGAATATTTGTTATAATTATAGTGGTGATAACTTTGATAGAGAAAGCTTGTGAACTTTTACAAATGTTTTATTCTTCTGGCTATGAAGCTTATGTAGTTGGAGGATTTGTAAGAGATATTATTTTAGGAAGAAATAGTTTTGATGTTGATATTGCAACTAATGCTACACCAAAAGAAGTACAAATGATATTTAAGGATGTAAAACTTCCATTTGAAGGTTATGGATCCGTGCATTTAGTATATAAGAAAGTAAACTTTGAAATTACAACGTACCGTATGGACCTAGAATATCAAGATAAAAGAAAACCTTCTAAGATAGTTTATACTGACAAATTGATAATTGATTTAAGAAGAAGAGATTTTACTATGAACACGTTATGCATGGATAAAAATAAGAACATTATTGACTTGTTAAACGCAAGGTGTGACATAGAAAATAGGGTAATAAAAACAGTTGGAAATGCAAACAGAAGACTAAAAGAAGATTCTCTTAGAATACTTCGTGCAATAAGGTTTGCAACCGAACTTGATTTTTCTATTGATGAAGAATTAAAGGATGCCATAATAAATAATAGAGAGCTAGTTAAAGATTTATCATTTTACCGAAAAAAGCAGGAACTAAACAGAATATTTTCATCTCCTAACGTACTTAAGGGAATTAGCCTTTTAAGGTATTTTAACTTAGATGATTATTTAGACATAAACTTAAAATGTGAAATCGTTAAAACAAGTGATCCAATAGGCATATGGGCGCAGGTTAGTCCTTCTTCCTCATATCCTTTTACCACTAACGAAAAAGACTATTTAAAGGCCATAAATGACGTTTTAAAAGCAGACGCAATTGATGACATGGAATTGTATAAAAAAGGCAATTACGTGTGCTTTATTGCTGCACAAATACTTAATATGGATACTAATGATATTTATGATAGATGTGATAATCTTTCAATTAAAAAAACATCAGATATTAAGCTTACCGGAAAAGATATAATAGAACTTATTAATCCTAAAGATAAAAGTATTATAAAAAACATAATTAAAGACATAGAAAAGAAAATAATATATAAATCATTAAATAATGATTATGAAGAGTTAAAACGTTACGTGTTAGATAACTATAAGAAATATTGATAATACGCATCCAGTTATGTTATAATCCTTTTTAGAAAGAGGTGATTTTGTATGCTAAAAAAAGAGTTAATGAACGAACTTAATAATGAAAATCATTATACTGTTCCAAGATATGTTTTATCTTATGCTAAAGAACTTGGTTTAGATATGGATTCACTTATTTTACTTATTTATTTTTTAAATAAACCAAACAAATCTATATTTGATTATAAAAAGATAATTGAAGATATTAATTTTACTGAAAAAGAACTTTTAAATGCACTATCTACTCTTAAGGATAAGAATATTTTACTTATTCTTATGGAAAAGAATGATTCGGGTGTTTTAGAAGAGAAGGTCGATATAAGTTTATTTTATGAAATCATATTTTCTAAGATATTAAATAAGGAAACGAAAGAGAATAATGAAAAGGACTTATATGATAACTTTGAAAAGGAATTTGGAAGAACTCTTTCTCCTATGGAGTATGAAATAATTAATTCTTGGAAGGAGCAAAAGATAAGTAACGAACTTATTTTATCTGCGCTTAAAGAGGCCGTGTTTAATGGTGTTAATAATTTAAGGTACATAGATAAAATATTATATGAATGGAATAAAAAAGGCATAAAAAAGCCTACTGACGTAATAGAAAAACAAAAGGCAAGGGAAGAAGAAAAAACTCCTGAAACTTACGAATATGACTGGTTAAATGAAGACTAGTCATTTTTTTATGAAAGAAAAAAGTACCTTAAATTTAAGGTACTTATTTATTCTGTTGTATTAGTTGTGTTAGATGCTGTTACCGTAACGTTTCTACTTACCGTTTTACTCTTTCCTTGATAAGTTACCTTATAAGTTAGTTTATAAGTTCCAAGGATGTTTGTATCGACGCTTCCAGATTCTAGCGTAATGGTTGCTTGGTCTGTTACATCAACGGAGTTATATAAAACGATTATAGGTTTATTATCAACAAAGGCTTCTCCCTGTTTTATCGTACTGTTACTTATTTTAACATCAAAATCACTTGTTACCGAAACTTTGTGCTCAACACCTTTGCTTCGGTTTGTTTTGTAGTTAGAGTATGCTGTATATATTACGTATACAGGATTTGAATAACTAGTTGTATGTGTGTATGATGTACTAGTTGTAGTTCCAACGTATACTTCAGAACCACCGGAGCCATCTTTTACATATATGTCATATCCGAGTGTTCCATAGCTATCATCAAAGTTTAAGTTAACCATGTCTTCAGCGCTAATACCATTCCATTTTAAGTGTACTGTATTACCAGATATACTGCTTGTAACACCACTTACACTTGGTAGTTGTTCTACTTGCTCAGTTCCGGTTTCATCAGGTCCAGTTCCTTTTCTAAAGTATCCAACAACACCGCCGTATAAGGCTTTTTTAAGTGGAATAGAGTTCCTTACAACTGATACCTCTTCAATGCTAGAAGGTCTTTCAAATGTGCTTCCATCTTTATCAAATAAGTTATCTGCTAAATTACGATAGAACTTATCACGAGTTGTCCAAGATGATGTAGTACTATGACCCTCTCTTATACTAGCATATCCATACCAGAATGTTATTGTTTGTTTTGGAGTATATCCACATACCCATAAGTCATTTACTGCCTTACTTGATAATCCGTATTTTTTTCTAGTTGCTTCATCAAAGTTAGAAGTACCAGTTTTAGCAGCTGTTTGAACACCACTTATACCAGCGGCTGATTTAGCAAGTCCTTCTGTTGCAGACCAGTTTAAAGAGTAATTAATAATGTATGCTGTTGAGTCATTCATAACACGTGTTTTAGCTGATTTTGTTTCAACTACTTCATCAGTGTCTTTATACACAAATTTCTTTATTGTATGAGGTTTAATGTAATAACCACCATTTGAGAATGCTTGATATGCTCCTGCCATTGTCATTGGACTGTTTCTAGATTCTCCTTTTTTTGTAGAACCAGTAAATGATCCAATAGAGTGAGCCTCATGTATTTTACCATTTTTATCTACTTCTGGAGTAATTCCAAGGCTACTTGCGAATTTTAATATCTTATCATTACCAGCTTCTTTAGATACTTGTTGGAAAGTTTTTAAAGCTGTTATGTTTCTTGAAAGTCCAAGTGCTTGATATAATGGAAGCCTTCCTTTATATCCACCATCTGAGTTAGATATCTTAGTTCCATCACTATATGTTGTTGGGGTATCGTCAATGTAGTTAACCGTTCCCCAACCTAGGTATTCAACCGCTGGACCATAGTCAAATATTGGTTTTGCCGTTGAACCTATTTGTTTATTTGTCATAGTAGCAAAGTTATATGATCTTTCGGAATTTTTATTTCTTCCAGCTCCTACTGCCAATACTTCACCACTTGCTGAGTCAGTCATTACAATACCTGCTTGTGCGTTTTCGTTTTCCCAGTTCCAGGCCTCACCATTCATAACCTTGTTAACGAAGTCTTGCTTACTTCTGTTCATTGCGGTGTAAATCTTAAGTGGGGTAGTATATGGGTTTAAATCATATTCATTTTCTAACTCTTCAACAACGGTATCAATATATCCTTGATACTCAGAGTACGTTCCAGAAGCTTCTGTTTTCCTTATGTATGAAGTAATCGGAGAACTTTCTGCAATTTCTTTTTCTTCTTCAGTTATATAACCATGTCTTTGCATTAGGTAAAGAACCGTTTTTCTTCTTCCTTCAGCACGTTCTGGATAGTTATACGGATTATAATAAGTTGGTGATTGGAATAATCCTGCTATAAATGATGCTTCTGCTAAGTTAAGTTCACTAACTGATTTACCAAAGTAGTTTAATGAGGCTTGCTCAACACCGTAAGCCCCGTTACCTAAGTAAGAGTCATTAACGTAAAATTCTAAAATTTCTTTTTTAGTATATTTTCTTTCTATTTTAAATATTGAAAGGTATATATCAGTAAACTTTCTAGTTATTCCTTCAAAACCTTTAGATTCAGTAGAAGTGTAGTTGTTTTTAGCAATTTGCATTGTAAGAGTTGATGCACCACCACCATTTTTACCAACTAGTTGATACATACTTGCTTTCATAAATCTTGCAAGATCAAAACCATTATGTTGGAAGAACTTAGAGTCTTCTGTTGCAATTATTGCATCTATTAAAACCTCAGGTAAGTCATCATATGATATTTCCGTTCTGTTTTCGTTACCCATTTTGGTAATTAAGTTTCCATCGGTATCATATAGCTCTGACATTTGAGTAAACTTTAAGTTGTTTGGATCAAATTTAGGAGCCTTTATAATAACGTAAGCAAAAAATACTGCCATAAGTGATGCAAAGGCTATCACACAAATTATAAGAATGTTTAAAATCATCTTTTTCTTTTTACTTACTTTTCTTTTAGAAGTATTACTTGTACCTTTTACAACTTTTCTTTTAACATCATTTGTTTTAGCTTTGATGTTATTTGCAATGTTACTTGCTTTGCTGCTTCTTTTTTTCATCATGATTTGTTACCTCCAAAGTATAATTTATCTATTACTTCTATATAGTCTATTCTAGGTGCATACTTTATTTTAATCATTGTACCATATTTCTTAAAAAAATCTAATGGAATCGACTTTCTTTTATTATTTTTAATAAATTCTTCTAAGTTTTCCGTACTTAAAAAATACGTTTCATCAAGCAGGTTAAACCTTACTATTATAAATGATATGGCACCTTTATTTTTAACGTTTATTAAATGTTTTATTTGGTGCGTATGTATGTTAGCTAGTGCAAAAGAAGTTTTACTATTCGTCTCCTTAGCCTCAAAATCAACGTATTTTCCGTTATAAATTCCGTTGTAATCGGTCGTTGATGGAGTCTCGAAATAAGCCTCTTTTATTTTTCCTAATTTATAATCAACGTTAACGAGTTTTATAGGAGTAGGTTTTTTATAAACGTATGCAATATCCTTAATTCTATAATACTCATTCGCTAAATTTATGTCAGATTCTAAAGCCATACCACGGTTTGCAAACCCACTTTTTATGTTGTTGCCGCGGGTTTTGTTAAACCTGGTAAAGAAAGTGTTATTCATAACTAGCATCACCTGTTACAATTATACTACATTTATTTATTATTTCTATATAAAATATGAAAAGAATTGTCGAAAATATTAAAATATAATTTTGACGTGTTATTATTTATTTGAAAGGAATGTTTTTTATGAAAGATTATACTTTGATGTTTGTTATTATTGATGATTTAATAGACGAAGTAGAAAAAATAGAAGAAACTTTAATTATAAATCATACACTTAATTAGGTGATTTATTTGGAAAATATAAAAGAAATCTATGATATTGTGCCTTATATAATAATGATAGGAATAATTTTAAACATAACTGGTAACTTAGTTAAAATGACGTTTAAGGTTCCTAGCAAATACATAGTTTGGATTTTACTTATGTTAAGCCTGTTAATTAATTTTATCTTTTTTGACTTTAGTTTTGAAAGCTTTTTTGTGGGCTTTGTAAGCTTTAGTTTTTCCGTTTCTTCATACGATTTAGTAAAGTATTTTACAAAGATAAGAAATAGAAAGTAAGTGTTAAGCAAATTAACCTTTATGTAAATTGACAAATGATAAAAAACTTGAGATAATGTTAATTACAGAGGTGGTAAAAAATGTTTAATGGTAGAATAGCTTTGTCACCACAAGATATCTTTGATAAAGAATTTAAGATTGATACTCGTGGATATAGACTTCAAGAAGTAGATAAGTATTTGGATCAGATAATTAAGGATTATGTTGAGTTTATTAACATAATTAAGGAACTTAGAAATGAGAATAAGGCTTTAGAAAGAGAAAACATCGATTTAAAGCATGAACTTAGAGATTTAAAAGCTAATATTGATATTGTTAAGAAAAGCGAAAAAGAAATTACCAACGTAGATATATTAAGACGTTTATCACAACTGGAAAAATATATATATGATAAAGATGAGTAATGGTTTTTACGTAAACGCTGCTAATTATTAGTAGAGGAAAGTCCACGCTCACACGGACCTGTAACGGACGTAGTGTTCATGCAAAGGGAACAAATAACCTTTGGTAGGATTTAATCCTAACGGCGCCGAGGCAGCCTAAGTTTTTAATATGGCTATATTAGGCATAAAGTGCCATAGTGACGATTTTGCTTGGAAACTTGCAAAGTGGAACGGGTAAACCCCATGAGTGAGAAACCCAAAATTGGTAGGGGAACCCCTATGAAGGAACAAAACGAATTAGGGGATGCTTTTAAAAAGCATAGATAAATGTTTACGACCAGATATCTGGTACAGAACGTGGCTTATTAAAACTATTATTTATTTATATAAAGGAGTGAACTTAAGTTGAAGGAGATTGGTGAGAAACTAAAGGCTGCAAGGGAAGAGCACGGTGTTAGTGTTGATGAAGCAGCAGAAGATTTAAACCTTAGAGCTTCACAAATAGAAAACATAGAAAAAGGAAACTTAAAGGTATTTAAAGATGTGTTTTATTTAAAATCATTTATTAGATCATACGCCAAGTATTTAGGTCTTGACGAAGATGCTATAATGGATGAGTTTAACGAGTACTTTTTTGAGGAAACATCAAAGATTCCAATCGCGGAGATAGAAAAGGCATCACGCGCGAAGGAAAAGGAAAAAGCCTCTGACAAGAAGGTTGCATCCCCTTATACGGTAGATGATAAACCAAAGTCAAAGGTACCTACTATTATAGTTACACTTATTATTTTATTACTTATATTTTTAATAGGATATTTAGTTGTAACGGAATATGTTATTCCTAAAAATGATAGTGATAATGATGTTTTAACTTATTTAGAGAATTAAGAGGTGGATATATGAACTTAGCTAATAGAATAACGATGATTAGAATGTTTTTAACGGTTTTATTAATCGTTTTGTTGTTATTTCCATTTTACATGGTAAACATTGAATTTCCAAAGGTACTAATTGGTACTATAACGGTGGATGTTAAGTATTTTATTGCGGCAGGATTATTTGCTATTGCATCTATCACTGATGCTATTGATGGACATATTGCAAGAAGTCGTAATATGGTAACTGACTTTGGTAAAATGACTGATGCAATCGCAGATAAAATGCTAGTTAACTCAAGTTTAATTATTTTAACTGCACAAGGAATGGTATCACCTGTTATTACGGTTATAATCGTTTTAAGAGATACCGTTGTAGATACGATTAAGATGATTGCAGGAAGTAAGGGAAAGGTAGTTGCAGCTATAAAGTCTGGTAAGATTAAGACAACGTTTTTAATGCTAGGTATAATATTTACCATGTGTTATAATTTACCATTCGAATTATTTAATCTTGATATAGCAAGTTTCTTACTTGTTTTAGCAACTGTTTTTGCAATTATTTCAGGAATTCAGTATTACGTAATGAATAAAGATATAATTTTTTCTAAAGAAGAAATATTAGATTCTGCAGATAAAAAAGTACAGAAATAGAATTTTTGCTTAGACAAAAAATGAATTTAGTAGAAGAATCATAGTACAAACTTTCAAACATTTGTTCGAAAAAGTACTTGATTTTTCTTTTTTAATGGATTATAATGTTATTGTAATCAATGACTAGGAGGATATTTATGGCAAAGAAAGCTTTAAATGATAAGACTTTAGAACAAGTTCTTGCAGATATAGAAAAACAATTTGGTAAGGGTTCAATAATGAAATTAGGTGATGAAAGTCATAACGAAATAGACACTGTATCATCTGGATCTCTTACTTTAGATATAGCACTTGGTGTTGGAGGTTATCCGAAGGGAAGAATAATTGAAATATATGGTCCAGAATCATCAGGTAAAACTACGTTTGCGCTTGAGGCTATTGCAGAGGTACAAAAAGCAGGAGGCAAAGCAGCGTTTATAGATGCGGAACACGCACTTGATCCAGTTTACGCTAAAAACCTAGGAGTAGACATTAATGATTTATTATTGTCACAGCCAGATACTGGTGAACAAGCACTAGAAATTTGTGAAGCATTAGTTAGAAGTGAGGCTATAAGCATAGTTGTAATTGATTCGGTTGCAGCACTTGTTCCACAAGCAGAAATAGAAGGCGAAATGGGTGATAGTCACGTAGGACTTCAAGCAAGATTAATGAGTCAGGCTCTAAGAAAGCTATCTGGTACCATTAGCAAAACTAATACAATTGCAATATTTATTAACCAGTTAAGAGAAAAAGTAGGTGTTTTATTTGGTAATCCAGAAACTACACCAGGTGGTAGAGCGCTTAAGTTCTATTCAACTATTAGATTAGATGTAAGACGTGGTGAACAAATTAAAAATGGTGATAGCGTAATAGGTAATAAAACCAACGTTAAGATAGTAAAGAATAAGGTTGCTCCTCCATTTAAAACTGCATCGGTTGAAATTATGTATGGACAAGGTGTCTCAAGGGAAGCTGAAATACTTGATTTAGCATCAGAAATAGGAATTGTTGATAAAAGTGGAGCTTGGTACTCATATAATGGAGAAAAAATTGGCCAAGGTAAGGAGAATGCTAAACAATTCTTAAGAGATAATCCTACTATTAAAGAAGAAATAGAAAATAAGGTTCGTGAAAGCCACGGTATTTTAAAACAAGATAAAGAAAAAGATAAAAAGTAGTACTACAAAGAAGTGCTACTTTTTTCAAATTAAAGCAATTGAAATAGTTTTTCATTTGTGTTAAGCTTGTATTAATGAAAAACGTTTAATTTAGAAACGAAAGGAGAAGAAAATGGATAAAATGAAAAGTTTGCCAAAGGAATTTTTTTGCATACAAAGACCAGATGTTATTAAAGCAAAAGATGAAGATAAAATAATACCATTTGAATTTCCTGATAATGAAAAAGTTAAAAAGGGGAAATACAAAAATAAAGTTATATTAAAAGCAGTAGAAAAATCAAACAAAAGGTAGGTACATATGTGTAAAAAAGGCGACATTATAGGTGTCCAAAATCCAATATCTGAAGATGGTAGAATGATTGGGTTTCATTATTATGTTGTCATTTCTGACGAAAAAGGAAAAATACGAGGGTTTGAATTTGATAAAGTTGCTTCTATAATGTCAAGTTTTCATAGTGAAGATCAAATGAGAAAAAAATTAAAATGTAGAGAAAATATTTTAGTTAGAACAAATAATTTTAATTTAAGAAAAAGAACTCAAAAGGATGGATATATTAAAGCGGATCAACTTCATTATTTTGATAAAAAGAAAACAAAATACTATGAAATAGGACGTGTTGATATTGAATTATTTAATGAGTTGGTAGAAAGAATAAAAGAATTAGATTCTAAAGGAAAATTAAAACAAAATCTTAATAATGTGATGGACACCAATAAGATTATCAATAATTAGGATAAAATTGAAACTGGTTTATGCTGGTTTCTTTTTATATACGTATTAAAAAAGATGTTTAATACGTATATTTTTTCTTTATATTTAAGACTTTTTAATTAAATTTTGTTATAATATTTATGGTGATAAAATGGATAATATAAAATTAAGAATGGACGAATTAATAGATATAATTAATGAAGCTAGTATTAAGTATTATGTAGATGATAATCCTAGTATTACTGACCAAGAATATGATGATTATTATAATGAATTATTAAAACTTGAAGAGAAATATCCTAATCTAAAAAGAAGTGATTCACCAACTTTAAGAGTAGGTGGAAAGGTAGTAGATAAATTTGAAAAGGTAACTCATGAAAGTCCTATGCTTTCATTTGATGATATATTTAATGAAGATGAAATAGTTCTTTTTGATGAAAGGATAAAAAAGACTTGTCCTAATGCGACTTATACTTTAGAGCCTAAGATGGACGGATTATCTGGTTCATTATTATACGAAAAAGGCGTACTTAAAAGAGCTGCGACAAGGGGAGACGGACTTATCGGGGAAAATATTACTCATAACGTAGAAACCATAAAATCAGTTCCCTTAAGACTTAATAAGGCACTTGATATAGAAGTTCGTGGTGAAATATATATGAGTAAGGCCTCTTTTGAAAAATGTAATAAAGAAAAAGAAAAAAGAGGTGAAAATTTATTCGCTAACCCAAGGAATGCTGCTGCAGGTTCCGTAAGACAATTAGATAGTAAGATTGCTGCAAAAAGAAATCTAGACTTTATGGCGTATTTCATACCTAATCCAGATAAATATGGTATAAAAACTCAAGACGAATCTTTAGCATTTTTAAAAAAATTAGGCTTTAAAACCAATTATAATTTAAATGGACTTGCTAAAGATGTAAATGATATAATTAACTACATTGATGATTTAGGAAACAAAAGACCTAATCTTCCGTTTGAAATAGATGGCGTTGTATTAAAGGTTAACAGCTTGGAAGATGAGGAAAAATTAGGATTTACCGAAAGAGTACCTAGATGGGGAATAGCATATAAATTTCCGGCTGAGGAAGTTTTAACCACTTTAAAAGAAATAAAATTCACCGTTGGAAGAACCGGTAAGATAACACCAAATGCTCTTTTCTCACCAGTTCACGTTGCAGGTTCCGTTATATCAAAGGCAACACTTCATAACGAAGATTATTGTTTAGATAAGGACGTAAGGGTAGGAGATGTTATCTCAATTAGAAAAGCAGGTGACGTAATACCAGAAGTGGTAGAGGTAAAAAAGGAAAGAAGAACAGGTAAAGAAGTTCCGTTTAAGATGATAGAAAACTGTCCGATGTGTGCGTCAAAACTGGTTAAAGAAGATGCTAACTACTTTTGTAAAAATGATTTATGTCCCGCAAGAAAAATGGAAGGATTAATTCATTTTGCGTCAAGAAATACGATGAACATAGATGGACTTGGTGAAAGAATTATAGAAGATTTTTACAATATGGGATTTATTAAATCTATATCTGATATATATCTTTTATCAAATCATAAAGAAGACTTAATAGAACTTGAAGGTTTTGGAGAGAAAAGTGTTAACAACTTACTTGAAAGCATAGAAAATTCAAAAAATAACTCTTTAGAAAAGGTTCTTTTTGCACTAGGAATAAGGCATGTTGGTAAAAAAACTGCTAAAATTCTTGCTCAAAAATATAAAACAATAGATAATTTAATAGAAGCAAGCGAAAGTGAACTAACGAACGTTAATGATATTGGTGAGATAATTGCTAAAAGTGTAAGATCTTATCTTGATGATCCTTTAAACTTGAAATTAATAGAGGATTTAAAGAACCTAGGCTTAAATTTCGAATATAAAAATGACTCATCAGATGATACGTTATCTGGTATGACGTTTGTTTTAACAGGAACTTTAGAGAAGTATAAAAGAGAAGAATTAACTAAGATCCTAGAAGATAAGGGTGCTAAGGTAACAAGTTCGGTTACTAAAAAGACAACCGGTGTTATCGTAGGGGATAAACCTGGTAGTAAATATGATAAAGCGTTAAAGCTTGGTGTTAAAATATATAAGGAAGAAGATGTTGAAAACATCATAAAATAATGTATTCATTATGGAGAAAATATGCAGAAAAAAGATATTATAATAAAAGATGATGAGAATAATTTCAAGTTTAATTTTCGTGTTGCCGGAATTTTTGTGAATGATAACAAGATTTTAATTCAAAAATGTGAAAAAGACAATTATTATTCACTGATTGGTGGTAGAGTAAAATACGGTGAAACAACAATAGAAGCTTTGATTCGTGAAATACAAGAAGAAATTGGAATTAAAGTGAATAAAAAAGAAGTTACACTTATAAATGTTTCGGAAAATTTCTTTAAGTATAATGGAAAAGAATTTCACGAGTTATTATTCATTTATAAAATTAACAATAAACAAATAGATCAAATTAGTGAAATAAAAACCTTGGATAAAACAAACGTTGTAAACAAATGGTATGATATTTCCAAATTGAATATTATGGATGTTAGACCAAATATAATAACGAACCTAATAGAAAACAACAAAATAGTTCATTGCATAATAAAATAATTTAAATTGCAAAAACTTGACAAATATAAAAATTATGATAATATATTCATCGTAATTTTTATTGATGTTTGCTTGTACAGAAACATTTGGCAAGCAGATAAAAGGGTCTTGTTTGCAAAATCAAGACCTTTTATTTTTAGAGTAAAAAGGGAGTTTATGGGAGGAAAATGAAATGAACAATAATAAAACAGATATTAATAAAACTAAATACAGGTATTTTTTAGATAATGCAAATAAATTCTTAAATAAGACTGCTATTACATATGCAATACCAATAGAAAAGGGTCCAACAGATGAAGATTCTGTGGATTTAAATAGAATATATAAAGATGTTAAAATTTCGAAAAGAAAATTAATTGAACAAATAAATATGACAGCTGATGCTTTATGGATGATGGGAATAAGAGAAGGGGATATAGTTACAATATGTTCTTCAAATACACCTGAAACAATATATATGGATTATGCTTTAAATAAAATAGGCGCAGTTCCTAATTATATATATCCTAATCTTACTGCTGACGAAATGAAATATTTCTTTAAGGAATCAAAAAGCGAATATGTGTTTATGCTAGGTGAACCTGAAATTAAAAAAGCAGTTCTAGAGGGTGCTAATAATACAAGTGTTAAAACAATAATAGAAGCATCTGCTATCGAATCATTTCCAGAATTGTTTAAGATGATTGCTAGCAAGAAAAATAAAACAACTGATATAGATGATGATAGGATTTTGAAATGGAAAGATTTTATTAGGCTAGGCAAGGAAAATAAAGGTGTTTCACAAGAGTGTAAGTATGATGAGAATAAAATGAGTTGTCTTATGCATACAAGTGGTACAACTAGTACACCAAAGGCAGTTATGCAATCTAATAAAAATCCAAATGCAATAGTTAGAAATTATGAATTATCTGGCCAAAAGTTTGAGCCAGGGAAACGTTATCTACAAGTGCTTCCAATATTTGTTTCTTTTGGTAACTCTACATTTCAAGCAATGTTTTGTAATAATGTTGAAATAGTAATGATACCTGAAATGAATCCTAAAAATTTTCCTGGATTGATAGAAAAATACGAACCAAATTATTTGACGGTAACACCATCTCATTGGGCTGCTCTTCCAAAAAGTAAGAGAATAGCCAACAAGGATTTAAGTTTCTTTGAGTTAATAGGAACTGGTGGAGATGGATTTGCTAATATAGAAGATAGAATAAATAGTTATTTAAGGCAACATGGTTGTAATATTCCTATAACCGATGGATATGGATCAACCGAAGTTTCTGCAATAGCCTTATCTAATTTAGTTAGTGCATATAAAAAGGGCAGCCTTGGTAAACCAATGGGCAATGTAAAGGTTGGTATATTTGATCCTGAAACAGGAGAAAAGTTAGGGGTAGACGAAGTTGGAGAAATTGCTATTTCTGGTGATACGGTAACATTAGGATATTTTAATGACCCAGAAACAACTAGTAAAGTATATAGAAAACATAATGATGGTAATATATGGGTTCACATGGGAGACTTAGGTAGAATAGATAGTGACGGATTTGGACACTACGAAGGAAGAATTAAAAACGTAATCGCTAGAAGATCATTTAAGTTCTCACCACTAGCAGAAGAACAAAAGATAGAATCACATCCAAACGTTGATAAATGTTGTATAGTAGCTATGCCAAGTAAAGAAGAAGGTCAAGTACCAAGTGCACATATAACTCTTTTCGATTATTCTAAACAGGAAGAAACTTTAAGTGAAATAATAAAAATGTCTGGAGAAATCCAAGAATTACATAGACCAATTTCTTATAAAATAAGAAAAGAAATGCCAAGAACGAAAAATAACAAATTTAATTTAAATGCTTTAAAAATTGAAGATATTGCTTCAATGTTTAATGGAGTTATGAGCGCTGAAATAACAGCCTTAAATGATTCAAATTATGATTATAAATTAGAAATAGAAATAAATCCAGAATTAAATTCTGAATTACCAAATAATATTGAAGGTATAGAAGATAGTATAAGAAAATATGTAACAAGCATGATGATAAGCGAGAAAATCGCTAGATGTAATATTTTATATGACGTTAAAATAGTGGATAAAAAATATGTTGACTCTGGAGTTCACAGAGAAAAATCATATGTAAAGGCGTTGTAAAATTAATATATAAAACATTTCTTTAACTATAATTTGTGATATACTAAAGTTGGAGGTATAGTATGAATTCAACGATTTTTTTCTCAGCTTGTAGTTTACTTTATTGCATTTTGTTACTTATTATATTTAAAGTAAAAAATAAAAGTAATAACAAGAAAAGAAATATTTTAAAGGCACTTCTCCTTATAAACCTATTTGGATTAATATTAGAAGTTTTAGGAATATTCTTGGGTGGAAATTACGAACATTTTAAACTATTAAATGATATTGTTTTAAGATTAATATTAGTATATTATTTTACTTGGGTATTTGTATTTATAATATATGTAATGGTAATTTCTAGCGAAAATGAGTATGTTAGTAAAAATAAAATAATTATTTGGTCGCTATTATACTTAATAGTATTGATAGTTGGTATGGTTTTACCTTTAGATTATAATACAAGAAATGGAGTAATAATATATACATCTGGTCCAGCAATAAACGTTGTATACTTTTATTCTTTATTTTGCGATGCTATTGGATTGCTTTTAATGTTTAAGAACGCAAAAGAAATAAAAGGTTCTAAATATGTCCCACTTTTTGTATTGATATCTTTTGGAACTATAATATCAATGATTCAATCTTCTCATCCTGAATTGTTGTTATCGTCTACTATGCAAACGTTTGTAACGTATATAATTTACTTTACCATGGAAGATAGTAAGGCAAAAGAAGTAGTAAAAAAATTAGAAAAGGAAAAGAAATAATGCTTTTCTTTTTTAAGGAGGATGATTAATTTGCAACAAAATGTAGAAAATACAATTAATTTATTTGACAAATTATCCATGAAGTATTACGGATATTTATATACTGCTTCAATTGCAAAAGAAGCAGCATCAGGAAAAGAAGGAAATGGTGGAATCCTAATAGTAGGTATGATTATAGTTATAGTAGGACTAATAGGATTTATATTATCTAAAAATAAGAATTAACAGAAATAAAGTTTCTGTTTTTTTTAATAATTAAAACATTTGGAATCTTGGAAATTTCTAGGAGTTCATTTAGATGGTGGTTTAATGAAGTTAGAGAAAGCAGGATGCATACTTATTAATAAAAAAATAATAAGATAGGATTAATATATAGAGAAGATCAAATTATGATAGATAATTAATGATTAATTATTATTGACAAAGAAATAAATGTATAATATATTATTAGTGTAAATTGCTTAGAGAAAGGAGTGTGATTAATATGAAGAATTTACAAATTATAAGTAATGCAGAATTAATCATGGCTCCTATCTATTTTAGTTTATAATAGATAAATTTTTGATGTCCTAGATTTTAAGTTCTGCATTATGCAGAATTTTTTTTAATAGAGAAAGGGACAGGTAAAATGATAATGAAATTAAATATTAATGATAGGGCAGCTCTTGCTATGAAAAATGGTACAAAAAAAATAGAAATAAGAGCGGGCGCTAATTATGATAAATTAAGTTGTGGTGATGTAATTGAATTTAGTAGTAATAACTTAGGTAAATTTTATGTTAGAGTAAAAGGTGTTAATCATTATGATTCTTTAGATGAATTATTTACTCTTGAAGGAACTAGATATACTACATCATCTACAAATGATAAAGAAGAAGCTATTTTAAATGTGGAAAAAATAGGAGATTATAAAAACATAATAAAAGAAAATGGTGTTTATGCAATTCATATTAAGTATTTGTATTCAGAAAATACCGTATGGGAAGAACTATATGACAAGGCTAAAAACATAAGAGACGATAGAGAAGTATCAGGTATGATTAGTGCGGGATGTGTTGGAGCGGCAATACTTACTAAAGGTCATAATATATATACTGGAGTCTGTATTGATACAGCATCATCTTTAGGTATGTGTGCTGAAAGAAATGCTATAGCAAATATGATTACAAATGGTGAAAATGAAATAGTAAAATTAGTTTGTATTGATTCAAAAGGAAATATAGGCTTTCCTTGTGGTGCGTGTAGGGAATACTTAATGCAGCTTTCTAAAAATAGTAGGAATATTGAAATATTAAAAGATAAAGGTAACAATGAGATAATAAAATTAGAGGAATTAATCCCTAATTGGTGGGGATATGATAGGGTATAAATGAGGAATATAACATTAGTTGTACCTAAATTAGAAGAATATTCTTACAAAGAATGGTTAGAAAAAGATAAAAATACAATGAGTTATAATGCTGGGTATGATGTTAAATATTCTGGTTATCATTATGATACTGGGTGTATTGATTTTAATATAGATAAATGGAAAGATGATTATAAAAGAAGAATTAATGAAAATATGTATTTTGCATATATAAAAGATTTTGATATAAATAAATATGTTGGATATGTGAATTATTACTATAATAAAAACGATGATATTTATGAATGTGGCATTTTAATTGAATATAAATATAGAGGTAAAGGTTATTCTAAAGATGCTCTTAAATTACTTATAAAAGAAGCTTATAATAATGGCATAGAATACTTATATGATACTTTTGAAAAGGATAGACAAAATGCATTAAAATTATTTTTAGATGTTGGATTTAAAATATATAAAGAAGAAACATGGAAGAAATTTAATAAAGATGTATTAGGTGTTGTAGTTAGAATAAATACAAGTAGTATATTGCCTAATATTTCTAAGATAAGAAATAATAAGAAAGATTATAAGTTATTGTATAAGTGGTGCAAAAATAAACAAGTTTATGAGTATTTTGATAAAAGAAAACTTAAATATAGTGAAATAGTAGATAAATTTAAAACGAAATTAATGGGAGAAAAGCAAGAGTTATTTATTATTAGATTAGATAATAAAAATATTGGGTTGATGCAGATTTATAAGTATAAAAATGATTTAAAAATAGAAAAACTTAATAAATATAGAAATATTTATGAATATGATTTATTTGTTTATGATAATTATTTAAATATGGATTTAAGTGAGAAAATAATAATGTGTATAAATGATATGATTTACAAAAAATATAGTGCAGATGGCATATTATTAAGATTATTTAAAAGAGATACTAAAGCGATTAAATGCTGTTTAAATTGCGATTTTAAAGAAATATATAGTGATACAAACAGTAACAAAGAGGAAATAGTTGTTTTACTTAATGAACCCGATAGATGGAAATTTGGAATGAAGCCAAATGCACTTGCTAAACTTGTACTAAATGGTAAAAAAACTGCAACAACTTCGTTATACAGATATGAAAATTTAGCAAAACCAGGTGATTTTTCAGTAATAATAGATGCTAGTAGAAAAAGTGTTTGTGCAATAAAAACTAAAAAAGTAATTATAAAAAAGTTTAAAGATATAACTTGGGATTTAGTAAAATTAGAAGGTGAGAATGATTCACTAGAAGATTGGAGAAAATCACATATTAATTATTTTAGTAAAATAGATAAGGAATTTAATTGCAATACAAAAGTTATATTTGAAATATTTGAGGTGTTAAAGAAATGGAAATAATAGAATACAATGATAAATACTTAGAAGATATTAAAAACTTATTAGTAGAGCTAGAAGAATATATACTTTCCATAGATGAAGATGAATTAGACCAACTACATCCAGATTATAGAGATAAAATGGCCATTTTAGATTTAAAAGAGGTAAATGATAATAATGGTAAATGCTATCTAATGATAGATGGTGATAAAGTAACTGGATTAATTATGGGATATGTTAGGGTTTATGATAAATATGATTATTTGGATTACAAATGTCCAAAATGCGGTGAAATATCAGAATTAATAGTTTCTAAACATGCAAGAAGTAAGGGTGTAGGCCAAAAATTAATTAAAAAAATGGAAGAATATATTAAACAAATAGATTGTGAATATATCTTAATAGATGTTTTTGCTTATAATAAAAATGCTATTAAATTTTATAACAGGCAAGGATATCATACAAGGGAGATTATTAATATTAAGAAGATATAAAAAATATGGATGGAGACATAATGAAATGAATAGTTATAAATGTGTAATAGCAGATAAAGATTTAATTATAAAAAAATGGGATTGTGAGATAAAAAAACATAATAATTCAAAACTGTGGATACAGTTTAAAAAAGAATCACTAAAAAATTTAGATACAAGAATTGTCTATATGGGATTATTAAATGATGAAATAATTACGGAAGCAACAGCGATAGTTTCTGAATATGATTTTAATATGCAAAATAAGGATGGTTTAATAGGAGATAAAAAAGCATATTTAACAGCATTTAGAACGAATAAAGAATATGAAAATAAAGGATATTTTTCTAAGCTTTATAAATTTATGGAAAATAATTTAAAAAAAAGAGGTTTCAAATATGTAACTCTTGGGGTAGAACCTTGTGAAATAAGAAATATGCAAATATATTTTAAATGGGGATTTATAAAGTATATAAAAACTGATTATGAATATTATCCATCTGGTGAGAAAGTAATAGTTAATTATTATGAGAAAACATTGAAGTAATTATGATATAATTAAAATGGATTTAATAAGAGGTATATACTATGGAAAAAGAAATGGAAATAGCAGTTAAAGTAAATGTCAGTTACGAAAAACTAGAAGAGGAATTAAAACAAAATAATTTTATAAAAAAAGAAGAATACATAGTAAATGATTCATATTTAATTAATAGTTCAATAAATATAGCAGATATGAAAAGTTTAGATATACTTAAGAATTGTGTTTTAGTAAGAGATATAGTTGGAATTTTAAAACAGTTATTATATAAATATAAAAAATATGATAATAATGGTGATATAATTGAGCAAGGGAAAATAAAATGTCCTGTTACTGATATAAATAAAGCAATGGAATTTATGAATGCCATAGGATATGAAAAATTATTTGATATACATGATAAATGTATAGTTTTTGCAAATGATAAAACTGAGTTAGTTGTTCAACTAGTTAATGATAAATATATTTTTATAGAAATGGAGTCTGAACCTCAATATATTAAAAGAAAATATGAAAATGTAGAAGAGTTAAAAGATGATATATGTAGTTATAATCTATCAATAGATAAATCTAATTTCTTTGTAAAAAAAGCAGAATTAATTTTAAATGAAACGTTAAATAGATGATAGGAGATGATGCATATGAAAAAGATAGTTTATGTAACAGGAAATTGGTCTAAACTTATGAGTGCTAAAAAAATATTAGAACCGCTTGGTATAGAGGTTGAAAACGTTAAAATGGAAACAACGGAAATTCAGGCGGACACTACTGAGGAAATTGCAATACATTCTGCAAAAGAAGCAAGTGATAAGTTAAAATGTGCTGTATTAAAGAATGATACAGGTTTGTATGTTGAAGCATTAAATGGCTTTCCAGGGCCATACACACATTATGTTGATGAAAAAATAGGAGAGGATGGATTATTAAAACTTCTTGATGGTGTTCAAAATAGAAATGCATGTTTTATTGAAGCATTTGCATATTGTGAGTATGGTAAGGAACCTGTCGTATTTAAATCTGTGACAAAAGGTAAAATAGCTAGAGAAAAGTCTGGAACTTATGGTTGGAGTTGGGATTTTATATTTATACCAGATGGATATGATAAAACTATGGCAAATTATCCTGATGATGAAAGATGTTTTATTTGGAATACTGATGCATATAATAAACTTGCTGATTTTTTAAAAGAAAAATAATTTATAAAATAAAAAATTCAATCTATAGATATTTAAGTATATCTTATGGATTGAATTTTTTAATTGCTTATATTTTTATTTAAAAAGTTAGTGTATTTATAAAGCATAAACAAGTAATTGATCAAAACTTGAAAAATTCGAAAAAAATATGTTAGAATAATGAAAAAAAGGAGAGGCTATTATATGGGATTAAAATTATATAATGTGTTGACAGGTAAAAAAGAGGATTTTATTCCACAAGAAGAAGGAATTGTAAAAATGTATGCATGTGGAATTACAGTTTCTGATAATGCACATATCGGTCATGCATATCAAGCCGTTATTTTTGATGTTATTAGAAGATATCTTGAATTTAAAGGTTATAAGGTAACATACGGTAGAAATTATACTGATGTTGATGATAAGATTATTGCCAATGCTAGAAAGAAAAATGAAAATCCTCTAGAATATGCGGAAAGATTCATTGAGAAAACTAATAGAGAGTTAGATGCTTTAGCAATACAAAGACCAACTATTCAAGTTCGAGCAACAGATAATATTCAGGACATGATAAATTTTATTAGTAAATTGATAGAAAAAGGTCATGCATATGTAGCAGATAATGGATGTGTATACTTTGATGTTTCATCATTTAAAAATTATGGAAGTTTTGGACACAGAAATTTAGATGATTTATTAACTGGGGTTAGAAAAGACATAGAACCAGGCAAATTAGATGATAGGGATTTTGCGTTATGGAAAAATGCTGGAGATGATGAAATTTACTGGGAAAGTCCATGGGGAAAAGGAAGACCAGGATGGCACATTGAATGTTCTACAATGAGTATGAAATATCTTGGTGAAACATTAGACATACATGGTGGTGGAAAAGATTTACGATTTCCACATCATGAAAATGAAATTGCACAAAGTGAATCATTAACAGGTAAAAGATTTTCTAATTATTGGTTGCATAATGGTTTAGTAAAAGTAAATGGTCAAAAAATGAGTAAGTCTTTAGGAAATGGTATTTTATTACAAGATTTATTAAAGGAATATGATAGTGATGTTATTAAAGTAGCTTTATTACAAAATAATTATAAATCTGATTTAAATATAACCGAAGGAATGTTTGAAAATTGTGAAAAGAAGATATATTTATTATATAAATTATTTGACCATATTGATAGAGTTGGTAAAGATTATGTTGCAAATAAGGATTCTAAATATTATAAAGAGATAAAAGAAAAATTTATTGAAGCTATGGATAATGATTTTAATACATCATTAGCAATAAGTGGTGCATTTGATTATATATCTCAATTATCACAAATGATAGGTAAAAAGAATCACGTACAGGATATGGTTGATATTAAAGCTGCTTTAATTGAAATTTATAATGTTTTGGAGTTATTTCAGGAAGAACCCAAAATCGTATTAAGAAATATAAGAGAAAAATATTTAAATTTAAATGGAATGACTGAAGAGAAAATTCTAGACTTAATTAAACAAAGAAAGCAGATGAAAGAGAGTAAAGACTATTCCTCTGCAGATAAAATTAGAGATATGTTAATAAGTCATGGGATTTTAATAAAAGACACTAGAGAAGGAACAGAGTGGGATATAGAAATATCCTCTAGAAAAATAGGCGAAGTAAATTAATTATTTTTGTTTGATATATCAAATTTTCTTTATATTGTGAAAAAATGGAAAAAATTGGTAAAAATGTGTTGACATTTGTCTAAATAAGGAGTATTTTAGATTTAAAATATTTTAAAGAGGTGAGTAGTATGAGTATAAATAGATTGCTTCCAAATAATAAAATATTTTTTGTTAACTTATTTGTTAGCTATATTTTCTCATGCTTATTCTGCTCTTTAATCAAATAACTTCAAGGCAGTAACTTTTAAGACTTTGTGTCTTATTGGTTGCTGTCTTTTTGTTATATATGAAAGGTGGTGTTATTGTTTGAGTGAAAAACAAATTACAATTGATGACTTAATAGAAAATGTTAAGTTATATAATGAAGAGGAAGTACCAAAAATTTTAAAGGCCTATGATATGGCCAGTATGCTCCACAAGGGACAATTAAGACAAAGCGGTGAAGAATATATAATTCATCCACTTAATGTAGCCTATGTCTTATCTGAAATGAGAGCAGATGCTGATACAATTTGTGCTGGATTGCTTCATGATACTTTAGAGGATACAAAAGTGACTAAAGAAGAAATAGCGGAAAACTTTAACAGTGATGTCGCTAATTTAGTTGATGGAGTAACCAAAATGAGCAAAATGAATTTTTCTTCTAAACAAGATCAGAATTTAGCTAATACAAGAAAAATTATTACAGGGATAACAACCGACGTAAGAATAATACTTATTAAGTTATCTGATAGACTTCATAATATGAGAACATTACAATTTAAAAGTGAATTTAAACAGAAAGAAAACGCTTTAGAAACATTAGAAATATTTGTTCCTATGGCTTATTATATAGGAGCTTATAGAATAAAGTCTGAATTAGAGGATTTATCATTAAGATATCTTAAACCTGATATGTATAAAAAAATAGGAGAAAAGAAGTTAAGAATAGAATCTGAAAGTGAAACATGTTTGAAAGAAATGTTGCATACCATACAATCTATGCTTAATGATGAACATATTCCAAATGAAATAAAGGTAAGAACTAAAAATATATACGGAATATACAAAAGATTATCTGAAGGTGGAAAGATATCTGATATACATGATCTATTAGCACTTAAAGTAATGGTTGATAGTGTAAATAATTGTTATCAAACTTTAAGAATTGTTCATAGTAAATATAATCCGGTCAATGGAATGTTTAAGGATTTTATATGTAATCCTAAAACCAATATGTATAAATCACTTCATACAACTGTATTTGCACCAGATGATAGATTAGTTCAAACACAAATAAGAACGTTTGATATGGATAAGATAGCTTCATTCGGATTATCTACATACTGGGATATAGAAAAAGGTAATGCAAGAGAAGTTATGCAAAAAGATTTAAGCGACAAATATCAATTTTTCAATTCTTTAGTAGAAATAAACAAAGTTTTTGGAGATAATAGAGAATTTGTAAATCAAGTCAAAAATGAACTGTTTTCAAATAAGATATATGTTTATACAACAAAAGGAGAAATAATTGAACTTCCAAAGGGAGCTAGTGTGATAGATTTTGCTTATAAAATTCATACTGATGTTGGTAATACAATGGTGGCAGCACAAGTTAATAATGAATATGTTGATGTAACGACAGAACTAAAAAATAAAGACAGAGTAAAAATAATTACTGATGACTTATCATATGGACCAAGGGAGGATTGGGAAGATAAGGCAGTCACAACATATGCAAAAAGAAAAATAAGAGAATTTAATAAGAGACTAATATGAGTTTATAGGGATCTCATAAAAAAACTAATTATTTAAGTAAAGGAGGTGTATTGTATGAGAAAATTAATGAGAAAATTTGATAGAAAATATGATATGTTATGTACTGCATAATATTAGATGTATTTATATAGTCATAGAAAAATTCTATGACTATAAAAGGAGGAACAATAAATGGAAAATATAAAGGGCAAAATAATTCCTGAAAATTTAAAAGAAAATATAGATGAAATTATGGAAGGACAATTATTTAATGCAAATAGATATTATGCAGAATCTAATCCCGAAATTAGCAGATTAATGATGATGCAATTGTCCGAAACACCGCAAGCTTTTTTGGAAAAACTAAAAAATAGATGGAAGTGGCATAATATTTATTATGAAGAATTATTAGAACCGGCTTATGAGAAGATAATGAAAAATGATTTTAATGAATTATCACCAAATGAAATAGATGAAATAATTAAAATTTATGATACATCTTGCTTAGTAGATGCGGCAACGCTAGTAATGTCTGGAGCTATAAAAAAATATTTGGATTATAATTGTCAAAATATTAATACTATTGATGAAAATATTCCATTAGCTAAAACTAGGATAATGTTAATTACTCCACCAACTGAAACTTTTTTTGCCCAATATCAGATTGACCATTTATCTTATATATATTTGCTTAAAACAAATAGTGCTGATATTCAAAAATTCAAGAATTATTTACTAAAAAAATATCATGCAAATGATGAAAAAATATTTTTATCTAGATTTAAAAAACATTTTCAATGTAAATTAACAATGACCGAAAAACAGTTGTTGGAAGATATTAAATGTTATAAAATTTCAGAATCTTATAAAAAACAACATTTTTACTTCACTCTTGAACATGATGATAGAAAGGCAATTAGGGATATTATTATTTATGATAATTTAGATGAAAAATTAATTGCTTCTAATTTAATTGGTATCTCTGGATTCTTATTTAGAAGAAAAATTTTGAAATATCTCGATGATAGTGGTATTTTAGCAAATAGTGGTTATATATATGAATTTAATAACGATATAATTATAGATGCACTAAATGTTTTAAAAGAAGAGAGGAAAAATAACATGGATAAAAATGTAAAGCCTTATAAACAAAGAGGAGATACTTGTGCCATTGCTTGTATGATGATGATATTAGAATATTATAAAGTTATTCAAAAAGCAAATTGGTATGACGAGAGAAGGTTATATAGAATATATGGTTCAAAATATATGAGTGGAACTCCTTTTTCTGCATTAGCATTTTATATGGCAAAGAATGGGCTGGAAACTACGATTTATCATGAAAATAAATGTTTATTTAAAAATGATCAAGGTGCTATAAATGAAAATGATTTTAACCTTGCAATGAATGAATATAAAGAATACTTAAAATATGCTAAAAATAATGGCGCAAAAATTGTAAATGGTATGAATATAACTATTGATATTTTAAAACATAAACTACAAGATGGCAATTTGGTTATATTAGCAGGTGAAAGTTCCGGTTGTTACCATGCGATTTTGCTTACCGGGTATGATAATGATGGATTTAAAGTATGTGATCCATTATATAAAACAAAACAAAATAGAACATTTGATGAGATAGAAAATTTCATGAATACAAGTATAGGAAAATGGTTTATAAGCGTTAATGATAATACAAAAGAAAAAGAAAATTTAATTAACAACTTGGACAGGTTTAATGAGCAAGCTCATGAGTTATTGTTAAAAAATGAAAATGGAGGCATTAAGTATGTCAAAAAATAATTATTTATTTTATAGTGATTATTTAAAGGAAAGAAATATCAAAGATAATTCAATATTAATTGCTAAAACAAAAAAGTCGTATTTAATTGGACCATTGATAAATTCGAAATTTGATGAAGAATCATTTTACAAGAGAATTAAATCCAATAGTATATATACATTTAAGATATATAAAAAAATGATTCGTAAAAAGTGTGAAAAGTTGATTAATGAATATAAGATTAATTTAGAAAATAATCAGGTAATTGAGATATATAAAAATGGAGAAACGATTTTACACTCAATATTAAAAGTGCCAGGTGAAAATTATGAAAAAAAATAAGTTAATTTTAAGTAGAAAAAAAATAATAGAAATTTTAGGAAAAGAATATGAAGGTTTAGCAGACATATTTAGTGATAAATTTGGAATAGTAAATGCCATGCTTGAACGCCATGAATTAGATAAATATAATCTTTGTATGTATCAATGCTTAAGTGCAAACACTGTTGATTTATTCGGATTAAATAGAGAAATTTCTAGTGGTGGTCTAGGTGTGAATGAAAGTCAAAAGATTGCTATGACTAGTTGTTTAGCAGAAGCTTTGGAACGTTATTGTATGTCATATATTCCTAGAACGGAAGTTATAAAAAGTACTAAATCAAATTTGAAAAAAGAAAACACTTTTAACAATTTTTTTACATATAGTGAAGAACAATATAACATGTCAGATGTATTTTTAAATCCTAATAAGGAAGAAATAGAATGGACAAAGATTTATAATATTGATAATAGAAAAAAATTTAAATATTGGCCTGCAAGTTTGATATATTTACCATATGATTTAAATAAAACAGTAGCTGAAACTACTTCAACTGGTATGGCGGCTAGCTTTACACTAGATGATTGCATACAAAGTGGATTATTAGAATTAATAGAACGAGATGCCTTGATGATTAACTTTATGCAACGTTTGAATCCACCTGAAATAAATTTAAAAACTTTGAATTCAGAAAATTTAAAATTGGTGAAAAGAATACAAAGAGAATATGACGTAAAAATATACAAGTTGTATTCTGATATTAAAGTTCCAATTTATTTATCTATTATTTACAAAAATGAAAAAAAGCATATACATTATGGGATAGGTGCATGTGCTAATATGAATTCAGATTATGCAATTAATAAGTCATTAAAAGAATGTTTATTTACTTATTTTTATTCTTTAAATATAATGGATGTTCGACAAGGTGACCCTAAAAAAATTAGAACATTATATGAACATTTTTTATATTATCAGGGTAATAATTTTAATAAATTATTATTCAATAGTAAAGTGATTAACTATAAAAAAGAAGTTATATCATTTAGTAGTTTAATAAATAATTTGAAATCTCAAAATATAGAAGTATATTATAAAGAATTGACAACTGACGATATAAAAAGAACAGGAATTAAAGTGGTTAAGGTTATTGCACCAAGCTTAATCGATTTGAATAAAAGTCATATATATCCAAGACTTGGAGCAAATAGATTTTTCCTTGTTCCAAAAAAATTGAATTTAGAATATAGCAAAAAATTGACGGATATGCCTCACCCATTTCCGTAGAATGTGAGGGTACAATTATGGGAGAAAAAGATAAATTAGATATCTTAATATACAATGCATATAGTGATATATGCAATGATGATGCACGAAAGTATAAACTTGAATTAATTGCAAATGATTATAATGTTAATATTGATTACTTAAATAGCAGATACTTATGGTTGATAAACATGGGAATAAATCCTAATTTTTGTGATTTAGATAAAAATCATAATTTAGTGTATAAGATTTTTGACGAGTACAATAAGATGCTTAATGAGAATAATATTGAGTATTACTATACTAGTGGTATTCTTGCATATTTGCTAGCTAATAAAAGTTTAGAAAGGTATCATCATGATTTAGATATTTTTATAAATATGAACGATTTAGAAAAATTAGAATATATTTGCAACAATTATGATTTTTCATTTGAACGAAAAATTGGTGATCGTGATGATAAAACAAAAAGAGTTATGCTAAAAATGTATTATTGTGATATTGTTGACATACCAATAACCATTTTTATGTATATAAAAGAAATGGATGGCTCAATTATTCAAAAAGATTATTTTTTTGATGAACATAATAAAAAATTTGTTGAATATATTTATAATTCCCCATTAATTAGTAAATTAAGTTTTTCTGAAATTCCTAGAATTCATAATGATATTCAATATTATTCTATTACTCCAGAGGCATTATTCTTGTGTAAAACAGGAAATAGACCAAAGGATATATATGATTGTACAATTTTTAGTGATACTATAGATGAAGATAAGCTTAACAAATTAAAAAAAGCATTTAAATACAATCTTCCTAACAATGTAGTTGGTGCTGAAACTGATGAATTTTCAGACTATGTCTTTAAAAATACAAGTAATCAAAAGAGGATGAAAAAGAATGGTTGATTACAGTTTATATTTGTGCACTAATAGTGAAATGAATAAAGATTATACACTTGAATATTGCGTGGAACAAGCTATTATCGGTGGTGTAACAATAGTTCAAGTTAGAGAAAAAGAAAAAAAATATAGTGAATTTTTGAAAATAGCGTCTAGGATAAAAGGCGTAACTGATGCATATAATATACCATTGATTATAAATGATAATATTGATATTGCCATAAACATAAACGCTGATGGAATTCATATAGGTCAAAATGACATAACATGTTCAGAAGCAAGAAGAATTCTTGGAAACAATAAAATAATAGGAGTAACTGTGACCAATCTTGACGAAGCGAAAGAGGCCATAAAAAGTGGAGCAACATATTTAGGTGTTGGTGCAATTTATAAGTCTACTACTAAGAGTGATTCAATAATTGTTGGAGTTGATGAATTGAAAAAAATTATTGATTTTTCTTCTATACCAGTAGTGGTTATAGGTGGTATTAATAAGGACACTATTCCTACGTTGAAAGATATAAAAATAGATGGTTATGCTATGATTAGACCTATATTAGCAGAAAAAAATATTCTTGATTCTACAAAAAGGTTAAAAAGTATTATCGAAAATAATAAAATTTATTAAACATAGAAAATTAAAAAAAATTAAAATTTAATTTGGTTATTGCGATATTTATTTCGTATAGTTGTATTATTATAATTTTGATATGCTTCTTGTAAGTTGATTAAAAAGCGATTCATTCGAAGTAATTATTTTAATTTATTTATAGAAAGCTTATGGTTGATGAAAATAAGTATAGTTAAAGTAATGAATTACAGATGATGATTTTAAACGGATAATCTCGTTAAAGATTAGAGGTAATAAACATTTATTACGAATTAAGGTGGTACCACGGTTACTAATCGTCCTTTATTAAAGGATGATTTTTTTGTTTTAAAGGAGGTGATTTGTATGGATGTTGATTATTACTATTATTACTTTGAAAATAGTTTTCTAATTAACTTAAATATAAATCATACTGGAGGAATAAAAAAATATGAAAAAAGAATTATTTGATATCCTAAAAGAAAGGGGATATGTAAAAGACTTAACACACGAAAAAGAAATTAGAAATTTAATAAATGGAAGACCTATGACTTTTTATTTGGGTATTGATCCTACCGCGGATAGTCTTCATATAGGACATTTTTTTGCACTTACTTTATTTAGATGGTTACAAGATTTTGGTCATCGTGGAATAATTCTTATTGGTGGTGCAACCGCCTTAATTGGAGATCCAACAGGCAAAAGCGATATGAGAAAAATGTTATCACAGGAAGAAGTTAAACATAATAAAATAGAAGTCAAGCAGCTTGTTAAAAGGTTCGTTAAAACTAGTGGCGATAATCCTGCTATTATAGTAGATAACGCTGATTGGATATGCGATAAAACGTATGTTAACTTTATGAGAGATGTAGGAGTACATTTTAACGTTAATATGATGCTTAGTTCAGAGTGTTACAAAAAAAGATTAGAAAGTGGAGGCTTAACTTTTTTGGAAATGGGATATATGCTAATGCAAGCCTTTGATTTTGTTCATTTAAGCAAAGAGTTTGGATGTAAATTACAAATAGGTGGATCAGATCAGTGGGGAAATATTTTAGCTGGTTCTAATTTATCTAGAAAAATAGGATTTAGTGAAGGAAAGAAAATAGAACCATTATTTGGAATGGTATGTCCTCTTTTGTTA
>CAKPCM010000008.1 GCA_934141615.1 uncultured Bacilli bacterium
TTCGAACCCCCGCGCCGGTTACCCGACCTCCCGGTTTTCAAGACCGGTCCCTTCAACCAGACTTGGGTATTTCTCCATCTACAATTATTATATGCACGTGGTTAAAAATAATACATTATTAACCAGACAGCAATAAGATTATAGCACATATATTTTTTATTTGTCAACACCCATTTTAAGGCAAATAAAAAGCAGGCAAACTTCATAGTGCCCACTTGTTATTCATGTTTCTTTCGCCCATTTACTTAATTTAGCAATTTCGTTTGTTAAATCTTTTAACGAGCTACCATATCATTCACCTATCCTCTCTATTTTGTTTTTATCTATATTAATAACTTTTCATCGTTTTTTGACTTTGTTTATTTTTCTACAACAAATATGTCGTAGCCTTTCTACCTTATTAGTATTTTTGTATGTAATGCTTAATTCTTCATATTTCTTATAGGCATCTCCTCGCTTTCTATTTTAAGTATAACTTTTAAATATTAAAATACTATGTCATATTTATTAAGATTTATTAGAAAGCAACAAAAAAAACTAACCATCAAGGTTAGTTAATTTCAAGTGGTGCCCGAGGCCGGACTTGAACCGGCACGAGGTTTAACACTCGCAGGATTTTAAGTCCTGTGCGTCTACCAATTCCGCCACTCGGGCGTGGTGTCCTGTATGCGACTTGAACGCATGACCCTCTGATTAAAAGTCAGATGCTCTACCAACTGAGCTAACAGGACAGATGTAAAATAATAAGTGGTTGCCTCGGCAAGATTCGAACTTGCGCATGTCAGAGTCAAAGTCTGATGCCTTACCACTTGGCGACGAGGCAATTCTAAAGTGGTGGGGAGAAATGGATTCGAACCATTGAACCCGAAGGAACAGATTTACAGTCTGCCGCGTTTAACCACTTCGCTACCTCCCCAATTTATGGTGCCGAAAGCAGGACTTGAACCCGCAACCTACTGATTACAAGTCAGTTGCTCTACCAGTTGAGCTATTTCGGCATTAATGGTGGACGCTATAGGACTCGAACCTATGACCCCTTGCTTGTAAGGCAAGTGCTCTAACCAACTGAGCTAAGCATCCAAATTCACATACGTGAGAACGTATATAAATATATCAGTATTTTTGATGATTGTCAAGTAAGTTTTAAGAATTTTTGTTAATCTCTTCCATTTTTTTGTCAATCCAACCCGGCAAAGCTGATTTAAGTAAGTAAAATCCAAAAACAGTTTCCTTGATCTTATTTTTCTTATTCTTATACAAATTTGGATTAACATCCTTCGCAGACAATCTAAGCTGATTACTTTTACCATCGCAATTTAATATTTTAACGTTTATTATATCCCCTATACCAACATAATCATTTATACTTTTAACAAACTTATCAGTAAACTCAGAAATATGTATTAAGCCGCTATATTCATCATCTATGGCAGCAAATGCTCCATACCTTTCAACTGCTGTTATTCTGGCCTTTACAACGTCTCCTTCCTTATATTTATTCATAAATACACCTCTACCATTAATTATATCACAACTTAATATTTAAAACAAACAACGCTTTACAACATAAATTAAGTGCTGTATAATTTATTTGGTGATTAAATTGAAAAAAACAGAAGAAAAAATAATGGAAGTTTTAAATAAAATAAGACCATATTTAAATCAAGACGGTGGTGACGTTGAGTTTGTCAAATTTGAAGACGGAATATGTTATGTAAAATTACAAGGTGCTTGTGCTGGATGTATGTTTGCTGATATGACTATTAGTAATACCGTTGAAGAGATACTTACCGCTGAAGTTCCAGAAGTTATTAAAGTAATAAATTACGAAGAAGTTTAAATGAAACTTCTTTTTATTATCCAATCAACTCCCGGAATATACCTATTATAAATTTTTGAAAGAAAAATGTAGACCCAAAGTAGGAACTGTTCGTATTCAAATGACAAAGCTACAACCTCTTCTATTTTTTGTTCATCATCGTTCTCATTTATTATTTTACCCTGAATATCAAAAAAATACGACGGATAAAGTAGTCTTCCATAAAATAATAAAGCCTCTTTATAACTTATATAATTGTTAGCAAAAAATTCGCTTACTATTTCTTTAGCATCCATTTTTTCGAAGAATGCTTTTTTTACGTATTCAGATACATCCCTCACCCTATAATCACAAACAAAATCTATTGGATTATAAAGTTCAAATAATGTTCCTTTGGGTTCGATTCTTTTATGGCATATGCTAAGAGGTGCATCATCTTCTAATAAATCCGCCATTCTAACATATGATATGGCATTTTCTGCAAGTCCTATGTAATAATTTGCAAAGGTACACAAATTTGGGTATTTTTTTCCTATCTCGTTTATTTGGGTTTCTAAATAATCATTTTTTGTTTCCCAAAGATTTACCCAGTCATATCTTGCTATTATATTATCACACTTTATATTTATGGAATTATTATTAATATGGCATATTTCTGGTAAAGTTATTCTAGCATTTTTATTTACGAATATTTCCATTAAAACATAAGGAACGTTGTTTATGTATGTTAAAATTCTGTTTTCGTTATTTAATTTTATTTCGTGAACAAGCAAGTTTTGCTTAATCATTTCTTTATTTATTTGATATAAACTATCTGCATCAGAAAGTGGTCTTTCAAACATCATAAAAACATACTCGCTATCTAAGTAGTTAAAAAAGTAACTGTTTTCTTTATGGATTATTTCATCCGGATGAAGACTATAATAATAGGCAAGTATGTTATTCATATAAAAGGCCTCCTATTAATTATTATGTAAAACTTAAGAGTAATAGAAGTTAAAAAAGAAGCTTATTTAGCTTCTTCAGTTGCCCTAGTTTCTCTAATTACAGTAACTTTTACTGTACCAGGATATTGCATTTCGTTTTCTATTCTTGTTTTTATGTCACGTGCCGTTTTATAGCTTCCAAGATCATCTATTTTTGAAGGTTCAACTATTACGCGTAATTCTCTTCCGGCTTGCATTGCGTATGCTTTTTCAACACCATCAAAGTCTTTCGCGATTGATTCAAGTTGTTCCAATCTCTTAACATAGTTTTCTAATGAGTCGTTTCTAGCTCCTGGTCTTGCTGCTGACAGACTATCCGCGATTGCAACCAAAACAGATATTACGTTAGTTGCTTCTTTATCTCCGTGATGAGATTCTATGGCGTTAATAACAACTTCATCTTCACCATATTTTTTTGCTAAGTCTGCACCTATTTCGACGTGGCTTCCCTCAACTTCAAAATCAATTGCTTTTCCTATATCGTGAAGTAGTCCTGCTCTTTTTGCAAGTGCTACGTTTTCACCTAATTCAGCCGCCATAATTCCTGCTAAATGTGCAACTTCTTTTGAATGTTGTAAAGCATTTTGTCCGTAACTAGTTCTGAAGTTTAGTTTACCTACTATTGTTACTAATTCAGGATCAAGTTTTGTTATTCCAAGTTCGAACATAGCTTCTTCACCATATTCTCTTATTTTTACGTTCATTTCTTTGCAGACTTTATCATATAATTCTTCAATTCTTGCTGGATGAATTCTGCCATCTTTAATTAGTGTTTCTATCGTTTGTCTTGCGATTTCTCTTCTTAAAGGATCGAAACTTGATAATACGATTGCTTCAGGGGTATCATCTATTATAAGGTCAACACCGGTTACTGCTTCAATTGTTCTTATGTTTCTTCCTTCTCTTCCGATTATTCTACCTTTCATATCATCATTAGGTAAAGTAACTACGCTAACGGTTTGTTCGTTAGTTACATCGGATGCGTATTTTTGCATTGATTCAGCTAGTAAGTTTTTAGCCTTTTTATCAACCTCTAGCTTAGCTTCCGCTTCTTTTTCCTTGATGTAAGCTGAAATTTCAGCACTCATTGAAAGTTCAACTTGCTTCATTATTTCTTCTTTAGCTTTCTTTTTTGAGAAACCAGATATTTTTTCTAGTTTATCTATTTGTTCTTTAATTATGTTTTCAACTTTTTCTTCTAATTTTTGAATATCTTTTTGTTTCTGGATAATTCCATTTTCTTTTTCATCTAGCATTTGCTCACGGTTTTGAAGTAGTTCATCACGCTTTGCAATGCCGTCTTCACGTTTTATTAAACGTTCTTCATTTTCTTTTAAATCTTGTTTTTTTTCTTTTATTTCTTTATCTGTTTCAAGTTTTAATTTATAAGATTCTTCTTTGGCTTCTAAAAGTGCATCACGTTTTGCCTTTTCAGCGTCTTTTTTTGCTTTTTCAATTATGTTCGAAGCCTTGTGTTCCTCGTTTTTCTTTTTTAGTGCAGTTATTATAAAGGCTACAACCGCACCTATAAATATTCCAACTATTAGAAGTAAAGAGAAAATAAGTGCATTTCCCATATTTACCTCCACATTATTTATTTTACAGCTGCATAAATATCTCTACTTATACAATTCTATTTTAATATTTTAAATGCTCATAGTCAAGGTAAATAAGTTTTATAATTTATTTCTTTACTTTAATATACAGTTTTTCTTTATGCACTGTTTTAGCACCAAGGTTAATGATTGCGTATCCTACCATTTCACCATCTTTGTATTTTTTCTTATCTTTTATTTTGTAGTTTATGTTTATTAAATCCTTTTCTTCTTTTGTTATTGGATAGTAATAATCATCTTTTGCGTATATTTTTTTGTTAGGGAGATTAATTTTGTTTCGATCAAAAATTTTTTCCATAGAATAATTTTCAAACGCGTACTCATATAACTCTTTGTGATTTTTAAAATCATTTGGATCGTTTAGGGTTACTACTATCAAATCTAAGTTTTTCTTGCTTGCTGATGTAACTAGAGTTCTTCTTGCTCTATCGGTGTATCCGGTTTTTCCACCTGTTGTATATTTATATGTGTATAAAAGTTTATTTTTGTTAGTCCAAACATACGTTTTTTCGTCTGTTTTAACGGTATGTTTTTTACAACCAGTAATTTTTCTAAATGTAGGATCGGAATTTGCGTAGCGCATTAAAAGAGCCATATCGTATGCGGTTGAATAGTTTTTTGTTTTTTCATCTAACCCGTGTGGATTAGAAAATGTGGTGTTTTTCATGCCGATTTGTTTTGCTTTTTTGTTCATCATTTTAACAAATTTTTCTTCTCCGCCAAGGTAGTCTGCAATCATAAGAGCAGCATCATTACCACTTTGCATCATAAGGCCATAAACCATGTCTTTAAGTTTCATTTTTTCACCAATACTCAGGTATATATTTGAACCGTATGATTCTAATACTTTATCAGTTACGGTTACGGTTTTGTTTAATTTTCCCGATTCTACGGCAATTATTCCGGTCATTATTTTTGTAGTTGAAGCGATTAGTTTTTTCTTATTCATGTTTTTTGAAACAAGCACTCTTTTTGTATCTTGTTCCATAAGTACAGCTGATTCTCCTAGACTATAAGCGTTTATTTTTACCGGAAGTAACAATAAAACTGTTATTAATAAAAGTATTTTCTTCAATTTCATCACCTAC
Source organism: uncultured Bacilli bacterium (assembly GCA_934141615.1). Classification (GTDB taxonomy): domain Bacteria; phylum Bacillota_I; class Bacilli_A; order RF39; family UBA660; genus Aphodocola. Next base: position 5,510 of record CAKPCM010000008.1, read on the forward strand.
GTAATTGTATGAATTGAAATTTAAAAAAAATACCTCATTTGAAGTATTTTTTATATTATTTAGATAATAGTTCACAGACTAAAGAACTTAACTCTGTTGGATTAGAAACTGGAAGTCCTTCAATTAGTCTTGCCTCATCATATAAAATTTTAGTGTACTTTTTTAGCATTTCTTTATCTGTTTTGTATAATTCTTTTATCTTTTTAGCAATATCATGCTCCTCGTTTATTTCAAGAACTAATTTAGCATTTACATGTTCATCAGTTGGCATTGCATTAATTACTTTTTGCATTTCTACAGTAACTTCGCCATCACTTGTTAAGCAAAGTGGATGTTTTTTTAATTTATTTGTGTATCTTATTTGTGAAACCTCATCGTTTAAAGATTCCTTCATAAACGCAAACATCTCTTTATCTTCTTCGTTTTTCTTTTTTAGTGCTTCTTTTTCTTCTTCACTCGATAAATCAAAGTCATTTGATGCTACGTTAACAAACTTTTTGTCTTCGTATTTATCAAGCATTTTAAGTACGAATTCATCAACGTAATCTGTTAAATATAATACTTCCTTATTTTTATCCTTTAGACTTTCTACTTGTGGCATCATGTCTATTTTACTTATAGTCTCACCGCATGCATAGTAAATTGCATCATCTTCTTTATCCATCTTATTTACGTATTCTTTTAATGTTATGTTTTTCTTTTCCTTTGATGAATAGAAAATTACAAGATCTTTTAATTCATCTTTTTTAGCTCCATAATTATCATAAATACCGTATTTTATATTGACACCAAAAGTTTTAAAGAATTCTTCGTATTTATCTCTTTCTTTTTCAAGCATTAGGGAAAGTTCTTTTAAAACTTTCTTTTCAATTGTTTTTGCAATAACTTTTAATTGTCTGTTTTGCTGAAGCATTTCTCTTGATATGTTAAGTGATAAATCTGGAGAATCCACAACACCTTTTACGAAGTTTAGATAATCTGGAAGTAAGTCTTCACATTTTTCCATTATTAAAACTCCATTTGAATATAGTTCTAGGCCTTTTTTATAGTCTTTTGTGTAAAAGTCGTATGGTGGATTTTGTGGTATGAACATAAGTGCGTCATAACTAACTAATCCTTCTACTTTAGTGTGGATTACTTTAAGTGGCTTTGTATAATCTAAAAATTTATCTTGATAGAAGTTAAAGTATTCCTCTTCTTTTATTTTGCTTTTGTTTTTCTTCCATAAAGGAACCATGCTATTTATTGGGTCAGTTAATGTTTCCTTGCCTGTTTTTTCATCTTTTGTTTCCATTTTTATTGGATAAGTTACGTAATCTGAGTATTTTTTAACAAGTGCTTGAATCTTGAATTCTTCTAGGAATTCATCGTAGTTTTCACCTTCGGTATTTTCTTTTATATGAAGTGTTATTTTCGTTCCTACATCACTTTTATCTATTTTTTCTATTTCGTATCCACTAGCGCCGTTAGATACCCACTTATAAGCATCACATCCTGCTTTTTTACTTTCTACGCATACCTTATCAGCAACCATAAAACTTGAATAAAATCCTACGCCGAATTGTCCTATTATGTTTATCTTATCTTTTTTAGTTAGTCCTTCTTTAAATGCTAAAGAACCGCTTTTTGCAATGGTACCTAAATTTTCTGATAACTCGCTTTCTGTCATACCAATACCATTATCTTCTATAGTAAGTAATCTTTTTTCTTTGTCTATTTTAAGTTTTACGAATAATTTTTTCTTATCAACCTTTAATTTTTTGTTTGTTAATGATTCATAGTATAACTTATCTAATGCGTCAGAAGCATTTGAAATAAGTTCTCTTAAGAATATTTCTTTATTAGTATAAATTGAATTAATCATTAAATCTAATAGTTTCTTAGATTCTGCTTTAAATTGTCTTTTAGACATATTAGTCATCTCCTTGTTTATTTAAATCACAATTAAATTATAGTACCAACCATTAGCACTGTCAAGGAGTTAGTGCTAATAAAATTATTAAAAATAATTAAAGGGTCAAAAAAAATTAAGAACTTTTCGCTCTTAATTTTAGTATAATCCGTGTAATTTAGATATATCATCACTTGATAATTCATCTACGGTCCATATTCCAGCTTTCTTAGTTAAAGAAAGATCTATAGTATGAGTTGTTGTATCTTTTACGTCTTGCATTTTTTCTATTTTATAATCCATATATTTTTCTTCAGAGAATTTACCATCTTGGTCATTAAATTTTTCTGGATTGTTTTTTAATTCTTCTTCAGCTTTTAAAATTGCACTGCGATAATTAAGTACCGTAACTTCAGTGGTTACCGTTGCAGTATCGTCTTTTACCTTAGTATCTTTTATTACGTAAGCAAACTGGTCATATTGTTTTTCCATTAGCTTTTGATACTTCATTTTTTGGTCATTTGTTAAATCTTCGTTTTCTATTGTTTCTTTAAGCTGAGTTATTATGTTATCGTCTTTAGCTCTATATTTTTCAAAGAATGTTTCTACTGCTTCGTCTGGCTTATTATCGTTAATTGCACAACTGCATCCAGTAAAAAGTAATAATGCACATAAAACTACTAATACCGTTTTAATACCATTTTTCATCTATTTTTTCCTCCTTCTGGTATTAACTTGGCATATAAAATTATTTTTATACTAATTTTTTAAAACTTTGATTAGTGTTTTTAGGGTTTCTATCACGTTTAAATTAGCTTTTAGAACCTCATTTTTTAAGTTTTTATAAGCTTTTTCATTATCTTCTTCCGACTTGTTAAAGCACTCAAAATACATGTATTTTATTTCATCGCTTTTTTTATTTTCGTATATTTTATCTAAATATTTTGATAAAAGTAAAACTATTTTTGTCTCACGTCTTGTAAGACCACTTATTTTTTTTGATTTTTTAATAACGTTATAATCTATTTCTTTTAATGGTTCATCTTCTTTTAAAACGTCCTCTTCCTCATCAAATAAAAGCTTACTTTTTCCTATTATCTCTCCATTATCGTTAAGCAAAATTGAAAGTGCCACATCATCGTTATAAATTACGCAAGCGTATTTAACTTTTTTTACAGTTCTTCCAAAAAAGATTTCTGTTTTATCTTTTATTTGATCTAAAAAGTTTTTTGAAACTACAGCATCATTATAGAAAATGTCATAAAGCGTGCTATCACTAACTTTTATAGAGGGCATTTTTTTTACGTGTTTTACGTCATCTTCTTTATTCCACTCATAAAATTCATACGGAATTTTTTTAAAATTAACTAAAATATCATAAATGTTTTTCATTTTTTTCTCCTTTATTTAAAATAGATAAATTAATGAGTATGAATCCTACCAAAAGGTAGTAAAACTCGGGTAATTTAACTATATAGCTTATGTATTCTTTAAAATTATACCCAAAAGTAAATAAATTTATGTACAAAATCATTGTCGAAAAACCAAGTACCATAAGTCCGAAACCTGTTATAAATAAAAAAATCTTTAAAGTTATTTTAATCACCTATTAAATAATATTTATTTTAATCCAAAATTAGTATATAATGTAATAGATAAATAGGAGGATATAATGAACATTATAAAAGTTTTACAATACGTATTTTTAGGTATATTACAAGGTTTTACTGAGCCTATTCCAATATCGTCTAGTGGACACCTTTTAATAGCTAAAAAGTTATTTAATTTTAAGATGCTTAGTGACATGAACTTTGAAATAGTTGTTAACTTTGGTTCTTTTTTAGCAATTGTATTTTTATATAGAAAAGAAATAATAAAGATAATATCACACTTTTTTGGTTATTTAAAAACTAAGAAGAACGAATACAAAGAAAATTATAAGTATGCTTGGTTAATAGTTATAGGAACCATCCCAGCAGGACTTTTCGGAATAATATTTAAAGATAAAATAGATTTGTTATCTAACAATGTTAAACTAGTTGGAATTGCTCTTTTAATTACGGCACTTGCGTTATTTTTAATAAAGGACTTTAAGGGTAAGAAGGATAAAAAAGATTTATCGGTAATGGATGCTATAACGGTTGGATTATTTCAAGTAGTAGCTTTATTTCCAGGAATTTCTAGAAGTGGTTCAACGGTAGTTGGTGCAATGACTCGTGATTTCAAAAGGGATGCAGCAGTTAATTACTCGTTTATGCTTTACTTACCTATTAGCATGGCAACCATGGCTTTAGGTGTTAAGGATTTAATTAACACGCCAAATATAGGTGAACTTGTAATGCCATACACACTTGGTATGGTAGCAAGTTGCATTGTAACTTATTTCAGTGCTAAATGGTTTATTAACATAATGAAAAAAGGAAAATTAGGATACTTCGCTTTGTATTGTTTAATAGTAGGTATACTTGTTATATTGTTTGTAAAATAAAAAGACCTTAAGCCCAAGGTCTTTTTTAGTTATAATAAAATACCAATTATTATAACAATAATAAGTAGTACTATTGATATAACTATCTTTTTTATTACACTTTTCTTTTCTTCTTCAGTTAGATTATCCATAAAGTAAGCCTCCTTGATTATAAATTAATATTATCATAAATATATAAAAACTTCAACTTAAAGGTGTAAAAGAAAATTTTCTAAACCGACCGCCTTATCTACTTTACCAGTTTTAATTTCATAGTCTAAATTATGAAGTTTTTTTAATATATCTTTTAATTCAAAGTCCGGGTAGTTAGTTTCTAAAGCAAGTTTTACGCGGTATGGATGAACCTTTAAAGTGCTTGCTATATCTTTACTCATAAAGCCTTCTTTAGATAGTAGCTTACTTTGGTATACAAGTGTAAACTGGCTTGCTAAAAGTGCAATTATTTTAATTGGTTCTTCTTTTAGAATCATTAAATCATTATAGCAAGAAAAAATCTTTTTAAAATCCTTTTTCATAATTGCATCGCTTAAATCAAAAACGTTATCATTAAAACCCTTACTACTTATGTTTAAAATGTCTTCTATAAAAATTTCTTTATCAGTATCTTTATAAATAATCATTTTATTTATTTCACTAAGTAATATATCAACGTTTTTACCTACGTAATCGACAAAGTAAGAGGCTGTTTTATAGTCTATTTTATAGCCGCTACCCAAAAATTCATTCATGATAAACTTTGGTAAATCTTTCGTATCAATCATATCTTTATGAATTACGGTTACGTTTTTCTTTAGTAGTTTAACTATTTTTTTTCTTTCATCCAATTTATCTTGAACAACGGTCAAAATTACTATATTATCGTGATTTTCAGCATTAACATAACTTGTTAGGTAATCTATATCATGGTTAACACTTGTATTTGCACCCGTTAAAAATAATGCATTTTCTCCTATTACAACTTTTTTATCCCCAAATAAAGACATGCAAGATGCTTCTTCTATTACCTCGCTTACATTATCCACCAATAAATCATACTTTACAACATCTGTTATACCACTTATTATTTTATCTATTTCTCTTTTAATTAACCCGTAATCGTTCCCATATATCAAATAAGTATTCATATCTACCACCTAAAAACATTATACAATAAAAAAAGAAACTATGCTAGTTTCTCTAATAATTCAGCCTTTTTCATTGAAGTGTATCCTTCGATACCCTTTTCTTTAGCCATCTTCTTAAGTTCTGCAACTGTTAATTTTGATATATCGCTACTTTCTTCCTTTTTAGAAGCAGCTTTTTTAGTTTCTTTCTTTTCTTCTTTTACTTCTTTTTTAGCAGTTTTAACTTCTGCTTTTGCTTCCTTAGGCATTTTTCCTTCTAAAGCATCTTTTGCAACATTAACTAATTGAGTGAATGTTTTAGGTTCGTTAATTGCTATTTCAGAAAGCATTTTACGGTTTATAGTAACACCTGCTTTTGATAATCCGTTTATGAATTTTGAATAACTAATTTCGTTTTCACGGCATGCAGCGTTGATACGTACTATCCATAATTTTCTGAAGTTACGTTTATTTTGCTTTCTATCTCTGTATGCATATACGTATGAATGCATTACTTGTTCTTTTGCAGTTTTGAATAATCTATGTTTGCTACCAAAGTAACCTTTAGCTTGTTTTAATACCTTTTTACGACGTGCTTTTGTTACAGCACCATTTTTTACTCTTGCCATTATTTATTTCCTCCTTAATTCCTATATACTATAAAGTATCAATTATTCTCTTTAATCTGTTTGAATCTGCCTTACTTAAAGCTGATTTAGCTCTTTTTGTTCTGTTAAATGCAGAAGTTTTGCTACCAGTGTTATGTCTTGAACCTGGATGTCCTACTGTGATAGAACCACTTTGTCTTACATTTAAAACTTTTTTAGTACCCTTATGAGTCTTTTGTGTTTTCTTTGCCATAATATAATTCCTCCTATTTCTTAACTGGGCTAAGCATAGCCATCATATTTCTTCCATCAAGTGTTGGAGCACTTTCTAATGTCCCAACCTCTTTTAATTCATCTGCAAATCTTAGTAATACTTCTTTACCTTTATCGGTAAATTGCATTTCACGTCCTCTAAAACGTATGGATAATTTGATTTTATGACCTTTTTCTAAATATTTTTTTGCATTATTTAACTTAGTGTTAAAGTCATGTACATCAATGTTTGGTGATAGACGGTATTCCTTCATTTCGGCATTATTTTCTTTTTGCCTTTTTTGTGATTCTTTTTGCTTTTTCTTCTTTTCGTATTTGAACTTATTATAGTCCATTAACTTACATACAGGATTTTCTCCGTTATTGATTAAAACTAAATCAAATCCAGCATAAGAAGCAAGCGTTAAAGCCTCATCCTTTGATTTAATACCAAGTTGTTCACCATTTGGGCCAATTACAAGCATTTGTTTTGCTCTTATTTGTTCATTAATTGGCATGTCTTTTTCTTTTGCTATATCAAGCACCTCCAAAATAAAAAGTGAATACGACATTAGTATCCACCTTAAAAAACGCTTGTTTATTTATCTATTTTTACTTGGCGTTTAACCCACTTGCCTGATTGCTAGTCGGGTGAGATGAATACTCGTCTTCTTTCCTTCATATCAAAATTACTCCTATAGTATACAACATATTTTATTATATTGCAAGAGATTTTATTACGTTTTATCTTAAACTCTCTATTTGTTTTTCATAGTCTTTTTCATTCGTAACATAAGAACCTGAAACTACCATATCACATCCTGCTGTTTTACACATGTTAATGGTATCTTTATTAACACCACCATCAATGCTTATGATTAAATCTTTAGGTGCAACTTTTTTTAATTGCTTTATCTTACTTATTACTTCTTTTTTAAAGGTTTGACCGCCGGAGCCTGGAGTAACACTCATAAACAAAACTAAATCTATATCATTTATATAAGGAATAAGCTTTTCTATGCTAGTTTCTGGATTTATTGCAAGACCTACTTTTGTTTTGCTTTCCTTAACATATTTAATCAAGCTTGAGTCTTTTATTATTTCTACGTGAAACGTAAGTAAATATGGCTTAAGGGTTAAGTATTTTTTTATCATGCTATAATCTTGCACCATCATATGAACATCAAGTCTTTTTTTGGAAAGTTGTGCTGCCTTTTTATAGTCATCAAACAAAAAGGCTTTATTTTCAACAAACTTTCCGTCCATTACGTCAACATGAAGAAAGTCCGCGCTTGATTCATTGACTTTTTTTATAGCATAATCTAATCTATTACATTCTTTTAATATTGATACAGAAACCTTCATTTTCTTACCTTCTTTAACTCTTCTATGCTTTCTATAAATTTCTTATAGTTTTCATATCTTGTCTTTCTTATTTTACCCTTTTCTACTAACTCTTTTATATAACATCCATCGTCTTTTAAATGCATGCAGTCCTTATATTTACTTTTGTCTTCATTTTCATAAAATTCTACAAAGTTATCCTTTATATCTTTTTTATCCATTCCGTTAAAATCAAGGGATGAAAAGCCTGGAGTATCCGCAACTAACCCGCCTGCCACTTCTAAAAGTTCAACGTGTCTTGTTGTGTGTCTTCCTCTTCCTAATGCCTTAGAAATTTCCCCAGTCGCTAAATTTAAATCACTTTTTAAACTATTTAATAGAGATGATTTCCCTACTCCTGTTTGACCTGTTAAAACGCTTAATTTACCCTTTAAAAGGCTTTCTATGTTAGTTAGATCATCATTTATAAAAACCTTATATCCAATACTTTTATAATAACTAATTACATCATCTATTTCGCGTGTAGAATCAAGAAGATCATACTTGGTAAAACAGATAACCGGAACAACGTTATTATACTCTATTACAACAAGCATTTTATCTAGTAAGTTACTAGAGAAATTAGGCTCTTTGCAACTTACTAAAATTATGGCTTCATCTATGTTTGCAATAGGAGGCCTTATAAGTTCATTTTTTCTTGGTAATATCTTGGTTATTATACGTTTTTCTAAATCAAAATCAACCATATCACCAACAAGTGGGGAAATCTTTTGATATCTAAATTTCCCGATTGATGAACATTCATAATGCTTTTTATCACATTCAACGGTCCACTTATTGCTTATTAGTTTTATTACTCTACCTTTCATTTACTCTTCCCCATCTGTTACTGCTTTGGTAGTAGTTGTAGTTGCTTCTGGCTTTTTAGATACAACAACTTTAAATGTTTCTCCGTCAAACACTTCTTCTCCTGCTTTTGGAGATTGCGCAAGTATTATGTTTTCATCACCATCAGACTCTTTATAAGTAACCTTTATTGTTAATCCATATTTTTCACAAAATTCAGTTGCTCTATCAAGTGTCCATGAATCAGTTACCATATCAGGATAAGTAGATAATATCTTAGGAATGTATAAAACTATTTTTTCTCCCTTTGATAGTTTTTCTCCTTGCTTTACGCTTTGATCTATAACTAGTTGTTTTTTATTAGTGTAACTAGATGAATTTTCTACTTCTTTTTCTTCTATTGTTGCCTTTATTCCAAGTAATTCTAACTTAGCCTTTACTTCGTATGCGTTTTGACCAGTATAGTCTTCTACCTTAGTTTTACTTGTTCCAGATGAATAATATATGGTTATGGTTGTTCCTTTTTTAGCATATCTATTTTTAGCTGGATCCGTTTCAATTACTAAGTTTTCATCAACGTCGTCACTGGCTTTCTTCTTAGAATCAACCTTAAATCCTTCTTTTTTAAGCATCTTTTCAGCCTTCGATATTTCCATACCAGATACATCTGGAACTTCTATGTCTTTTGATGAACTAAGTTTTGGAAAAACAATAATAACAAGAATAAAGATTGCTGCTAAAACGCCAATTATTGAAAATAGTATGGCAAGTCTTTTTTTGTTACCTTTTTCTATTTTCTCATCTTCCGTTATTTGTTTAATTGCTGGCTCTTCTTTAGCGCTTTTCTTAGTTTCTTTTAAAGTATTTGCCCTCGTATCAGAAAAGTCTGTTTCAGGATATTTAAATGTTATTCTCTCTTCGTTTTCCCTATCTTCATCTAAACAAGTTTTTATATCATCAGCCATTTCCCTAACGTCATGATATCTGTTTTTAGGATTTTTAGCGGCTGCTTTTAATATTATGTTCTCAACTGATTGAGGTACGACCGGGTTTAGTTCTCGTACGGAAGGAAGTGGTTCTTTCATGTGCTTTAACGCTATTTCAACTGCGCTATCGCCCCTAAACGGAACTCTTCCAGTTAACATTTCAAACATTAAAATTCCAAGTGAATAAATGTCACTTCTAATTGTTGAACCTTTTCCACTTGCTTGTTCTGGTGGAAGGTAGTGAACACTTCCCATAACTGAGTTTGTTTGAGTTAATTGAGCACTATTTAAAGCCATTGCTATACCAAAGTCAGTTATTTTAACAAGACCACTATCTTTTATCATTATGTTTTGTGGCTTAATATCACGGTGTATTATGTATGAATCGTGGGCACTTTTAAGTGCATCTAATAACTGAAGCATAATGTCCATTGTCTCAGGAAGAGATAAAACGCCACGTTTTTTTATTAATTGTTTTAAAGTCTTGCCTTCAATATATTCCATTACGATATAAAAGTTTCCATCATCTTCACCAACGTCATATATCTCAACTATGTTAGGATGAGATAATGATGAGGCTGATAGTGCTTCTCTTTGAAATCTTCTTACGAATTTTTCATCACCTGCAAGGTCTCCTCTTAAAACCTTTACCGCAACACGTCTATCTAAAATTGTATCACGAGCTAAATAAACATTAGCCATTCCACCTTCACCAATAAGTTTTAAAATCTCATAACGATCGTTTATTAATTGCCCTTTTGCAATCATAACTATTCACCACTTTCCTTTTCTAAACATGCGATGGATATGTTATCAGTTCCACCCCTTAAATTACTCTTTTTAATTAATTTAACTATTTTTTCTTCGATTGTTAAGTCACTGTTTAACACTTTTTCTATTTGACTTACGCTAAGCATATTTGTTAAACCATCACTACACAAGAATATTCCGTCACATGATGTATCAACATCAAATATGTCTACGTCTATTGGATTGTTAGCACCAAGTGCTCTCATAAGTACGTTTTTTCTTGGATGGTTTACCGCTTCTTCCTTGGTTAATTCACCAGTTTCAACCAAAAGATTAACTAGCGTATGATCCTTTGTTACCTTGTATAAGTTTCCACCCTTAAATACAAATCCAGAAGAGTCTCCAACGTTACCAAATAAAATATAATCTTTTGTTACGATAGAAAGAACAAGCGTCGTACCCATTCCCTTACTTTCAGGAAATTCATCAGTATACTTAAATATATCATCATTTAACTTACTTACGTTTTCTCTTATCCAGTTAACCGCAGCATCTTTTTCACCTACCGCAGGTAAGTTTTTAAACTTTTCAGTAAGACCATTTACAACGATTGATGATGCAACTTCACCTGCTTTGTGGCCACCCATTCCGTCTGCTACAACAAGCAAATACTCACCAGATAAATTTTTAACAATCATAACAGAATCTTCATTATGGGTTCTAACCTTTCCCGTATCAGATATATAATATGCTTTCATTTTTAACTTTCCTTTCCTATCTGTTCACTTCTAAGTTGTCCACAAGCTGCAGATACTTTAGAACCAAATTCTCTTCTTATGGTAACGTTTATGTTTCCTTCTTTTAATATATCATAAAATCTATTAATTGTCACTTTAGGAGAAGTTTTATACTCTATGTGTGAAGTTTCGTTATACGGTATTAAATTAACGTAGCAATTAAGTCCTTTAAGCAAATGGACAAGCTTTATGGCACACTCTTCGCTATCGTTTACACCCTTTAATAAAATATATTCAAAAGTTACGCGGCGATTAGTTTTTGCAATATAATCCCTTACCGCATCCATTATGTCTGCTATCTTATAAGCTTTATTAATAGGCATTATTTTATCTCTTACATCATCAGTTGGAGCGTGAAGACTTATCGCTAAATTAACGCCAGCCTTTTCTTTTGTAAACTCTCTTATTTTAGGAACAAGACCGCAAGTTGATACGGTAATGTGCCTTATTCCTATGTTTATTCCTTTAGGATCATTTATTATGTTAATAAATTTCATTACGTTATCATAATTATCAAATGGTTCTCCTATTCCCATTAAAACAACATGACTTACTCTTTCTTTTATATCTTCTTCTACTTTTAGTATTTGAAGCACTAACTCAAACGCGTTTAGATTCCTTACCTTTTTTAGTCTACCACTTTCACAAAAACGGCATCCCATATTACAACCAACCTCAGTTGATACGCATAAGCTGTTGCCATAATCATGATTCATTAAAACGGCTTCTATTTTGTTTCCATCATAAAGTTCAAATAAATATTTTTTAACGTCAACATCACTTTGCTTTTTAACTAGTTTAATCGTATCCATGCTAAAGTTTTCTTTTAAATACTTAATCAAATCTTTTTTTAAATTGGTCATTAAATCAAAAGATGCAACTCTTTTTATATAAAGCCAGTCAAAAACTTGTGCAGCTCTAAATTTAGTTTCTCCAATTTCTAAAAAATAATTTTCTAAATCTTCCTTTGTATAATTATAAATATTGTTCATAAATACTCCTTAATCACTAATAATGATTATATCAAATAAAAAGATAAAGGTTAATAAATTAAGCAAATATTATAAAGAAAATGATTAATTAATGCGCTATTTACACACTTTTATGTATATATTTTGTTTTAATAGAAAATACTATTTATGGAGGTTATGAAAATGGATGATAGTAATAAAAGTATTAAATGTGAAGTAGAATCTTGTAAGTATAACAATAAAGCTGACAGTTATTGTACTTTAAATGAAATAAAAGTAAGCTCAACATGTGATAACTGTAATGCCAGAAAAAAAGAAACAATCTGTGATAGTTTTGAAGAAAAAAATAGCTAACCAAAGCTATTTTTTATCATATTTATCCATGTTTTCACATATTAAAGCATCAGTATATTTTCTTGATAAATCATAATCTTTTTTATTCTTTATGGTCCATATAACTATTTTCTTTTTATCTTTTTTAAGTGATAAATAATTATTTGGAAGACCTTTTACGTCATATGAAATAAAATCAGTTTTAAAAAATAAATCAAATATCAAAGTTTTTCCAATAATGCTTTTTAATCGGTTTGAATCATTTTTAAAATTACTGGATAATAACCCAATTGGAACATCTTTAGTATTTCTTTTAAGCCATAAAAGAGACATAGGATAAAAACTTTGAATAGCATAAGGGCCTTTATAATTAGAAAGTTCATTTATAAGTATTTTTTCTAAAACGCCATATCTATTATGATACTTAGTTTCTATTAAAATTGGAACTCTACCATTTACTAGTTTTATAACATCACTAAATAATGGCACTTTTTGTGTTGTATCAAAAAGATTATACTTTAATAATTCTTTATAGGTTAAATCTTTAACCTTTTTATTTACGCTGCATACTCTTTTTAAGTTGTCATCGTGAAACACAACTAATTTTTTATCCTTGGTTAAACGAACATCAAGTTCTATCGAGTAATTATTATCAATTGCCTTTTTAAAGGCTAAAACAGAGTTTTCTGGAATGCCTTTTTTATTGTTGTAATAGCCGCGGTGTGCAATTAAACTGCGCGATAAAAATTCAAGATCTTTCATATCATCACCCGTTACTATTTTATTATTTCACACCACTCTTTTTCTTTAAAACCCACAAATACTTTATCTTTAGTAACTAAAATAGGTCTTTTAACTAGCATACCATCACTCGATAATAAATCTAGTTTTTCGTCATATGACATATTAGCAAGTTTATCTTTTAGATTTAAGTTTTTGTAAACAAGCCCACTTGTGTTAAAAAATGACTTTATGTCCTTACCAGATAGTTTAATAAAAGAGTCTAATTCTTTTTTATTCGGATTATTTAGTTTTATATCTCTAAGTTCGTATTCTACGCAATTATCTTTTAAATATTTTTCTGCCTTTTTACAAGTAGAACATTTAGGATAACATATAAAAGTATTCATAATTAATCCTCCTTAAATAAATCATTAAAAGTCTTTGGCACATCACATAAAAAGTTCATTTTTCTTTTAGTTTTAGGATTTATGATCTCAAGGTTATAAGCATGAAGCATAAGTCTTTTAAAATGACTTTTTTTATTTCCGTATTTTTTATCGCCCACTATCGGAGTATCTATATCACTCATATGAACCCTTATTTGGTTTTTACGACCAGTTTTTATTTCAATACCTAACATAGAATACTTTTTACTTTCTTTTAAAACCTTATACTTAGTAATAGCTAATTTTCCATTTTTAGAGTCGTTGCTGGAATATACCAAAAGTGTTTTTGTCTCCTTTAAATAAGATTTAATAGTACCACTTTTTTCTTTTAAAATGCCTTCTACAACTGCAATATATCCTCTTTTTATACATAATTTATCCCAGGCATTTTGATACTTATATTTAACGTTTTGATTTTTAGCAAACATAACAATACCTGATGTATCTTTATCTAGTCTATGAATTATAAATACCTTAGCTTTTGGATTACTTTTTTTAACGTATGATGATACCTCATGAAATAACGTTTTTTCCTTTTCTTTAGGAGTTGACACAGTAAGCATTCCACTTGGCTTATTTACAACTAATATTTCTTTATCTTCATATATTATGTCTAATTTCTTTTTTCTCTTTTTCATAAAAATACTCCTATCATTTTTTCAAGAAAAAAGTGACAATGTATGTCACTTTAATCATTAATAATTATTTGCTTTTTTCTCAAAGAAACTTTGTGGATGAGCACATACTGGACATACCTTTGGAGCTTCAGTTCCTACGTATACATATCCGCAATTACGGCAGATCCAAACTGTTTCTTCACCCTTTTTAAATACTAAATCATCATTTACATTTCCTAATAATTTCATGTATCTTTCTTCGTGGTGTTTTTCTATTTTAGCTACTTCTTCAAAAAGAGTTGCTATCTTATCAAATCCTTCTTCTTTTGCAGTTTTGGCAAACTCTTTATACATATCTGTCCACTCGTAGTTTTCACCTTCTGCAGCTGCTTTTAGGTTTTCCTTTGTTGAAGGAATATCTCCACCGTTAAGTAGTTTAAACCACATCTTAGCGTGTTCTTTTTCATTATTTGCAGTTTCTTCAAAAATACCTGCTATTTGTTCATATCCTTCTTTTTTAGCCTTACTTGCAAAATATGTATACTTATTTCTTGCTTGACTTTCTCCTGCAAATGCAGCCATTAAATTACTTTCTGTTTTACTTCCTTTTAATTCCATAATTAATAATTCCTTTCTTTTGCACATTCAATGCATATTCCATTTATATTAAAACTACTATCAGTAATTTTAAAACCCGTTTTACGTTCTATTTCTTTTATTTCTTTGCTATTAAGTTTTGGTGTGATATCTATTACCTTACCGCACTTCGTGCATTTTAAATGGTTATGTTGACATAACGTTTTATCAAATCTATCATTACCATCATCAAGTTCTATTTTTCTTATTAATCCTTCCTTTGCCAAAGTATTTAAGTTTCTATAAACGGTACCTAAACTTACGTTAGGTATTTTTAATTTTACTAGTTCATAAATTTCTTTAGCATCTGGATGATTATTAGAATTTAAAACCGCATTTAACACTTCTTCGCTCTGTTTCGAATATCTCATATATAACTCCTAAGTAGTAATGATTACTACTTAAGTATACTTTAAATTAAATTATATGTCAATGGTTTTATTTACTTTTTTTCTCTATTTTGTAATTAACATATTCTCTTAATAGTGTGTATAAAACAGATGATATTGGTATGCTTATTATCATTCCAACAAATCCAAATATAGAGCCTCCGATTAAGACTGCAACAAGTGCCCAAAGGGCTGGAAGTCCAACTGATTTACCTACTATTTTAGGATATGTAAAGTTATCATCGAATTGTTGAAGTGCAAAAAATGCTATCGTATACCATAATGCGTTTATTGGGTTTGATACCGCAACTAAAAGTGCTCCAACAACAAGAGTAATAAATGCTCCAACGTATGGAATAAGAGCAGTAACCGCAAATAACACACCAAGTATTAGTGCGTATGGCACTTTTATTATTGATAAAATTATAAAGAATTCAAAGCCAGTTAATGCGGCATCTAAACATTGACCAGTTAAAAACTTAGTAAACGTAACATTAGTTAGTTTAACTATTCTAACTACTTCGTTTGATGCTTTATCGGGCATAAATGCTTTTAATAATTTTTTTGTTTGCCTAGCAAGGTTTTCTTTATCTGCTAAAATATAAATTGCAATAATAAATCCAAAGAAGAACATAACTATTTTAGATATTGTACTTGATAAAAATGATACTACAACATTTACTATATTACCCATATGAATTCCGCTTGTTGACAATATATTTTTAACGTCAATATTTTTGATATAATCTTTAAATCCTGGATATAATTCTTGAGCTTTATTTAATATGTCGTTTACCCAGTTAAAATTAGATGGTAAGTTACGACTTATTTGCCCTACTGCTTCTATAACTTCAGGAATTATTAAAAATAATATAAGTCCTAAAATACCAAATATTAAAACAACGGACAACGTAAGTGATATTAATCTTATAAGTTTTTTATGCTTTCTTTTATCAATTTTAAATATCTTTCTTTCAATTTGTTTCATAGGAACATTTATTATAAATGCTATTGCAATTCCAACTATTACAGGCATTGCAAGTTTTAAAATAAAGTTTATAAAATCAAAGAATAATTTGTAATTAAACACGCACCATAAAACTATTCCTGCAAAAATAATAAGTTCCGTTAATTGTTTTTTTAACTTTTTAGTCATAATTTTATTTCCTTTCTACTTTTCCCTATAATTATAGCATGTTTTTCTTTTTTAGTATAATTGCAATTATAATTGATAAAACAAATGAAAAAGCAATTATTAAAATAAAACTTATGCTAGACGTTCCAATAAATCCAAGTGGTACGTTCATTCCTATAAATGATGCAACCATGGTAGGTATTGAAAATACTATTGTGATTCCCGCTAAAAACTTCATTACATCATTTAAATTATTAGAAATTATAGTTGCATAAGTATCTGTCATACTAGTTAAGATTTCACGGTATATACTAGCCATTTCAATCGCTTGTTTATTTTCTATCATTGCATCTTCTAACAAGTCCATATCATCTTCATAAAGAGTAAGTACGTTTCCTTTTGCAAGTTTTTCAAGCACTACGTCATTGGCCTTTAGTGATGTAGAAAAATATACCAATGTTTTTTCAATGTTAAGAAGGTCAACTAATTCTTTGTTATCGGTAGACTTATGAAGTGTTTCTTCTTTTTTATTTATGTAATTATTAATCGAGGTAAGTTCTTTTTGATAAACACCTGCTACCCTAAGTAAGATTTGAATTACGAATTTCGTTCTTTTTTTAATATCAAAATTTTTTATTCGATTATTTTTAAAGTCATCTAAAAACGTCTGTTTTTTAAGGGATATTGTAATAAAATATCCATCATTATTAATTATTATACCAAGCGGATCAGTATTATACTTATGCTTATATCTTGTATCCGTCATATAAGGTGTATCAACTACTATTAAAGTTGCGTTCTCACCTATCTCGGTTCTAGGTAATTCCTCGTCATCGGTAAGTTTCATAAGCAAATCTAAATCTGTATTCGTCTTTTCTGATACCTCTTTTATCTCATCATCGGTTGGCTTTATTAAATCTATCCAACAACCCTTTCTTAAATTTTCTAGTTCTTTAAATTTCTTTTTGCTATCAGTTGTATAAATATTTATCAATTTAACCACTTCCTTTATTAATATCTAAATATAAATTATCTTAATGGATGTTTATACTTTTTTGTTTTAGAAACAACTAAATATTTATTTTCATCAAGGCTTCTAAATTTTTTTCTTTCATCCTGTGGCATATCATATATTTTTTCTGCTATATCAATATGTAATATACCAAATAAATGATCATACTCATGGGAAAACACCGTTGCCTTAAAGCCTTCGAATACCTCTGTCTTCAAATTAAAATCCTGATCAAAATACTCTACTCTTATACTATAAGGTCTTTTAACAAGCCCCATATTATTCATGCAACTAGCACAAGCTTCCCAATAGTAGGTTTCTCCTTTTTCTTCTAATATACATGGATTTATCATAACTATTTTTTTGTCTTCAAAATCATTTTCTTTTAAAGCGTCATATTCATCGGTTTTCATAATGTATATAATTTTTTTAGGAATCCCAATTTGAACTGATGCAAGAGCCATTAAATTACCATTACTTCTGCAATAATTAGATAATATTTCTATTTCTTGTTTTAAATCAGGATCCCCCTTTAACACGTCAGATGATGTTTGCCTTAAATATTTTTCATCATGTTTTATCGTTCTTAATCTGTATTTTTCTTCATCATATTTCATATTCATAAACCTTTCCATGAACAGGTTTAAACTCTAAAAACTTTGTATTAGAATCATAACCCGTTATATTATAATTAATCGCTCTTATAGTTGCAGCATGAGATACTATTAAAACCGTCTTATAATCTTTTTCTTTTAAATTATTTAGAAAAATTAATGTCCTTTTAAGTATGTCTTTAACCGGTTCTACACCATATAAATCATTATTTAGTTTATAGTCCCAGTAATTTAATTTTTGATAATCATCGTATTTCTTTCCTTCAAATTCTCCTAAATTTCTTTCAATTAAAAGTTCATCAGTAATTATTTTACACTTTCCATTTGCCACTATATTAGCCGTTTCTAAAGTTCTTTTAAGAGGAGATGAAATACATATATCAAAGTTTATATCTTTTAATTTTTCTCTTATATCTTCAGCCTCTTTTTTTCCTGTTAAGCTAAGTTTTATATCTTCTATGCCTTGCATCAATCCTTTTTCATTCCAAGGTGTTCTTCCATGCCTAATTACGTATAACTTCATATTAATCTCCCTTTAATATTTTTATGTATTTTTCCTTTTCTAAATCACTTATAAATGCTGCATTAATAGCGTTTATGTTAAATGTTAAAAAGTCCTTGTCAGTAAAGCCAAAGTAAGATTTAAGACGTTCATATTCAAGGGATAATGTAGTGTTTGACACCGTGTTATTATCAGTACTAACAGTTATTAAAACTCCTTTTTCATATAATTTTTTTATAGGATGATTCTTATATAAATCCACCGCTTTAGTTTGAAAATTGCTTGTTGGACAAACTTCTAAAGTAACGTTATTTTTTAGAACTTCATTTATGGCATCATCGTCTTCTATTATTCTTATTCCATGACCTATTCTTTTTGCACCAAAACTTATTGCATCTAATACGCTATTTGCACTATCTGCTTCTCCGGCATGAATTGTAAAAGGAATATTCTTTTCTTTAGCTACCCTAAATAATTCTTCGTAATCCTTTGTTTTATAATGTTTTTCATCACCAGCAAGATCAAGTGCAACTACTCCTTTATCAAGATACTTTTCTGCAACTTCTATAGTTTTTAAATTATTTATATAACTTGCACCCCTCATCATACATAAAATTACGTTTATCTTTATGTTACACTTTTTAAAACCTTCTATAACAGAAAGCACAATATCATCATATGACAATCCCTTTTTTGTATGTAATTGTGGTGCAAATCTAACTTCTGCATATATTATGTCATCTTTTTCTAAGTCTTGACCTAATTCCATTGCAATTCTACTTAAATTTTCCTTTGTTTGCATAACTTTTAATGGCATATCAAACTTAGTTAAATATTCTGGCAAATCACAATTAAAATCACTTACGTGCAGCATGTTTTCTATGTCTTTTTCATTAACACCTAAAAGTTCTGCTACCGTACTTTCTCTTACGCTTCCGTCTAAATGTAAATGTAACTCTACCTTTTTCATATCAACTCTCCTTAATTATAATTATAACTCATTTTCATTCTAAAAAAAATATTAATCAAATAAATGATTAATATTTATAAGTATTAGTTTTTAAATTGTGAATTATATAAATCAGCATAAAAGCCGTTTTGTCTCATTAATGTTTTATGATTTCCCTGCTCTATTATGTTGCCATCTTTCATAACTAATATTATATCAGCGTTCTTAATCGTAGATAGTCTGTGTGCAATTATAAATGAGGTTCTTCCCTTAGTTAACTTATCCATTGCTTTTTGAACAAGTTCTTCCGTTCTTGTATCTACTGATGATGTTGCTTCATCTAGAATAAGAAATGGTGCATCTTTTACCATACCACGAGCAATTGTAAGAAGCTGTTTCTGTCCTGCTGATATTGATTCACTATCCGTTATTTGATAATCAAGTCCTCCTGGAAGTGATTTAACAAAGTGAAGTGCTCCAACTGTTTCTAACGCTTTTTCTATTGTTTTATCAGAAACGTTCTTTTTATTATACTTAATGTTATCTCTTATGCTTCCGTTAAATAACCAAGTATCTTGAAGTACCATAATAAATAAATCATGTATGTTTTCTCTTTTTAGTTCTTTAATTGATACTCCATCAATTAATATGTCACCATCATTTATGTTATAGAATTTCATAAGTAAGTTAACCATCGTTGTTTTTCCCGCTCCTGTTGGACCTACTATTGCAATTTTTTGACCAGGTTTTACCTTACAATTAAAATCATTTATGATTACTTTATCACTATCATATCCGAATTTAACGTGTTTAAATTCAATGTTTCCTTTAACTTTCTTAGTATCTAACTTTTTCTTTAGATGTTTTTCATCTTCCATTTCAGGTTCTTCAACAAACTCAAATACCCTTTCTGCAGCTGCACAAGTAGATTGTAGTGAAGTCATTCCTTGTGCTATTTGAGATAATGGTGAGGTAAATAATCTTACGTATATCATAAACGCAACTATTACACCGAAACTTATGTTTCCATTTACCGTTAAAAGCGCACCGACAACACATACTGCCACATATCCAAAGTTACCAATAAAATTCATCATAGATGGCATAAGACCAGATAAAAACTGACTCATACGGTTACATTCAAATACGTTTGCGTTTAATTTATCGAATTTCTTTGATGCATCATAATTACCATTATATGCTTTAACTACGTTATGAGATGAATATATCTCTTCAATGTGTCCATTTAATTTACCTAATTCTACTTGTCTTGCCAAGAAATATTTTTGAGATTTACTTAAGATAAACGACATAAATATAAATCCAATAAGTGATGATAAAATAGCTGTTATAGCAAGTATCCAGTTAGTTTTAAACATCATAATTACGCATCCTATAAATAATGCTATTGCAGAAACAAATGAACCAAGGCTTTGAGACATTGTCTGCGCTACCGTATCGACATCATTTGTAACACGTGATAATATGTCACCATTTGAATGTGTATCAAAGTATTTTAACGCAAGACGATTTATTTTTACCGATATTTTGCTTCTAAGGTTTCTTGCAAAATCATTTGCAACACTAGCCATTATAAATCCTTCTAAGAAGTTAAATAATGCACTTACTAAATAAATAGTAAGTAAGAATATAACTATTTTCTTAACCGCATTCATGTTAATTGATGGTTTAATAAGACTAGATATACTATTTGGTAATTTATCTAATTTAGCATAAATCTCTTTTGCAGATGATTTTTTAGTAATACCATTCATTTCTTTTAAGAATATTACTTTATCATCAGTTGTTATTTTCTTTTTCTCAATCTTGCTTTCAGGAAGAAGCAATCTTTGAATGGATTTTGGCATATCTAAAATACTTTTTATCATAGCACTGCTATCATTTTTATCCATGCTAGAAATTATTTTAATAAAGGTTGCTTTATCTTCATCACTTACACCAGAAATATCTTCATTTTTATATATTTTGGTTGTTATTTCTTTTATGTTTTCTTCATTTAAGGTAGATGAAATATCTTTACTTATAACTTCTATCTTATTTTTATCCAAAACTAGTCCCTTAGATAATTCATCAGTTAAATCACTTAATTTATTAGGTCCTATTATTGAAAATACCGATGATGCCGCTGCAAAAATAAGTGCAATTATTATAAATGGCATAAAGCTCTTTAAATAACTAAATAGCTTTTTCACCGTCAAAGATAAGTTTTTTGGTTTTTCGAAATTACCCCTATTTGGTCCATGCATTCTTCTTTGAGGCGCCTTGTTTTCGTTATCTCGATTATTCATTTTCAAGTTCCTCCTTTGATAGTTGTGATAAAGCTATTTCCTTATAAACCTTACACTTCTTTAATAGTTCGGCGTGAGTGCCGCATCCTTTAATGAAACCATTTTCTAATACGATTATTTCATCCGCATTCAAAATGGTACCAATTCTTTGTGCAACAATTATGTTAGTTTTATCTTTAGCAGTTTTCTTAAGTTCTTTTCTTAAGGTATAATCGGTTTTATAATCTAACGCACTAAACGAATCATCAAATACGAATATTTCTGGGTCTTTCGCTACCGCACGTGCTATTGCAAGTCTTTGTTTTTGACCACCAGATATATTAGTTCCTCCAGATGATACGTTTGCATCATATCCCTTTGGCATCTTATCTATAAATTCAGATGCTTGTGCAACTCGGGCAGCGTTTTTCATATCTTTTTCGCTTACTTTTTTATCACCATAAGAAATGTTATATTTAACACTGCCATTAAACATAACAGCACGTTGAGGCACATAACCTATCTTTTTATATAAAGTTTCTAATTTATATTCTTTTATGTTTTTACCATCTATTAGTATTTCACCTTCTGTTACGTCATAAAAACGCATAATAAGGTTTACAATCGTACTCTTACCAGATCCAGTTGAGCCAATAAGTGCTAGTGTATCTCCCTTTTTTGCCTTAAAAGAAATGTTTTTAAGAACGTATTCATCAGCATCAGGATATTTAAATGATACGTTTTTAAATTCAACTTCACCCTTTAATTTAGTGTCAGATGAAAAAGTACCATCACATACTTTTGTTTCTGTATCCAAAACCTCTTTAATACGGTCAGCAGATACACTTGCTCTAGGATACATTACAAATATCATTGCAAGCATCAAAAACGCCATAATAACTTGCATTGCATAACTTGAAAATACCACCATATCACTAAACAAGTTTAATCTATCAAACATACCTGCACTATTAATTAAGCCTGCTCCTATAACATATATAGAAAGTGGTAAAAGGTTCATTATAAGATACATTGTAGGAGACATTATTGACATCATTCTTTGGTTAAACATCTGCGTGTTAGTAAGTTTTTGATTTCCCTCTTCAAACCTATCTTCCTGATATTTTTCAGCATTAAATGCTCTTATAACACGTACTCCAGTTAAGTTTTCACGGGTTTTATCATTTATGTTATCAATTAATTTTTGAACAATCTTAAATCTTGGTAAAACAATAAGCATTAACGTACCTATAACAGATAGCATAACAACTACCGCTACTAACGTAGCAATACTCCATCTATAATTTTTACCTAATATTTTAAGAATTGCCCATACAGCAGTAATAGGTGCCTTTATAAGCATTTGAAGTCCCATTGATATAAACATTTGAATGTTTGTAATATCATTTGTTGTTCTTGTAATTAAGCTACTAGTTTTAAACTTTTTTATCTCTTCCATACTAAAACTTTGTACCTTGGTAAATAAAGTTTTTCTAGTTTTTTGAGAGAATGTTGCAGAAATATAAGATGTTAAGTATCCAACTATAAATGCTGATATAAGCGAACCTAATGCACATAAAAGCATATAACCACCTTGTGATAGTATGTCAGACATCTTGCTTCCTTCTGTTTGAACTAACTTTGTTATTTCAGACATATAATCAGGAAGTCTTAAATCAAGCCATACCTGAAATATAATTAACAAAGTGCATATAAGTACTAAAAAATAATCTTTTTTATTAAATTCTTTTAACAACTTAGTCATAATCTTTTCCTCTCATAATAAAGTCAAGTATTTTCTATACAAAACTTTATAAATTTTTTCTATTTTTTATTTAAACTAGT